>JBKPCD010000177.1:0-48804 GCA_046727175.1 Acidobacteriota bacterium | reverse complement strand
TCGGAGAGTTGGTGGAGCAGGTGAGGCTGATCGACCGTGCCGGGCGGGTTCTTGACGTGCCGGCAGCCGAAATGGAGTTTGCCTACGATTACAGCCGGTTGCATCGGACCGGCGAAGTCGTTATCTCGGCCGACTTTCGCGTCAGCCATGGCGACTCAGCTCAGTTGCGTGCCATCGCCCGCGATTCTTTGGCATTTCGAAAGCGCACGCAGCCGCTGGAGTCGGCGAGCGCCGGCTGCATCTTCCAGAATCCGCTGCCGGATCGCGTTCCTTCCGGGATCCCGCCGTCGGCCGGCGCGCTCGTCGATCGTGCGGGGCTGAAAGGCGCGCGTGAAGGACGGGCCCATGTGTCGTCGAGGCACGCCAACTTCATCGTCAACGACGGTGGCGCGACGGCGTCGGACATCCGATCGTTGATCGGTCGATGCAAGGAGCAGGTCCTCGCGAAGTTTGGCGTGGAGCTGCGCGAGGAAATCGTCTTCCTGGGAGACTTCGGGGACACCCAAACGGGGCATCCAAGAGGGACATCCAAACATGGCATCCAAACGGGGCAGCCACGATTGGGTGTCCCCAGCGGCGACGGCGGAAAAGACGATGGCGACGCTCAGGATTGAAGGCGGACGACGGCTGTCGGGGCGCGTTGCGGTCGAAGGCAACAAGAACTCGGCGCTGCCGTTGCTCGCCGCGTGTCTCCTAACTGACGAAGAGTGCGTGCTGACGAACGTGCCGCGCATCCGCGACGTCGAGGTCCTGGTCGAGCTGATGAAGGGGCTCGGCGCAACCGTATCGGGTGTCGGGACGCCTACGCTGCGCGTCAAGTGCGCCAAAGTCACAACCGACCGGCCCGATCCCGTCCTCGTCGGAAAGCTCCGCGGATCCGTGCTCCTACTTGGACCACTGCTCGCGCGATGTGGATCGGCGCGGCTCGCTCAGCCAGGCGGCGACTTCCCGGCCAGACGCACGATCAGCACGCACCTGCAGGCGCTCGCAGCGATGGGAGCCGCGCCCCTCGACGAGCCCGGCCACGCCCTCGAGACGCCGTCAGGATTGTCCGGTGCGTCCTTTTATCTCGAAGAGGCGTCCGTGACGGGAACCGAGACGGCGCTCCTCGCAGCCGTCGCCGCGAAGGGACGCAGCGAAATTCGCCATGCTGCGATGGAGCCGCACGTCGTGGAGTTGTGTCGGTTCCTGCGAGGCATGGGCGCGTCAGTCGAAGGCGACGGCACGACGACGCTCCGCGTCGAGGGCCCGCCGAAGTTCCGCGGCGTGCATCATCGGCTGGATGGCGACTACATCGAAGCCGGCAGCTGGGGCGTCGTTGCCGCGATCACGAGAGGCAGCGTCGAAGTGACTGGCGCGCGCTTCGCGCACATGGAAGTCGTGGCCGAGCCGCTGCGAAAGATGGGGCTGACGTGCGTGTGCGAAGAAGATCTGTTTCGCCTCGAGTCGGCGCCGCTCAGCGCAGTGAGGCGCATCACGACGGGTCTCTGGCCCGGGTTTCCAAGCGACATGATCAGCCTCGTCACAGTCCTCGCGACACAAGCCGAGGGACGGACGCTCGTCCACGACTGGATGTACGAACTGCGCCTCTTTGCACTCGAGCAGTTGAGCTCGATGCGCGCCGACCTGTTCCTCTGCGATCCGCATCGCATAATCGTGAGCGGACCTACCAAGCTGCGCGGCCGTCATCTCGACAGCCGCGATATCCGATCGGGCATGGCGCTGATTGCGGCGGCGCTGTCGGCCGAAGGAGAGAGTCACGTCGCTCCGCTCGAAACCGTCGAGCGCGGCTACAGCAGGCTCGTCGAACGGCTGCAGTCGCTTGGTGCGAACGTCGAACGGATAGACGCCGGGAAATTGTGAATTGCAAATTGTGAATTGAGTGGCAACCGGCTTCTCCGGCGCGTCCGGACGACTTGAGCTGAGGTGATGACTGCTGAAGGCGTCCGCAGGCTGGCACCGCCGCCACACTCAAATTACCCTTCAGAATCCACAATTGCCTCTTACGTCCCGGCACCGCCTGGCTTTGGGGGAGGGACAGGCGTTCCGGGCAGCGGCGGCTGGAGGGGCTGCGGAAACGTCGGGGCTGGCGCGGCTGGCGGCGGGTTCGTGGGATCGCGCGGCGGCTGCGCCTCGTCCCGTGGAATCTGGACCGGCTGCACTTCTCCCGTGGTGCCCGTGTCGCGACCCAGGCGGAACGGTCTCAGATCCGCTTCAGTGAGGTCCAGCACGCGAACGATGTGCGGCGTCAGTGTGAGGACGATGTCGGTCTGCAGCACCTCTTTGTGATTATTCGCAAAGAGATGGCCGATGAGCGGCAGATCGCTCAGGCCGGGGACACCTGCGAGCGTGGTCCGCTCTTCATCGCGAATCAGGCCGCCCAGCATGTTGGTCTCGCCGTCCTTCAGCCGGATGGTCGTGCTGATTTCGCGGTTGCCGAACGTCGGCAGTCCGCCGAACCCCGTTCCGGCGAGGCTGCTCACGACGAGCTTGAGCGTCAGCGAAACTTCATCATCGTGGTGCGTGCGCGGCAGGATGTCGATGTTCACACCGACGTTGCGGTATTGATACGACGTAATGGGCTGCTGGTTCACGCCTCCGGTGGCAATCGGCGCGAACGTGGTGATCGGGACCGGAACCTCTTCGCCGAATCTCGCCTGCGCGGCGATCCCTTCGGACGTTCGCAGCTGCGGATTCGCCAGCGTTCGCGTGTTGGCGTCGTTCTTCAGCAGTTTGTAGTAAATGCCGGGCACGCCGGTGAGAAACACATCCGACGCGGTGAGATTGCGCAGGTCTTCGAGCGTCAGGTTCTGACGGTTGACATCAGCGGTGCCGGAAATGCCGGGTGATCCTGGCGAGGCAAGCCCCAATCCGTACTCGCGAAGGCGGGAGCGAGCCACCTCCAAGAGCTCGACGTCGATGATCACTTCCGGGCGGGCCTTGTCGATGGCTGCAATGAGTCGTCCAGCGGCAGCAATCCGCTCCGGTGTATCTTTCAGCGCGATCGCGTTGGTTGCAGTGATCGGCGAGATCTGCCGGACGTCGACGACGATCCGAAGCAGATCGATGACCTCTTTGATGTCGGCGTTGCTCAGATAAAAGGTGCTGACGACGGCGTCTTCGTACTCGCGTCGTTTGGCCGGCGTGTCGGGAACGATCGTAATCGTCTTCTGAGCGGTGACGCGGTAGAAGGTGCGCGTGCTGGCGGTTACGGCTGCAAGCGCATCGGCAAGCGTGAAGTTCCGGAGGTCGACGCTGATCGGCGTATCGCGAAACGTTGGATCGAAGACGATGTTCAATCCGGCAAAGCGTGCGATGGCCGTGAACACGGCCCGACTCGGTGCAGAGCTGAACACCAATGAGTCCGGCAGCTTCGCATCCTCCGGCAGATCGAGACCAGGGGGCGCAAGGTCGCGGGATCGTTCGATCAAAGCCTGGAGCTCGGTCTTCCCGCCGCGCGAGACCGAGATCTTGGTTCGCAGCTTCTGGCGTGTGTCCCGCAACGCCAGTTCGACTTGCGGGTCGCCGGGATTCAATTCCGAAGCGAGCTGATACTCGACAAGCGCTTCCTCGTATCGTTCGGTCGCTGCCAGACGGCGGCCGCGAAAGAAGTGCTCCTGCGAAGCGCGCAACCGGGCGCGTTGCAGCGCACCGCGCGTGTTCCGATCGTCGGGGTTGGCCCGCGCGGCCTTCGTGTACTCCACCACCGCGCGGTCGAAGTCGTTCGTCTGCTCGGCGTGCTGTCCCGCTCGATACGCCGAGCTCGTCGCGCACGCCGACACGAGCGCGAGGACGACGCAAATCGCCGAAAACCGCCCGAACCGGACGCGGTCAGCGTTTGCGGGAGCCTGTGTAGGTGACATCGCTTCCACGTGGGATGCTGAACGTAAAGACCTTATCGGACAATCCGACGTTTTCCTTGAAGTTCGAGAACCTGAACGTCGAACGCGTGCCCTGTTTATCGGCGGCGGTCAGGACGCGGATCTGGAGTGTCGCGCGGTCGACCACGAGCTGCAGCCAGTCGTAGTCACGCTGCGCGAGCTTCGGCTGCAGCATCAGCGAGTAGGTGTCCGGCGTGTCGCCCTCGGCGTACGTGACGGAGAAATCACGTGTCAGATTGCCCTTTCCCGTGAGGAACAGGACTGCGGTGGTCGCTTCGTCTTCCGTGGGCACGGGGCTGACGATGACCTGCTTGTCCGCCGGGACGGACATGTACATGGTGGTGCCGTCGGAGACGAAAATCTTCTCCTCGGGCTGCCTGTAGGTCCAGCGCATCTTGCCAGGTTTCTTGATGAGGACCGTGCCCTGCTCGACCAGCTTCTTGCGAAGGACCCCGCTCTCGGCTTCCTGTGTGAAATCAGCGGAAAAATCGCGAATGCTGTCGTACTTCCGTTGCAGCGACGCAGCCACCTCAGCTGCTGGCAGCGTTGGACCCTGGGCGGGCACGGAATTGCCAAGGGCAACGATGAGGAACAGTGCCCCCGGAATCGCTTTCATGGAACCCTCGGGCAGAGGCTGGACGGACCCATGTTATCAGCTTTGCCACGCTTCCTGGCAATGAAGGCCAGCACCTCGGTCAGCGGGCGAGCGTTCAACACGTGACGCGGTTCCACCCATCCGCGCCGCGCGGTCCCCACGCCCATTCGCATCTGGCGATCGAGGCGATCCGCGCGATGGCAATCGCTGTCGATGACGACGGTCACGCCTGCAGCAATCGCCGCTCGCGCATGTTCGCCGTCAAGATCGAGATGTCCGGGCGCGCCGTCGATTTCAAGTAACGTGCCCGTTTCGGTGGCTGCTGCGTAGATCGCGTCGAAATCGAGATCGTATCCGCCGCGAGCTCCAACAAGTTGATTCGCGGGATGTGTGATCACGTTGACGAGCGGATGCCTGATCGCGCGGAGGCACCGCTCGGTGAGCCGCGCGCGGCCGTGACCCGCCGAGTCGTGCAGCGAAGCGAGGACGATGTCGAACTGCTCGAGCACCTCATCGCTGAAGTCGAGCTCGCCGTCAGGCATGATGTCGACTTCGATGCCGTGAAGGATCGTCATCCGTGGAAATCGCTCGCGCACGCGATCGATTTCTTGGCGCTGTCGACCGATTTGATCGACGGAGAGCGTTCGCGACGCAGCCGCACGCTCCGAGTGATCCGTGATCGCGATGTACTCGTACCCGAGCGTGTGACATGTTTCCGCCATCACCGCGATCGTCTCCCGCCCGTCGCTGTACGTGCTGTGCATGTGCAGATCGCCCCGGATCTGCTCGCGCGTGATGAGGCTGGGTATCGCGCCGGTTGATGCCGCCTCGACCTCGCCGGAGCCTTGCCTGAGCTCCGGTGGGATGAATGTCAGCCCGATCCCGGCGTAGTGCTGGTGCTCATCGGCACGAGCGCCGGCTCGATTCTGCCGTGGACGAATCAGCTTCAGGTGCTCTCGAGACCCGGTGTGTTCGACGAGCACCGAGCCGAAGTCTTCGTCGGTTGCCACGTGGATGTCAATCTCGGTTCGGTCGTATCGGAGAATTGCTCGCCGGGCGCTCCTGCGCAACACCGCGCTCGTCCCTTTCATCGCGCATACTTGATCGATTGCTGCTGACGGATCAGCCGCGCGTCCCATCAGAACGATGCCGCGGACGAGTGGCTCGCACCGTCGAACGTCCCCTGCGGGAATGGTCTCAGCGAGAGCAGGACACGATTCTGCGATTGCGGGCAGGATCGCTTCGAGGGCGTCGAATGCTCGACCGAGAATCATCGGCCGGGCCTGAACGCGCAGCACGACAGTCGCGGCTTCGAGACGTCGCGCGATGGCAGTCCCCATCCTCTCTTCGAGGCGGCCGTCGTCGGTCGCAATCTCGAGGTCGGCAATGGTGGCGACGTCCAGGTCTCGCACGAGCACGAGCGCGTCGGTCGACGTCAGAACGCCGAGGTCGAGAAGAGCTGCAATGAGCTCCGGGACATCGCGCATTGCGGCAGCCACCGCGTCCGTATTCGATCGAACAAGCTCGCGAACCCTCGCGTGAATGCGGGGATGGAGATTCGGAATATCCGACAGGCGATTGCGGCGAACGAGTTGGCCGAGCCGTTCGGCACCGTCGGGTCCGAGCGCTTCGATGGCGGCCGCGGCCTCGAGGAGATCGGACGCGTCGCCACTTGCGCCGCGAATCTCGGCAAGCTCGGCGAGCTGCCGCAAGGTCACGTGGAGTTGCGTCTGCGCCCTCACCCCTTCAGCGCGCCCGGTGCTGGCGGGGCCGCCTGCGGTGCGGGTTTGGTCTCGATGGGCAGCTTCGCGTTGACCCACTCGGCGATGCCACCACGCAGAGCCGAGGCGCGATAGCCGAGGCGAATCAGCTCCGCGGCGGCGCGCTCGCTCACCAACTCGTCGGGGTCGGAGTCGTACACCACGATTTCGCGATCACGGGGGAGTGCCGAGGCATCCAGCGCGCCGGGCGCCATGCGAATGGCACCAGGCAATTTCACGGTGCTGTGCTCGTACGGATACTTGAGACGAACGTCAACGATGACTGGCGGCTCGCCGCGCGATCCGTTCAGCCGTTGCTGGAGGTCTTCCTTGGCGATACGTGGGACGGCCGGGGGGAGCATTTCGAGCATTGTCCCCAGCGGCGCAGTGGGGTGTCAATTATTGGACCGGGGGGCTTGTCCCCGCCCGACCCCTATCGCCGTCGCTCGCGGGGACCCCTTCGCCCGCTCCGCTCCGGCGCGGCGTCGCCTGCGGCGCGCCTACGCGTTGCGTTGCGCGTGTCCGTGCCCGTGGACGACCCACCCTTGAGAACGACGCCCGCAAACGACGCAGCGCAGGAACATTGCCCCGCCGTCGCAACACACGCTGTAGTCATGGCCGGTTACGTAGCAGCTGATCCAGGTCCACATGTGAACGTCCTTGTTTGAAACGTGCAGTGTGCGCCGAGGCAAGGAGAGTGCCACGGTCGTTCGACCGAGGTTGCGTCGAAACCGGCACAAGTCTGGAGAAAAATTGAGCGATGCCCAACAGCAGAGCTGCATGGACGTGCGAACGACGGCGCAATCCTGTGCGCAGGATCACGATTTCGAGACTGCCGGCTACTGTTGTTTCGTGAAGTCCACGCTGACGGCGGCCGGCGCGTCGGCGCGCACGGTGATCGTGGCGCGCCGCTCGCCGTGATCGGGGTGCTTGAAGATGAAGTCGCGCACACCAAGTGGCACCGGAAGACCCGCGAGTGGCGTCACGCCGAGCCTCCGGCCGTCCATCCAGACTTCCGAGTCCGGGTTTGACGAGAAGTTTGCGGTTCCCCGCGGATCGATCGTCAGCGAGGTGACCTGCCCGGCGTCGACATCGACTTCCTGGACGGCACTGTACCCGAGCTCACGATTCGTCAGCGTGAGCTTGTGATGGCCCGGCGCGATCATCAATCGCTTGTCTTCGGTCGTGCCGAGTGACTTGCCGTCTTCAGAGACGTCGAGAACCACGGGAGCGAAAAGCGCCAGCCAACCAGAGAAGACGGGCACCTCGAGGTTGATCGTCTTTCCGGCGATGACGCGGACCGTTCGCTTGATCGTGCCCGACGACGAGATGAAGGTCAGCACGTGGCGGCCTGGTGCGATCGCGTCGAGGGTAACAGGGCTTTCACCCGCGGGTTTGCCGTCGAGCAGCACGCGCGCGCCGGCCGGTTCCGTCTGCACGATGATTTGTCCTTTTCCCTTCGGGGGAGGCGTCGGGCCGGCCGGTGGCGGCGGAGGCGTTGCGGCCGGCGCGGCGAGTGCCGCCTGCGCATGCCGCCCTGCAAGATAAGCGCGGCCTCCGACGATGCCAACCGCCACGATCACGATTGCGGCGGCGGCCAGCTTCCACGGAAACGAGCGCGGTTCTTCGGCCTGAAAGAGCTCTCGTCGATACACGTGTGGAACGGCGCTCACCGGGTCGGCGCCCGTTCCTTCCAGCGTGTCGACGCGGCGCTTTCTCGGCGGCGTGTATCCCGCGGGCAGCTCGGATTTGATCTTCACCGGTGGTGACTCGGGTTTCACCACCCCAGCGACAGCGATTGGCGCAACTGGCGCGGCGCTCGCGGCTGGTGGCGGCACGCTCGGCGCGCCATACCGCGGCATCGGCACTGGTTGTGGCAGCACGGGCGGCTGCGGCAGCGCCACGGGATTCGGCAGGACGTTCATCGGCGACGGCTCGGGGCGAACATGTACCGGCGGTACAGGCACGGCTGCCGCGATTTGAACCGGAGCGTGCGGCGGATGAGTGATCGTCGCCTGCGCGGGTTCCACCGGCGCAGCGGGCATGAACTGCTCGAACGCCCGCGCGCGATCAGGAGGCACGAGCCAGCCGGATTTCGATGGCGGTGTTTCCGCCGGAGTCTGTTTCGCGTTCGTCGGCGCACCGGCCGTGGAGCGCAGCTTGTCTTTGCGGGCGCGCGCCGATTTCTGCTGTCGCTTCTTCCGTCGTGACGTGCCGGCCTTGGGAGCGGTCGCGGGGGGTTCCGCGATGGGCGCTGCCTCTTCGGCGGACGCCGGGTCTGACGCAGCTGTCACTGGCTGTTCGACGACCGCTGTCTCGGGCGCGATTTCAGCAGGGACCGGTTCTTCGATCGACGGAGCAGCTGGCTGATTGGCGATCACTGACATCGCGGCTTGAGAGTCAATCTCCCTGAGCTGGGCGATTTCGATCGACGGCGACTCGGGATGGATCTCGCTGGGCGTGCTCAGTGGCTCCGAATCCTTGCGATCGTGGAGAATCTCGATCGAATCGAGGCCCGGAAGATCGTAGACGACATCGATTGGCTCGGTGGAAACGATCGGCCTGGCGATGCTGATGTCGTCCAGCGATATCTCGAATTCGATTGGTCCCTCTACGACTTCCACATGCGAAGGAAGTGCAGGAACGTCATCGACGTGCCCGGCCTCGGCCGCGGACCCGTCGTATTCTTCCTCCTCAGCCGGCCAGGACCGTGCGTCCTCATCCCCGTCAGCCGACGTCGTCAGCGAAAACGCCGCGTCCATGCGCGTGACGAATTCAAGTAAGGCAGCGCGGCAGGCGTCTGCGCCGATCTCGCGTCGTACGAGGATGCGGACGTCGAAGATCATCTCGTCGACGTTTGCGTACGGCCGTCGGCTTGGAAGGGGCAGGGAGCGCTGGAGGATCCGCTGAAGCCCTGCGGCGAAAGCAGCGCTCCCGCGGATCTGTGCGACATCGACGACTTCAACCAGCAGCCGCGCAATGCCGTCGGGGTATTCGTCGTCTTTCAGCCTGCGTCCGATCACCAGCATGACGGCAGCCAGCGCAACTTGCGCCATGTCGCTCGCGGCATCGAATTGAGCCGCCTGCACTGAGGGTGGGACCGCGATTCCGAATGACGTCCAGAGGCGCTGCCGCGACAGACCGAGCCGTTCCATCACTTTCCCGAGCGCCGGATCGAGAAGGACGGCTTGGCCAGCCGGCGTGACGACGGTGCGTGCCGGATCGATCAGGCCGTGCGCGAAGCCGGTCGTCGTATGCAGGGCGGACAGCGCCGGCAGCGCGCTGAGCAGAAATCCGATGGCGACATCCACGCCGGGAACGAAGCGTTCGATCTCGGCGGTGTCGATAAGATCCGACAGGCGCGTGCCGGGCACGAAGCCGGACACGATCATGACTTCGCCGGTCTCGGAGTCGCGCTCGGTCCGGTAAAGAATGGGGAAGCGATCGTCCTTGAAGCCTGCGAGCTGTGCGACCCGCTCGCGAATTCCGGCTTCGAACGCCGCGAGCTCCGGCCGGAGGCGCAGCTGCTCGAGCATCACGCCTGTTTCGCGATCGAACGCGAGCACACGTCGGCCCAATCCGTCCGTGTATCCGGACGAGGAGACCGACGACGGCAGTTCAATCAATGGTGCCGACATTGCAGGGGCTCGCACGAGTTTGCAACGCCCGCACCACGACGCACGCCTCGTACCGGCTACCGTAAGGCGCACATTCCAGACCTGTTCGAACGATTGGTCGATAGACCGTGGGCCGGCCTGCGATTCAGCGGTGACCAGAACGTAAACGCGGATCCGAATCCTGTAATTGCACCCCACCGCGCACAATACGCGCGGCGGGGACCCCGGCTGGATTACATTGAGCGGGCATGTCGGATCCGAATGAACTCGCGGCGCTCAAGACCGCTTTCCGGGGCGCACTGCAGACGGCCGACGCGTTGAGCGCACTGCGCGATCGCGTCGAGTCGCTCGAATCACACGCCGACCTCGGCGGAAACGATCTCGAGGATCTGGCGCGCGTGACCGCGGCGCACGCGATTGCGTCCGCCGCGCTTCGCGGACTGTTCAACACGATGCTCGCGCGGCGAGGAGCGGCGGAACAGTCACGCTGAGCTCGCGCGGTTTGCGTGGCGCCGAAACCGCGTGTTACACTCGGCGTTCGTACCCACGCGTAGATTGTTCCTTCCGGGTACGTCCTATTGTCCGAGTGGGCGGCTAGCTCAGTTGGGAGAGCGCCGCGTTCGCAACGCGGAGGTCGGGAGTTCGAGCCTCCTGCCGTCCACCAGCTTTCCTCAATAATTCGGCGATTTCGTCGGATACTCCTCGGTTCCCAACAGCCGATCCGTCTGTTTGTGCCCACGTTGTGACCACGGGACCGAAGGAATCCAGCGCGCCGGCCTTGCGTTCCTCACGGGGATGCGTGTATCGGGCGAGCATTCGCGTCGAACTGTGCCCGCTGATCTCCATCACGGTGTAGTCGTCATACCCCGCTGCGATCATTCGGCTGAGCGCGGTATGCCGCAGCGTGTGAAGCGTCACTTCATCAGGTCTGCTGGTTCCGGCCCGCACGACTGCGCGATCGAACACATGCCGACAGCCGTTCACCGTGAATGGCCGGCCTGTTCGGTTGTTCGTGAACACCCACTCGGAGGTGCGCGGTAGTGCCGCGAGGACTGTCTCGATCAATGGACTGATCGTGATCCGTCGGGCCCGTCCGTTCTTCGTTTCGAGGAACGTTAGGTAGCCGTCCGCACAATCGTCCCATCGGAGTGCCAGGAGTTCGCCGATCCGCGCTCCCGTAATCAATGCCAACATCACAATCGCTCGGAGTTTCTTCGGACAAGCGGCGAGGAGTCGTTGCTGCTCGTCCTCGCTCAGAATTCGTGTCCGCCGGTTGTCCATCTTCAGGCGCTTGATTCCGCGCATGGGGGAGTCGAGCAGCTTGCCCCACTCGACCGCCTTCGTGAGAATGCCGCGCAGCGTGTCCAGTTCGCGATTGACGGTCGCTGGCTTCAGAGGTTTTGGTGCGCCCGTCTGTCCATGTGCCCGCCACTTGCCCGCGAGTCGTTCGCGTTTGAATTGTTCGATCCGATGCGGCGTGATCTCGTGGAGAATCAGCGAACCAAACGCGCGATTGAGAACGTTAAGGATCTCGCGTCACGATCTGCACTCCGTTTGTTCGGCTCCGAGTAATCGCGGAGGTACAGCTCGCCGAACGCCCGAAATGTAATGTCCGGCTGTCGTCGAATGCCGTGACGGCCGTCAAGGATCCGCGAGCGTTCCTTTGCTTCAATGTTCTTCGCCTTTTGCTTGTCCGCCGTCTCCGTGCTTGCGCGGTACCGTCGGCGATTTACCCGAAAATCGTAGTGCCACGGATGATCGCACCGCGGCGACGAAGGGCAGTAAAAGGGATTGGCTGTGTTGTCCGTCAGAAGGGCAGGTACATCAGCACTGCATCGCTTGCGGAGGCTCATTGTCGTTGGCTCCCTCTTACGGGCGAGCAGACTGCTTTGAGATACGATTTCGGGCAGGCCGCCGACCGCCGATGACGGTTGACGCGCTTAGGAGTACCGGCTCGTGCTACCAACACGGCCGGGCTCCGCTTACTTTGCATTCACCTTCTCGCTTCTGTCAATCACGATTCGCCGAACTCCGCGCGTCACAGTCGCTCAATCAGCGGTTGTGACCGATTCGGAAATCGCCAGCACCACCGGGAACCGTTTGGCGGAATCGGCACTTTCCGGAACGTTTCCCGCTCGACTTCACTCAGGTACTTGGTGCCGGACTTGACGCTGATGAACCGGATCTCATTCTGATCCAAGGCCACCAAGTCGGCCGGTCCTTTCGAGCCCGCGGCGCGAATGACCGCAAATCCCAGCGCTTGCAGCAGCGCGCGTGCGCGATGCTCGGCCCGTCGGCCTTTGTGCGATGTGTTCATTCGAAGGGACACCGCCGGAGCACGTCCTGCAGGTCGGGGTCGAGCAGCACTGTTGCGGGTCGGGCGTGACGTCGTTGCCAAGCGCGCACGCGACAGCTCGGGCGACAGTGACGCTGATTCGTCCGTGTCGGCACCAACGCGCGGCCGCACCCGCCACAGATGCCCGCAGAAACGCTTGGTAACGCTTCTGGGGGGCGCTCGGGCGATGGGATATGGGTCAGCATGGGTGGCTTCGTTGCGTCCGTTCTGCGCGAGCGTCGCGCGGGAATTCGACGGCGGTCGCGCGCAACCCTTTCGCGCTCGTCACAGCGATAAACGAACATCGCGTCCCGACGGGCACGGGAACCGACACGCCATCAGGCAACTCGCTCATGTGGATGAAGACTTGGCGGCCGCGCGGCGCGCGGTCGCGCGAAATAAACCCGAACGCATCGTGAGGATTCCATCCTGCGATGAAGCCCGTTTCACGTTGTTCCGTGCTCGTGCGAAATACCGTTCTCGTCTGTTCGCTCATGTCCTGTTCCTGCCTGGTTACTTCTTCTCGGCTTTTGCGGTCGTCTGTCGCGGAAAAGTGTCCTCGGCCTTCGGAATTCTGGCTTCGTTGATCTCGCGCTCGAGAACCTCGTCGCCGATCCCCACGACGACCCAGTTCTTTTTCACGTAGTCCGCGAACCGACTGCTCGCGATGCCGCTCGTGAGGTCGCCATTCGGCTTCCGGAACACCAGCCGTACCTCCGCGCTCCCAGGCCTTGACGTGAGCCACTCTTCCCAGAGTGCGGCGGGATACTGTCTGTAAAGTGCGTCGTCGATTCCGATCATTGAGTGCCCCTCCATTGGTGTGGTGTCGTTCAGAGATTAGAGAACCTTCATGCCCAGTCGTTGACGAGCGGTTGAGTACGCTCCGGCCACTTCGCCGATCACGCGCTCGCGGTGGTCCGCGATGTCGCGGAGCCTCTGTGCGGGCGATGGATGCGCGCTGCACCACTCGGCGAACGTCGTCGCCAATCGAGTCGCGCGACCTTTGGCGGTCTCGTTGTTCCCGGCAAGTTGGTGCAGTTTGTCGATCACGAGCGGCAACGTGGCGCGCACGCGTGGACCATAGTTCCGCGCGAGCGCCTCTTCCGCCATATCGATCAACGCGCCTTCGTCCTGTGTCCGGTCAATGACCATCAACACGGCGGCCATGTCATTCGGGAGGAATGACTGTTTGAGTTCGAAAAGGACGGAAGACTCTTCATCGGCAAGTAGCTTGTACCGCTCCGCGATTGTGTCGATTTCGAGTTGATCTGCGTCGGCGTGCAAGGCCTCCCGCAGCTTCGCGCGCTCGGCCACGCGGAACGGCTCCGGCAGTCGCAGGTCCGCATCCAACCTCTCGACCGCGTTTTCGTATTCCGCGAACCGGTCGAGCAACCCGATTGGCGTGCTAGGGCGAATTCGCGCGGCGTAGCACTTCGCTCCGACGTTCGCCGGATGCGAACCGTGTCGCGGTCTCGCCAACTGGCGGCATCGTGGGGATCATCACCTTCGTTTCGTCGATCATCTGCATCGTCTTGTCCCTTCTACTTTTTGAAGTACCGGTCCCGCCAATCACGTTTCGGCTCCGGCGGGTTCATCTGTTCATTGAGCCACTGGTTTTGAGTGCCCGCGGCAGTCCTGGCCGCGTCCAACTCGCGGCATTCGCGCAGTTCGTCTCTCAACCGGCGTGGCTTCCGTTTCGCAAACCAACTCGCGTAGTCCTCACGCTGACGCTTCATCGCTGTAGTCTCCCAAGTCGCCATCCTTCCGCTCCGAGTTGTGCAACGCGTTGAAGGTCCGTGCAGACCAGGTCGCGGTCATCCTCTGGTTGGCCGATGCCCCAGAACTTCCGTTGCCACGAAACGTTCGCGCGCACAGTCGCCACCGCTTGGCTGCGCGCACGTGGCTGGAGTTGCGCGACGACACCGCGCACGGCAACCGCATGGTCCTGATGGATCTTCCCGCGATCGACGACCTTGATTCCGCTTGGCCCCATCTCAACGACGAGGTTCAAGAGCTCCTCGCGCAGCCGTGCGTGAAGGGGCAGCACAATCGTTCCGGTGGCCAAGCGCTGCGCCAGCACAGGCCACTCTTCGGCATTCGTTTTTGCGGTCGGCGTGAACACCTTCACCGGCAAGCCACGGGTTTGCAGACGTTGCACGGCAGAGAGTCCTTGCCAGCTTTCGACACGGACTTCGCGCACGGTGAACGCACGGCAGATGTCAACAATGGCCGCTTCGACTGCTGCCAGTTGAACGGGGGATTCCCGAGACCCTTGAAACGTGCTCAGCTTGTCGATGAAGACGATGCCGCCCTCTTCGTGTCCGACGGCAATGACAGACGGATCGTGGACGGTGCCAATGTCCACAAACAGGTGATACACGTGTCCGGCTTCGCCGACTTCGCGCTGAGCCCAGCGGTGGCCCATCGCTGCGTCCACTTGAGCGGCCGTGCAGAATCCATCCGCCGCGTCCACCCAGAGGTTTTGATGCTCGCGCGCAAATTGCGCGGGCATCAAAATGCGTCGCTGCTGCTCCAGAAACGTTGCCGTCACTCGCGGACTGCGGTTCGTGCCGTGCCACGCCCAAAACGCGTGTTCGTCCCCGCCCTCGGCGAGTTGCTTGACTGCCCAGAGCGGTCCGATCTTGCGCCGGCCAACAGTGGACGCGACGACCGCGAGCGGGTCGGCTACAGAGGCTTGACTCGCCAGCAACGACGCGAACAGTTCATCGTCCCGCGCCCACCCGGCTTCGTCGAATAGCACGACGTCGGGATGCTCGCCGCGCGACGACTCATGATCACGCGACGTGATCGTCCAGCGCGATCCGGTGCTTGGCACAACGAATCCGTCCGCTAGCGCCTTGATCGCGGTCGCGAGGTCTGGATGATTGCGGACCATTCGCTTTCCGTGCTGGAGCATCACCTTCGCGCCCTCGCGATCGAGCGCCGAAGACGAGACGTGCTGCGGGGCCTTGCCGCAGAGCAGACGCCACAGACCGGCTGCGGCAGTACCATGCGTCTTTCCGTCACCTCGTGGCACGCTGATGCCGGCAATGCGATGCACGAATCGACCGCGCTCGCGCCGGAGCGCTCGTCCAAAGTCCTGGGGTTGCCAGTGGAAGAGCGGAATCCGGAATTCATCACAGAACGCTGTGAAGTCCTCGGCGAGTTCGGGAACGATCAGGCTCACCCGTTTTCCTCCCTCGCTGCGTGCATGTCTGCAAAGCGCTGCGCGATGTCGCCAGAAACTCGCTTCTCATACCGACGCGAGCGGAGCAGTTCGCGGTAGTGGCTCGCGCGCTTGTCGCACCTTTCCCAGTAGTCAAACAACGACTTGCGCCGGCGTGAGCGAGTGAAGAGCCCTTCAACGTGAAGCACGCCCCACACGATGTCTGCGGCCGTTCCCCAGCATGCGTACGCTTCGACATCGTCGCGGTCAAAGCAGGACGCCACCGCGAGGCCACCGACCCACGCGAGCGCCTCCGTGCGCCTGGTATCGAGCACGTCGCGGAAGTGATCGAACTCGGAGCCTGCTGGGAGTTGCCCGTGCTGCACGAGTGCGGCCGCGCCATGACGCACCGCTCCGTCAGCCCGTAATCCCCGCTGTTGCGTCGGTGTGGTCACAGGGTGGTCACAATCGTTCTCAAGACGTGCGTAAGCCATTCAGAAAAAAGGCAGTAAGGGTGCCCGTCCTCCGCATTGTCCGCGCAGCGATATTGGTTATCGACGCACAGTTTCGTCTCGCAACTGCGGCGATGGCCGCGTGCGTAGCTCGCCGCTTGCCCCAGCATCACTGGTGCGCCTCAGGCTGTGCACAGTAGGCAATGAGGGCCTTGATGTGCGGGCGGAGTTCGCGAATCGCGACGCGATCGGTATCCGTCAGCAAGGTGCGAGGACGTATCACGATGTCATCACCATCGAGCTGCAGGTCGAGGCCACGGTTCTCCAGTTGCCAGCAGAGTTGCAGGGCCGTGACGGGAACAACAAGGCCGCCGGTGAGGCAGATCGAGTTAGCAGCGCTCACTGTCGCCCTCTCCTCCCGACACAATGTTGAGATTCTTAGTAGTAGTGGGACTCTTGACAGGCCAGTTTTCGCTAAGAGTCCTAAGAGTCCCATCTCCGCGTGTAGGACCCTTAGCTGGTGAGACTGTTAGGCTCCAGATCCAGCGTCCTGCCGCTCCGACGCCACCAACGCGGGTGGCACGGACGCCGATCTTGCTCTTGATGCGGAAGAGTGTGCTGCGGGCGATACCATTGCTCTCGGCCGCCTGGAGCATCTCCTTCGCATCCTTCGGGCCGTCAGCCAAGTACTCACGTAGGAACGTTTCCGCATCCATTCGCTCAGCTGCATCCTCGCGGGTACCTCGGAATACGTCATCAACGTGGAGGCCCACGACGGCGTCGGTTTCCCAATCCAGCCGCAGCGCCTCGCAGGGGCCGCCCTCACTGTCTACGACGACGGGACACACGCGATAGGCGAGTGCCGGGGCGGGTGGGCAAATGTTCGCCTTAACGGGGAGTAGCAGCCGACGGGCGCCGTCGTCAGGATCCTCAGCCACGGCGAGTACGATGCGCGCGGCCGCGACGAATCCGATCGAGCCAAGCACACGGTGTAACACCTTTCGCTCCGCGTTTTTGGCGAGGTGCATCACCAGTCCGAGCGCCACATGCCGACGCTCCGCCATCTTGGCGAGTGGTGCCAATACCGCACGCACCTGATGATCGGTTTTGGCGTCCAGTTTCGACGGGAGGTAGGCGCCGAGCGGATCAATCCAGGCGAAGCCAGCCTGCGTATCGCTGACAACCTGTTCGATCACCGCGATGTCGCGCTCGAGATTCACCAGGCGCTCAGCGTCGGAGGCAACGTCACGCACCATTCCCAACGCATGGATCCGGGCCAAGTTTGCACCGGCCGCGACGAGCCGAGGTTTGACGGTATCTTCGAGCGCGTCCTCGGCCGTCATGACCACGCAATCGCACGGAGCGACGACCTCGCCATCGGGCCACAGTCCGCCGCGTGTAGAGCGAGCAACGGCGTCGATCCACAGACTCGACTTACTTACGCCGGGCTCGCCTGCGACGATGGTCACCTTGCCGCGCGCGAACCGGTGTTTCCAGTGCCAGTCGATCGGGCGCATCCGAACGCCGGCAAGGTTGGTGACAACGCCGATGGCGGGGCCTCCCGAGTTGGTCACCGGCTGGAAGTCGGAGCGGTTCTCCTGTATGGTCGCCTGCCGCACGACCTTGGTGATCTCCTGCTCGGACAGAGCAGGATGGCACTGCGCCTGATTCACGGATCGAATCGAGAGTTCAATCGCAGGGGCCTCAATCCCTTTGGCCCTCAACGACCGCGCGAGCTTGTAGAGCGAGGTATTCCGGTTGCCGTCGAGGATCGGTCCCGCAATGGACGACGCGCTAGGCGCGATCGTAGTGCTGGCAACCGGCAACCACTCGTCAAAGTCGGTGAGGTTGTAGCGGGCCTCGGGATCGAAGTGCTCAACAGACACCAGCCGCGCCGGTTCGTACTTGAAGTTCTTTGTGCCGGGGACGCGAAGCACCCGCGCGGGCTCTGCACAGGCGGGTCGGCGTTCAGGTATGTCGCCAGTCGTTGCAGCCAGCGCTTCGGCGCATCCTCCTGCACGTCAACGGGCTCGCGCAGCAACCAGTATGCGTGGAGTCCGCCTCCGCTGTTGATCAGGAGTGAAGGAGTGAGCGGCGTCTGCGCGAGTCGTGTCCGGATCTCCGCTTCAGTGCCCTTCCCGAAATCGAGATCGGCATACAGGCTGCCGAGATGCAGACAGTTCGACTCGGTACCGTTCGCGTCCGAGCGCCGAGTGGCGATTCCCCAGTACAGGTTCTCCTGCTGGTTGCGTCTGAAAAAAGTTCGCCGCGTCGCGGTGTCGTTGGGGACCGTAAAGCATCGGCGCAGACTTGGTAGGGCGCGGAGTTCAATGAGGCCGTCGCAGCCCGCATACAGGGCCGGCACGATGTCGCGTGCGCTGATCATGACTGACGAAACCCCGGCCACATTCGACGGACGCAAGCCGAGACGATCGGCCAGCATACACACGGCAGTCTGGTGAATGCGCTGCAGATCAACCTCTTGATTTGCCTACGCATCGTCGCGACTCCCTGCAGCGATCCATCGCTTGGCGAGTGCTTCGACTTCGCTCGACGCGTAGCGAACAGCACGAATCCCGGGAATGCGGATCGGTGTAAGAACGCCCTCGCGTTCCCACTTAAGGACTTGGGACTCGCTGACTGCGAGCTTGCGTGCAGCATCGCGACGGCGATCGAGAAATACCGCCACTGCGTCGGCGGGTGAAACAGGCGGCCGCTCAATGGACGCGACGTCAGCCACGCACGACCCCACTGGGCGAGGTCGCGAGTTTCGTCGCGATGGCGGGATTGGAAGGCGAGAACTCGCCGCGGATCAGGAACAGCGGACAAAACAAAAGCCACCTCCGACGGGTGTCGCTGGTGGCTCTATGCTCGTCCCTAAAATGAGCCAACAGCGGGTTTCTTCTGAAACCACGCCCTGTTGGTGTCCACCTCAGGGTCGGTTTGACTTGGCGGCGCGCTAACCGTCCGGTCTTGCGTGCGCCTGGATATTCGACGTGCCCCACGCCAAGATGGGGACGCTCACGATCTGGCCCTAGTGTAGCAAGTACCGTACCACTATATGAGACATTGAACGACGCACGTTTGCCCGTTTATGAGTGTTCGCGTCAGCGCAATTTGTCATCGGAGTAGCATTTTTGTAACGGCGTCGGCACTCGACCCGTCGGCCAGATCAGTCCGGCCGCCTTCGAGAGACGAGCGATGACTCAAGCAGCGTGAATGAACCGTCCACCGGATCACAGGCACCGCGCGCCAGGACGCTGTTAAAAAGGACTCGTCATGCGATTGCTTGGGCTCGTTGTTGGCGTACTTGTCATCCTCTGGAGTGCGATCAGCTTTGCGGCACCCGATCTGCGCCTTTCACTGGAGCGCTCGGTGATTACGCCGGCCGGACTTTACGCGATCGCCGCACTGAGAACCGCAATTGGGCTGGTATTCGTGCTCGCCGCGCCAGCATCGCGGGCACCGCGGACGCTCCGCGTGCTCGGCCTCATCGTGATCATCGCGGGACTGACGACGCCGTGGTTCGGCGTTGCCCGCGCGCGGGCGGTCATGAACTGGTTGGCGAGTGCAGGGCCGTTGTTGATGCGCCTTGACGCCGGCGTGGGGATGGCGATTGGTGGCTTTCTCGTGTACGTGTTCCGAACGCCGACTCGACGAGCAGCGTAATTAGCCCGTCCACGGGATCGGATCAAGCTCATAACTCATTCGGTGGAACGAGTGCGAGCGACGATGCTAACGGCTTCGCGAGACACCAGAATGCCGAGCATCCAAAGTCACTTGTGACCGCTGTTGTGCCCATCGGCTATACGTGACTGTGAAAAACCATCAATAGGAATGGGGATTCAGAGGTACGATGCCGCACGTCCACGCTTTCGGAGTAAGTGTTGAGGGCGCGCACGTTAGCGCGTCTTCCGTTTGTCGTTCGCAACGCGGAGGTCGGGAGTTCGAGCCTCCTGCCGTCCACCAACCTTCGCTCGCCTTTCAGGCGAGCTTCTGCTCGGCTAGCCCGCGAGTTCAAAACCACTGCGAAGGCTCTCTCGCCGCAGCGCAAGCGCCAGAGCGCCCGCGTGGTCTTGTAGTATGCGAACGTGCACAACGCTGAATTCAATGACGCTCGCCTAGTCGACGTGTATGACGCCGCGTTTTCTTGGGCCCGCGACGATGACTATTTTCTCGCGCTGGTCGACGAGACGCCTGGAGCGCGCGTGCTCGACGTAGGCTGCGGCACCGGCCGGCTCGCGCTACGGCTCGCGGAGGCTGGCCATGCTGTGACCGGCATCGATCCTTCTTTGGCAGCGCTCGCGGCAGCGCGGACCAAGGCCGGAACGGAGCGGGTGACGTGGCTTCACGGCACGGCGGAATCCGCGCCCGAGAGGGCTTTTGACGTGGCGGTCATGACGGGTCATGTGTCTCAGTTCCTTCTCACAGAGAAGGAGTGGGTAAGCGCGTTGCACGCTGTCTGGCGAGCGCTGGTCCATACTGGCAGGCTCGCCTTCCACGCGTATGACCCACACGCACACATTTGGGACCGGTGGAACCCAGAGGACTCTCGCCGGCAGGTCGTCATTCGCGACGGCGCGACAGTCTTGATCTGGACCGAGGTGACGCACCTGACCGATGACACGGTCAGCTTCTCTCACCACTACCGCTTCCCGGATGGTGAAGAGCTCCGGAGCGACTCCAGCCTGCGCTTCTGGAGCGAGCAGCGCGTTCGGCAATCCGTCATCGATGCCGGGTTCGCGATCGAGCGCGTACACGGTGGCTGGCGCGGTGAACCCGTCGGTGCGGGCGACGGTGAGCTGATCTTCGTGGCGCGGCGTTGACCGAATTGGATCCCATCCTCCGCGATGCCTGTCACTCATCTCCCGCGCCGACGTCGCAGTCCCAGGAGTACGATTCCAACAGTGATGCACCCTACGCCCAACAAAGCCCGCTGGTAGAACTCGGCGCGATATGCTGCGACTTGTTCGGGGAGAGGCATATTGAGGAGTGCAAAGGCGCACGCCGCATTCAGGATCAACACACCCGCAATCAGCGATACACTCGCCGCGATCAGAAGGATGTGACGAGACACGAGACCAACGCGAGAATCATTCGCTTTGCGTGATCTTATATTACGCTGCCCGGACGCGGTGCGGTCGGAAGCCCTAGTGTCAGCAGCAACGTTCCAAGGAGGAGAACGGCAAGAATGCCAGCGGCCCCGACGATCGAGTCTGGCGCCCGAACGAACTGCATGTACTTGAACACGTACTGTCCCCAGGCGTTGAGTGCGCCGTGAGCCAATGAAACGATCCAGATGCTTTCTGTTCTCAACCAGAGCCAGCCCAGAACCAGCCCCGCAGCAAATATGCCGAGCGGCAGCGTAAGCGCGAGCGCGACCGGCAAAACGCCGTCGGCGTGTTGCACGCCGGAGAGCTGGAAGGGGATGTGCCAGAGGGCCCAGATCGCCGAGGTGATCACGACACCAAGCCTGGGACATGTGCGCTCGACAAGTCGCGGCAAGAGCCACGCTCGCCAACCGATCTCCTCGAAGAACGCCAGAATCGAGACAATGACCAGACCGACGACGGCATTTACCGCGATGTGGCGCGCAAGGCCGCCAGGCGTAAGTGTGCCCCACCCGCGTTGCGCGGGCGTGTGATAGAGTCCGTCAGCTCGAGGCGTGAGCCAGTCTTCCCAAGGGAGTCTCCCCTCGTAGGCAACCGCGACCGGCAGCATCGCAGCGTGCATGGCAGCCGGAAGCAATAGGATCGCGACGACGATGTATCTCGCGGGAAGGCGATTCCACTCGATCCGAAGATCCTCACTGGTCACGGAGCGGACGATCATCAGGGCGACCGCCGGGATGAACATCGAGAGGAACCGCAGTCCAACGAGCGGGCTCCTGAATCCACCGGTGAGTCCAATGAGGAGGCTTAGAGCAATCGAGAGTGTGTACGCGATTGCGACGAAAGCGAGAAGTGGTCGCTTCATTCCTTCAATTCGAGCAGCTCCGCGACACGCGGGCTCGACTGACGAAATCATCGATCAAATCGAGCCAACGCGGATGGAATTGAGGAAGACTCAGTCCAGGTCTTTGCCCGTGCTGCCTCTGTTATCGGTGATGCCGTGCCGCTCGCGCTCCTGACGAAGCGCGTCGTTCAATCGCTCGGCGAGGTCGCCGAAGCTGAGGGCAGCATAACGGAGCGCCTCGTTCTCCTCTCTGAGCCGTCGCAACATTTCTTCCGGGTCAGTCGAGTGCGTGGAGTGATCCGTCGTTTCGGGCTGTCGCACCTGTCGTCGATTTGGAATATCCCAGACCTTCGCGCACGTTCCACATCGCAGATAGACGCGATCGCGCATCAGCAGCACGCGTCGGACAGTCGTGCGACCGCACGCAGGGCAGCGAACCCTGTCGGATGCTGGCTGCTCGGGCGCACCACGGGACGGGGGCGGAGTCTGCATCGGATCGGCTCACTCGCTTGCAATCACCACAACTTGCACCCCGCCGCGCAAACGACCCACGGCGGGGCCCCGCTGTCACCCGCCGCACACCAAACGGACGGTCGGGCCCCTCTCTGGTGCGGGCACTACGCCGGTCTCGGGAGCACGCCCGGGAGCGCAGACGAGCCGGACCAGCGCAGGCCCGCACGTCCGCGGTCTCCAAGTTCGATGCCGACATTGTCCAAGCAGGTCAGCGCGACGAACGCGCCAGGGATCGGCGCGTTCGCAGGCTCTGTTTCCGTTCCCCGGTAGACGGAGCCGAGCGGCGCGCTCGGTGTGAGCAGCGCGGTACAGAGATTTGTCTTGCCGCGACCAGAGATTGCGAGCCAGGCGCTCAATACAAGGCTTCGTTCGACGGCCTCGCCCGCGCGTGCGCGCGAACGAGCGCGAAACCGATCCGGGCGGGAGCCCCGGTTAGCTCGAAAGCGTTCGTCCGCGCTGCCGGATCATCTCGACGAGAACCGGAAGCAACGAAACCGCGACGATGCCGATCGCGACGAGCGAGAAGTTCTCCCGGACGACAGGAACATTCCCGAACCCGTAGCCTGCCCCGAGGCAGATGGCCACCCAGATCACGCCCCCGATCACGTTGTACGCGGCGAACTTCGGGTAGGTCATCGCGCCCGCGCCGGCGACGAACGGAACGAACGTGCGTACGATCGGCACGAATCGGCCGAGGATCACGGCCTTTCCGCCGTAACGCTCGAAGAACGCGTGTGTGCGGTCGAGGTGCTGCCGGTTGAGCAGTCGATGCCAGATGCTCGATCGATCGGTGGCGGTAAAGATCCGCGGCCCGATGAATCGGCCGGCCGCGTAATTGACGGCGTCGCCGAGCACTGCCGCGACAATCAGGAGCAGGAGCAGCACCCAGGGATCGAGGGCACCGGTCGCCGCGAGCGCGCCCGCGGCGAAGAGCAGCGAATCTCCCGGCAGCAGCGGCGTGACGACGAGCCCGGTTTCGGCGAACACGATCAGGAAGAGGAGTCCGTAGACCCAGCCGCCGTAGGTCGTCACGAACTGCGTCAGATGCTTATCGAGGTGAAGAAAGAGGTCGATGAAGGTGTCCATCAGTGGCCGCCGCTGTCTCCCGCGAGGGCCTTCACGACCTCGCCGAGTACCCCTTTGGCATCGCCGAACAGCATCAGCGTGTTTTCGGCGTAATAGAGCTCGTTATCGATGCCGGCGAATCCTGGATTCATCGAGCGCTTGTTCGCAATCACGAAGCGCGCGCGGTCGGCGTCGATAATCGGCATGCCATAGATCGGACTCTTGGGATCGTGGCGCGCGGCCGGATTGACCACGTCGTTGGCGCCAACGACGAGGACGACATCGGTCTGCGGCAGATCGCGATTGATTTCGTCCATTTCGATGAGCGCGTCGTACGGGACCTCGGCTTCGGCGAGCAGGACGTTCATGTGACCAGGCATCCGGCCAGCGACCGGGTGGATGGCAAACTTCGTATCGATACCGCGCTTGACGAGCTGATCGTAGATTTCGCGGACGCGATGCTGCGCCTGCGACACTGCCATGCCGTAGCCGGGGACGATCACGACGCGGCCGGCATTCCCGAGCAGGTCGGCCGCATCCTGCGATGTGCCGCTCTTGACGGTTCGGACTTCGGCCGCGGCTCCGCCGGTCTGGACCTGCCCGAATGCGCCGAACAGGACGTTCGCGAACGAGCGGTTCATCGCGCGGCACATGATCACCGACAGGATGAAGCCCGAGGAGCCGTCGAGGGCGCCGGCCGTGATCAACACCTTGTTCTCGAGCACGAACCCCATCGCGACTGCGGAGAGTCCTGCGTACGAATTCAACAGCGAGATGACCGTCGGCATGTCGGCGCCACCAATCGGCACGATCAGGAGCACGCCGAACACGAGCGACAGGACGATCACGATCGGGAAGAGCTGCCAGAACTCCGGTCTGAACACGAGAACAACGGCTGCCGCGACCGCGATCGCCAGAAGCGAGAGGTTGACGATGTTCTGTCCCTTGTAGGTGATGGGGCGAGTGGGGATGACCTCCTGGAGCTTGCCCGCCGCCATCAGACTGCCGGTGAACGTCAGGTACCCGAGGATCACTTCAACGGCGATCGCGGCCGTGCGGAACGCGGTGAGCTCACCATCCTGCAACCACAGCAGATACTTCGCGCTGCCCACCAGGCCCGCAGCGAGGCCGCCGAATGCATGTGAGAGCGCCGTCCGTTGCGGAACGGCAGTCAGCGGCACCCGTGAGAGGGGGACCCCGATGATGGTGCCGACCACCGCGGCAACGATGATCCATTCGTATCGGACGATTTCGGGGTACAGAAGCGTGCCGAGGATTGCAGCAGTCATCCCGGCCACGCCGGCCGCGACGCCACGGCGTGCCGTCTTCGGATTGCTCAGCCACCGCAGCGACAGGATGAACAGCGCGGCGGCCGCGAGGTAGCTCGCCTGGATCAGATGTTCGCGCATCATGACTGCGCGACCCGATTGCCGTCACTGCTCGCGGCGCCCGACGTTTGAGGTCTGCGCTCGCGGAACATCTTCAGCATGCGATCCGTGATCAGAAATCCGCTGACGATGTTCGTGACCGACGCAGCGACGGCGACGCTGCCGAGCACGGTGCTGAGCTCGCTCTTCTGCTCGCCCGCGATGATGATCGAGCCGACCACGGCAATTGCCGAGATCGCGTTCGTCAACGACATCAGCGGAGTGTGCAACAGCCTCGAGACGTTCTGAATCACCTGAAAGCCGACGAACGTTGCAAGGAGGAACACGAACGCCATCGACCAGAGATCGAGCGTAGCCATCGGACATCGCCTCCAGGGAGTGAAGAGTGCTGACAGACTCGGAGTGTATTAAACCAGCGACAGGCCGGCAAGGTGGACCTCGCTCGCAGGCTGCGACGGAGCGCGCTGCTATACTGCGTGGCCATGCCGGCAATCAAGCGCATCGGCGTACTGACGGGCGGCGGCGACGCGCCCGGCCTCAACGCCGTCATTCGTGCGGTCGTGAAGGCTGCGACGACGCGCCACTGCGAGGTCATCGGGCTCGAGGACAGCTTCGACGGTCTGATCGAGCCCGATCGCTGGCGTCGTCTGACGCCGCGAGACGTGACTGGCATCCTTCGCATCGGGGGAACGATCCTCGGGACCACGAACCGCGGCAACCCGTTCGCATATCCCGTCGAGGCGAGCAGCGGCAAGCGTGACTACTCCGCGCGCTGCACCGAGATGTTTCACGAGTTGAAGCTGGACGCGCTCGTCGTCATCGGGGGTGATGGGACGCTCACGATCGCACACGAGTTCTCCAAGCGCGGAATTCCGATCGTCGGTGTACCCAAGACGATCGACAACGATATTGTCGAGACCACCAACACGTTCGGGTTCGATACCGCCGTCAGCTTCGCCACCGAGGCGATCGATCGCCTGCACACGACGGCCGAAGCCCACCATCGCATCATGGTCGTCGAGGTAATGGGTCGCTACGCGGGCTGGATTGCGTTGTATGCCGGGGTGGCGGGCGGCGCGGACGTCATCCTGATTCCCGAAATCCCTTTCGATCTGCACATCATTTCCGAGCGTATCTGGGCGCGCGAGTCATACGGCGCACGCTTCAGCATCGTTGTCGTGGCGGAAGGTGCCAATCCGCCGGGAGGCCGCGTGTCGCTGATCGAGGAAGGCACGCCGGAGATCGCCGAGCGGCTCGGCGGCATCGGTGCGCTGGTTGCCGCACAACTCGAGACGCTCACGGAGAAGGAGACCCGTCATGTCGTCCTGGGGCACCTGCAGCGGGGCGGCGCGCCCACCAGCTTCGATCGCATCCTGGCGACGCGCTTCGGCGCGCGGGCGGTCGAACTGGTGCTCGACGGCCAGTTCGACACGATGGTCGCGTTCCATCCCCCGGACATCGTGGCGGTCCCGCTCGCGAAGATCGTCGGACGCACGCGCAACGTGCCGGTCGACTTCGACGTCATTCGCACGGCGAGAGCGATGGGGATTTGTCTCGGCGATTGACCAATTGTGAATTGCGAATTGTGAATTGACGGGCAATTGGCTGCTTACGAGGGCCGGACGACTTGAGCGGCTGTCGCCCAAATCGTCCGAACCGCTGAACGGGCTCGCGCGCCAGGTAATTCGCAATTCACAACTCGACCGACAGTGCATCGAGATACTTCAGTGCGCCACCAGTATTGAAGACAACGACAGTGTCGCTCGGCTTCAGCTGACCGTCACGCAGGAGCACTCGGACGGCATGGAGCGCAGCTCCTCCTTCCGGCGCGGCGCTGATGCCTTCCTTCGAACCGAGGTCACGCATGCCGCGGACCATGTCCGCATCGCTGACGGCAATCGCGGTTCCTCCGCTCTCGCGAATCGCGCGGAGGACCAGGAAATCACCGATCGCCTTCGGAACACGAAGACCGTCGGCTACCGTGTGCGCGTTCTGCCACATCTCCGATCGTTCTGCGCCCTGATCGAACGCTCGAACGATTGGAGCGCAATGCTCGGCCTGGACCGACACCATCCTCGGACGTGAGCCGGCCGTCTTCCAGCCCAGGCGTTCCATCTCGTCGTACGCCTTCCACATGCCGACCATTCCGGTCCCGCCGCCCGTGGGATAAATGATCCAGTCGGGAACCGACCACCCGAGCTGCTCGCCAAGCTCGTAGGCCATCGTCTTCTTCCCCTCGATGCGATATGGCTCCTTCAGGGTGGACACGTCGTACCATCCGAGTGGCTTACCCTTTTCGGCGGCGATTCGGCCTGCATCGGTAATCAAGCCATCGACGAGCGTCACGTGCGCTCCGTACAACTCGCACTCGCGAATGAATGGCACCTTGACATCACGCGGCATGAACACCTGCGCCTCGAGCCCCGCAAGAGCGGCGTACGCGGCCATCGCATTCGCGGCGTTCCCCGCCGACGGGACGGACAGCGTCCTGGCGCCAAGCTGCGCAGCGCGCGTGACCGCCGCAGACAGGCCGCGCGCCTTGAACGAGTTGGTGGGATTGAGCGATTCGTCCTTGACGAACAGGCGTTCGAGGCCCAGCTCCTCGCCAAGGCGGCGCGCGTGCATCAGAGGTGTCCAGCCCTCGCCGAGCGTCAGCGGCTCCTCGCCGTCGAAGAGCGGCATCAGCTCCCAGTAACGCCACATCGTCGGCTGTCGATCTGCGAGGGATTCACGACGCCAGACGCGCGCCGCCTCGAGGTCATAACGGGCGAGCAGGGGCGCGCCGCACGAGCACAGATGCTGTTCGCGACGCGGATCGTAGGGACGGGCTCCGCAAGGAACCGAGCATTCGAGATACAAAAAATACGACATTGCGGATTGCGCAATCTGCAATCTGCAATCTGATCACTTTCCCAACAACTCGCCATCCTTTTTCTTCTGCAGGTCGTCGATGAGCGAGATCCGCTGGTCGGTGATCTTCTGCACTTCGTCCAGGCCGCGGCGCTCGTCGTCTTCGGAGATCTGGTGATCCTTCAGCAGCTTCTTGAGGCGGTCGTTGGCCTCGCGGCGCACCTGACGGACACCGTTGCGCCCTTCTTCGGCGTACTTGTGAACCAGCTTCGACAGCTCTTTGCGACGTTCCTCGGTCAGGGGTGGTATCGGGATGCGGACGACCTTACCGTCGTTGGTCGGATTGAGGCCCAGGTTCGAGCTGCGGATCGCCTTCTCGACGGTACTCATGAGCGACGGATCGAACGGCTGCGCGACGATCATCGTCGGCTCAGGGATGGAGAGCGACGCGACCTGGTTCAAGGGCATGTGCGATCCATACGCCTCGACGTGTACGGAATCGAGGATCGTCACCGACGCACGTCCGGTGCGGACGCCACCAAGCTCTCGCCTGACGTGCTCGAGCTGTCCATCCATCCGCTTCTTGACTTCGGCGTACAGTCCTTTCAGATCACTGACGTCCATCTCGTCCCCTCTCACTCACGCTCTCACGGTCGTGCCGACCGCTTCGCCCATGATGACCCTTCGGAGATTGCCACTTGTGCGGAGGTTGAAGACCACGATGGGAAGCCGGTTGTCCATGCACAGCGAAATCGCCGTCGCGTCCATGACTTTGAGACCCTGTTCGAGCACTTTCAAGTACGAGATCTCGTGGTACTTCGTCGCGTTCTCGTCCAGCATCGGGTCGGCCGTGTAGATCCCATCGACTTTCGTGCCCTTGAGGATGACGTCCGCCTTCATCTCCATGGCACGGAGTGCGGCTGCGGTGTCGGTCGTGAAGTACGGGTTCCCGGTGCCCGCCGCAAAGAGGACGACACGGCCTTTTTCAAGATGTCGAACGGCACGGCGCCGGATGAACGGCTCGGCGACGGCACGCATCTCGATTGCCGTCGCGACCCGGGTGTGGACCCCGTTGTGCTCGAGCGCGTCCTGAAGCGCAAGCGCGTTGATGACCGTCGCGAGCATGCCCATGTAATCCGCCGTCGCGCGATCCATCCCCCGCGCGCTTGCCGCAAGCCCTCGAAAGAGATTTCCTCCGCCGATCACGGCAGCCGTCTCGACGCCGAGCTGCTGAATCTCTCCGATCTCTTTCGCGATCGCCGTCGTCACCGCCGGATCGATTCCGAAGGGCTGTTCGCCCATCAGGGCTTCGCCGGACAGCTTGAGCAAAACGCGACGATACACGGGCTCGGGCATGTTCGCCGATTATATCGAACGATTCCGGCCAGCCGCGAACGGTGACGCGCCGACCGGACGTGCGCCATCACAAGAGAACAAGAGATCACGAAAACTTGATCTTGAAAAACAACTCCTGAACTCCTGACCTCCTGTGAAACGTGGTTGCGGCTATGCCGTCTCGCCCAACTTGAATCGCACGAATCGCGGGATGGCGATGTTCTCGCCCATCTTGGCGATCGCTTGCTGCACGGTCTGGCCGATTGTGACTTTCGGATCGCGAATCGAGGGCTGATCGAGCAGACACACCTGCTCGAAGAAGCTGTTCAGCTTTCCTTCGACGATCTTGTCGATGACCGCCGGCGGCTTGTTCTGACCGGCCATCTGCGAACGATAGATCTCCCGCTCGCGATCGAGAACTTCCGACGGGACGTCCTCGCGCCGGACGTACTGGGGGTTCGCGGCGGCGATGTGCATGGCAATCTCGCGCGCCAGATTCTGGAAGTCGTCGGTACGCGCGACGAAGTCGGACTCGCAATTCACTTCGACGAGCACACCGATCTTGCCGCCCATGTGAATGTAGCTGCCAATCAGCCCTTCGTTCGTCGTGCGGCCGGCCTTCTTCGTCGCTTGGGCGAGCCCGCGCTTCCGCAGAATCGTGGTGGCCTCCTCGATATTGCCCTTGGCCTCCGTGAGCGCAGCCTTGCACTCCATCATCCCCGCGCCGGTCAGGTCGCGGAGCTGCTTGACCATTGCTGCCGTGATCTCCATCGCTTCTCCTCACTAGTCCGGGGGGCTTCGCCCCGCCGGACCCCCATCGCCGTCGCTCGCGGGGTCCCTATGCCCCGCTCCGCTCCGGCGGGGGCGCGCCCATGGCGCGCCCAAACTACGCGCCGACCTCTTCGCAAGCGGGTGTCTGCTCAGTTGAGGCCGGGTTCGGCTCGAGAAGCTGTCTTAGTACATGAAAACGCCGGCCAGGAATTGCGGGCCGGCGTCGCCGATCCGGCTCGAGCCGGACTCTACCAACTACACAGAGGCCGGTGAGGTTGCCTGTTCGGGTCGCGCCTGACGTGCGGACCGCGCTCGGCGCGCGCGCTCGTCGGCTTCGGCATCTCCCTCGTCGGCCTGTGCGGACTCGCGGATCTGGCGCCCGGAGAGCACCGCATCGGCCACGCGCGACGCGAAGAGTCGGATCGCCCGCAGCGCGTCGTCATTGCCCGGGATCACGAAGTCGACTTCGTCCGGATCGCAGTTGGTGTCGACCACGCCGATGACCGGAATCTTGAGCTTGCGCGCTTCATCGACGGCGATCTTTTCCTTGCGCGTGTCGACGACGAACAGTGCATCTGGAAGCCGCGCCATATTGCGGATGCCTTCGAGGTTCTTCTGAAGCTTGCGCTTCTCCTTTTCGATCTGCGCGATTTCCTTCTTCGAGAGCGTCTCGTACCGGCCGTCGGTCTCCATCGCCTCGAGGTCTCGCAGACGCGTCAGACTGCGCTGAATCGTCGAGAAGTTCGTGAGCAACCCCCCGAGCCACCGCTGGTTGACGAAGAACATGCCGCAGCGCTGTGCTTCTTCGGCCACGGCGTCCTGGGCCTGCCGCTTGGTACCGACGAAGAGGACGGTCCGGCCTTCCGATGCAAGATCGGCGATGAACTGTTCCGCTTCGCGGAACAGCTTCGCGGTCTTCGCCAGATCGATGATGTAGATTCCGTTCCGCTCGCCGAAGATGTAGGACTTCATCTTCGGGTTCCAGCGCTTCGTCTGGTGGCCGAAATGAACGCCCGCTTCCAGCAGATCCTTCAACGCAATGCCGGCCAAGCTCCCTCCAAGGACTCCTAACGTTTACTGAACTGGAAGCGCTTGCGCGCCCCCTTCTGCCCGTACTTCTTGCGCTCCTTGATGCGCGCATCGCGCGTCAGGAACCCCGCCTTCTTCAACCGCTGTCGCAGCTCTACGTTGTACTCGACGAGCGCGCGCGCAATCCCGAGGCGCAGGGCCCCGGCCTGACCGGCAATGCCGCCGCCGGCAATCGTCGCCAGCACATCGAACTTATCGGCCGTTTCTGTTACGGCCAACGGCTGCTTGATCTGGGTGCGGAGTGCCTCGGTGGGGAAGGCCTGTTCGATGGGCTTGCGATTGACGGTAATGCCGCCCGCTCCCGGCCTCATGAACACGCGTGCGGTTGATGTCTTCCGCCGACCGGTACCGTAGTACTGAATGCCTGCTGCCACGTTTATGCGACCTCTCGCGTCGATTTCGACGGTCTATTTGGTTGCAGGGGCCGAGGTTTTTGAGCCTGATGCGGGTGCTTCGCGTCGGCGTACACCTTCAGCTTGCGCCACATCGCTTCACCCAGCTTCGTCTTCGGCAGCATTCCGCGGACTGCCTCTTCGACGATTCGCACCGGGTTCTTCCGACGAAGGTCCTTGGCCCGCTCCTCGCGCAATCCGCCTTCGTATCCGCTGTGGTACCGGTAAATCTTCTGCTCTTCCTTGCGACCCGTCAGGCGCACCTTCGCCGCATTCACGATGACGACGTGGTCGCCGGTATCGATGTGAGGGGTATACAGAGCCTTGTGTTTACCCTGCAGCAGCCGGGCGGCCTCGGTTGCGACGCGGCCCAGCACCAGCCCCTCGGCATCGATGACGTGCCATTGCCGCTCGACACTCCCGGCGGTCGGAACGAACGAACCCATGAGATCCTCTCGGCCTTCCCTCGTTGCCACCGGCGTCGTATGGACCGCCAGCGGTGGTGCAGGCCCTACGGAAGCTGCTGGTGAACCCGCCGCGCCTACGTTGCTGAAGCTCCGGCGGAGGCCCTCGCCCCGCCCGAGAGACATGCAGACAGTCAGCCCCGGTCAAAGGACGGCAAACCAAGAGGATACCGGCCATTACGGGGGATGTCAAGGTCGGGAGACGGACAGTACGCAGTGGTTGCCATTACGGATTCGTGTGCAGGAGTCACTTTTGTAAATCTCCCTCCAGCCCTCCGGTTCAACTGCCATTCAAATCTGCGTGATTCTGCCGGTTTTTGGTAGTCGGTACCCCGTGGCACCCAACTTGCCGCCCAGCTTCGCGAGCCAGCGCACACCACAGCGGTTCACGCATACGCGAATGCAGAGAAACATGTTTCGCAAACCGAAATCCCTCGTTGGTCTCGATATCGGCTCGAGCGCTGTCAAAGCCATCGAGTTGAAACCGGCGGGGAAGAGCTACAGGGTCGTGGCCTTCGGCACCGAACCCATTCCCCACGACAGCATCGTCGACGGTTCGATCATGGACGGCGCGGTCGTCGTCGAGTCGGTCCGCCGCCTGTTCGAGCGGCGCAACATCAAGACAAGGGAGGTCGCGGCATCGCTTTCGGGCAACGCGGTCATCGTCAAGAAAATCTCGCTGCCGGTGATGACCGAGGCCGAGCTGGCCGAATCGATCTACTGGGAAGCGGAGCAGTACGTCCCTTTCGACATCCAGGACGTCAATCTCGATTATCAGATCCTCGATGCTGGCGATGCGGCCGGCAAGAGCACGATGGACGTGCTGCTCGTTGCCGCGAAGAACGAGAAGATCGCCGACTACACGGGCGTCATCAGCCAGGCCGGCCGCGCGGCGGTCGTTGTCGACGTCGACGCCTTCGCGCTCCAGAACGCGTATGAAGTGAACTACGGCATCGAGCCGGGCGCGGTCGTGGTCCTCTTGAACGCCGGCGCGAGCGCCACGAATGTCAACATCATCAACGGCGATCAATCGGTCTTCACCCGTGACATCTCCATCGGCGGGAATGCGTATACCGAAGCGCTGCAGAAGGAACTGAGCCTCCCGTTCGAGCAGGCGGATCAACTCAAGCGCGGGCAGCCCGTCGACGGCGTTACCTACGACGATGCCCGGCCCGTTCTTCGCGCGGTGACCGAGAACGCGATGCTGGAGATCCAGAAGACCTTCGACTTCTTCAGAGCCACCGCCTCGTCGGATCACCTGAACCGGATTGTCGTGAGCGGTGGCGCATCGCGCGCCGAGGGATTCACGGAATTGCTCGCGGACCGGTTCCAGGCACCCGTGGAGCCCTTCGATCCATTCAAGCGGATTGCGTTCGACGCCAGAAAGTTCCAGGTCGATCCGGCGGAGATCGCGCCGACCGCGGCCGTGGCCGTTGGCCTCGCGCTGCGACGGCCGGGTGATCGATGATTCGCATCAATCTCCTCACCGTCGATCGCGATCGGTCGAAGAAGACGCGGGTCGTCATCTCGGCGGCGCAACGCGTGACGATTGGCGCCTCGCTCATCCTCGTCGCGACGGTGGTCGGTCTCGGCTGGTGGTTCTGGACCCTCCGCAGCCAGTCGGCGGAGATCGACCAGAGCATCGCCAGGGCGGAACTGGAAACGCAACAGCTGCGTGCAGTGCTGGCGCAGGTGCAGACGTTCGAAACGCGCAGGGCGCAGCTCCAGCAGCGGGTCACGCTCATCGAGCAGCTGCGCAAGGGACAGGCGGCGCCCGTTCACGTGCTCGACGAAATCAGCCGCAGCGTGCCCGAGCGGCTGTGGCTCTCCGACATGAAGCAGACCGGGAGCGACTTCACCCTGACCGGGTTTGCGACCACCATGACGGCGCTCTCCGACTTCGTCGGCGGGATCGAGTCCACGAAGTGGTTCATCAAACCGGTCGAGATCATCGATAGCCAGGTCACGTCCGATCAGAAGACGGGTGACCTCGTGAGGTTCGTGATCAAGGCGACATTCCGCGATCCCGACGCGCCGGACGTATTCGCGACATCGAAGAACGCGAAGAAACGGTAATGGATTTTCGATGACGCTGTCGCTGAACAAGCTCCCGTGGTACGGACAGATTGTCGCGTTTGTCATCGTGTGCGCCGGCGCGGCGTACGGCTTCTGGAACTTCTACGTCAAAGACATGCAGGCGGACATCGCGAGCCGCCAGGGGCGCCTTGCGACCTTGCGCGCGAGCGTCGCGAAAGGGCGCGCGACCGCTAGGCAGCTCCCCGAATTCGAGGCACAGGTGAGCGAGCTCGAGCAGCGGCTGGAGGGCCTTCGCGCAGTTCTTCCCGAAGAAAAGGACGTCGCGGACATTCTGCGGCGGATCCAGGGTCTCGCCGCGCAGTCGAACCTGGCGATTCAGCGGTTCACGCCACAGCCGCAAGTGCAAAAGCCGATGTACGCCGAGGTGCCGTTCAAGCTGCAGGCCGAGGGGACGTATCACAGCCTCGGACACTTCTTCGATCACATCAGCCGGTTCCCTCGCATCATCAACATCAGCGACATCGCGATCAAGGCGAAGCCGTCGAGCGACTCGACTGCCACGATGGTCGCCGAGTGCACCGCGACGACCTTCGTGCTGCAGCCGGAACCGCCCAAGACCAAAGGCGGCAAGCCAAAAGCGGCTGCGGCTGCCAAGTGAGGCGAAGATGTTGAACGTTCTCGTCCTCTCGGTGCTGTCGCTCGTCCCGCAGCAAACGGCGGGCGGGGTCCCCGACGCGCGTCTTTCGCGCGTTGGGGTGCAGGAGAAGCCGCAGCAGCCTCCGGTATCGGCACCGCTGCCCACGCCGAGCGACGCGGCCACGACACCGTACTCGTACAACCCGGAAGGGCGCCGCGATCCGTTCGTCAGCCTGCTCGGGCGAGGCAACGATCCGCGTCAGTCCGCCACCAAGGTGCCCGGCGTACCAGGGCTGCTGATCTCTGAAGTGACGGTGAAGGGCATCGTTCGCGATCGTTCGGGCTTCCTCGCGATGGTGCAGTCCTCCGACAACAAGACGTACATCGTCCGGCCCGGGGACAAGCTGTTCGACGGTACCGTGAAAAGCATCATGCAGGACAGTGTCGTCTTTTCGCAGGATGTCAGCGATCCGCTGTCGCTCGTGAAGCAGCGCGAGGTCTTGAAGCGAGTGCGGGCGACGGAAACGCCCGCGGCTGCGGCGAGCGAGCGACGCGAGTCCAGCCGCCGCGAGCGGAGGTCGGGCCCCACGAGCACCAACAGATGAGAATCGAATCGATGACTTGGCAGCAGGACAGACAACCGTCCCACGCATCGCGGGCCTGGGTGGCCGGACTTGGCGTCCTGACGCTGACCGGCACGATGGTGGCGGCGGCGACCGCGCCGGTGCGACTCGTGGGCGTCTCGAGGCAGGAGAACGCGGTCTTGATTGAAGCGAGCGCGCCGGTCGCGTACGGCGTCAGCCAGCCGGATCCGTTCACCGTCGTCGTGAATCTCCGCCACGTCAGCGTCGGCGACGCGCGAAACGACGTCCAGCGCGGCGGCGCGTTGTCGGCCGTTCGTCTCGAGCAGGCATCGGACGTCGACGGCGCGTCGGTTGCGCGCGTGCATCTCTCGCTCGCGCAGCCGGCCGAGTACAAGGTCCGCAGCGCGCGCAATACGATTCGCGTCGAGCTCTCGCCCTCCACGGCGCAGACAGCTACGGCAAACCCGCGAAATCCTGCGCCGAAGGTTGAGGCCGATCCGCAGGCCGAGGCGCCCGAACCGATGATCTCTCTCGAAGATGCATTGCGAAACGGCGCGGCGATCACGCCACGAGATCCCACCCCCCGGGAACCAATCACAGCGCTACAGGACGCACCGATCACGACGGTGGCTCCGAACGCCCCGGTCGGGGTATCGCGACCAGTTGCGGCCACGAAGAGTTCGGCCACAGTCAAGCCGTCGCAGCGGACCGCGCGGACCGCGACATCCGCTCAGCAAACGCAGGCCCCGGCCCCGGCGCCAGCCAAGCCGCAATCGACCGGGCAGGTGATCTCGAGCGAGGCGCAGAAGAAATACACCGGTCATCCGATCAGCCTCGACTTCCAGGGCGCTGACCTTCGCGCGGTGTTGCGAGGGTTCTCGGAGATCAGCGGCCTGAACATGGTCATCGATCCCGACGTGCAGGGGACGGTCGACATCATCCTCACCGATGTTCCGTGGGATCAGGCGCTCGAAGTCATTCTTCGAGGCAATCAGCTCGATTACACCGTCGACGGGACAATCGTGCGGATCGCGCGCGTCGACACGTTGAAGCGGGAGCAGGACGCGCGGCAGGCGCTCGCGAAGTCCTCGGCGGACGCAGGTACGCTGTCCGTGCGCACGTTCTCACTCAGTTATGCGCGCGCCGCCGCCGCGGCGCCGCTCATCAAGCGCGCCGCCCTGTCGCCCCGCGGTGACGTCCAGATCGACGAGCGCACGAACACGCTGATCATCACCGACCTGCCGGCGCGGCTCGACACCGCGGCGAACCTGCTGGCCAGCCTCGATCGCGCGGAGCCGCAGGTCGAAGTCGAGGCGCGCATCGTGCAGACCACTCGCGACTTCGCACGCGCGGTCGGGATCCAGTGGGGCCTGAACGGACGCGTCATGCCCGACGTCGGCAACACGACGAATCTTGCGTTCCCGAATCAGGGAACGCTCGGCGGTCGCCTCGGCACCCAAAGCCCGACCGATCCGCGCGCGTCGAGTCTCGAGCAGACGGCGACAGCCGTGAACCTCGGCGTCAAGGACGCCAATTCAGCAATCGGTCTGGCGCTTGGGGCAATCAATGGGGCGTTCAACCTCGATGTGGCGCTGTCGGCCCTCGAGCGCACCGGCAAGGGCCGCGTGCTCTCGACACCGCGCCTGACCACGCAGAACAACATCGAAGCGGAAGTCGCCCAGGGTATCCAGATTCCCATCCAGACGGTCGCCAACAACACGGTTACTGTCTCGTTCAAGGAAGCCGTGCTCAAGCTGACGGTCACGCCGCAGATCACCGCAGCCAACACCGTCATCATGAAAATCACCATCGAGAACGCCGCCGCGGACTTCAGCCGTCAGGTGAATGGCATTCCACCGATCGATACCCAGCGCGCCAACACCCAGGTCCAGATCGACGACGGTGCGACAACGGTGATCGGGGGGATTTTCGTGAGCCAGGAGCAGACGTCGAACGAGAAGACGCCGATGCTCTATCGCATGCCGCTCCTGGGCTGGCTCTTCAAACGGGACCGCCTCGAAGACTCCAGCCGCGAGCTGCTGATTTTCATCACGCCGCGCATTTTGAAGGGTTAGTCATGAGATCGGAAGCACACGCCGGAAGAGCAGGGCGCGCCAGGATGGTCTGCGGAATGTCATGCATGGCTGCGGCGTTGCTTGTCGCGGTTGCGTCGAGCGGCTGTGGCGACATGCAACTGGAAGGAACGGCATCGTCGTACCTGATCATCAATTCGCTCGAAGGCGCGTCGGGAGCGGACGGCAAGTTCGGAAACACGCTGTCGTCCGACGTCGTGACGTTCGTCGACGGCTCGAAGACCGTCTTCGCCGATACCGGCCAGGTGACGTTTGGACTCGGACTTAAGGATCCGGGATCGGCCTCGAGCCCGGCGAAGCCGTCGCCCGTGAATGCCATCACGGTCGATCAGTTTCACGTGCGGTACATCCGGAGCGACGGCCGCAATGTGCCGGGCGTGGACGTGCCGTACCCGTTCGACGGTGCGTTCACGGTTACCGTCACCGGTGCAGGCGCATCTGCGACCTTTACTCTCGTGCGCAACCTCGCCAAGTCGGAAGCTCCGCTTGCTGCGCTCGCGTCGAGTGGCCTCGTGCTCTCGACCATCGCCGAGGTGACCTTTTACGGGCACGATCAGTCGGGTCGTGAAGTGAGCGCAACCGGCCGGATGTCAGTCAACTTTGCGAACTTCGCGGATTCGAACGCGGGGTCCTAGTCTCGCGACAGGAATATGAGACACCACACGCTTTCGCGGATTTCTCTCGTCGTCATGACCGGGATCCTTGCCGCCAGTTGCACGGTGAAAGAGCAGGAGACGCCGGACCTGTCGGGCCCGTCCGAGTACGGCACCTCGGTCATCGTCAGCGCTTCGCCGGACGTGCTGTCGCAGGATGGTGCATCGCAGAGCATGGTGTCGATTTCGGCGCGCGACGCGAGTGGTCAGCCGTTGCGGAACCTGTCGCTTCGAGCCGAGATTCAGGTGGACGGCATTCTGGCCGACTTCGGATCGCTGTCGGCGCGCAATCTCGTTACGGGCAACGACGGTCGCGCGACGACCGTCTATACGGCGCCGGCGGCGCCGAGGGTTGCCGTCGACAACGGCACCGTCGTCACGATCGTCATCACGCCAGTAGGATCCGATTTCGCCAATTCGTCAACGCGCAGCGCCTCGATTCGCCTTGTTCCGCCGGGTGTCGTCGTGCCGCCGGACGGCTTGAAGCCCGCGTTCACGTTCACCCCGAGCACGCCAACCGACAGCCAGGCGGTGCTCTTCGATGCGTCCACGAGCACGTCTGCGCCGGGGAACCCGATCGTCGGCTACAGCTGGAGCTTCGGTGACGGGCGCAGCGGCTCGGGCGTTACCGCAAGTCATGCCTACAGCACGGCGGGCACGTACATCGTGACGTTGACGATTTCGGATGCCTACGGCCGCACGGCGCAGGCGACGAAATCCGTGGCAGTCAGCGGGGGCGTCAATCCAACGGCTGCATTTACCAGCTCGCCGAGCGATCCTCAGGTGAACCAGCCGGTGAACTTCAACGCGTCCGCATCGCGCGCCGCGCCGGGTCGCACGATCACGAAGTACGACTGGGACTTCGGTGACGGTACGTTCGGAACCGGGCCGATCACCTCGCACACCTACGCCCTGCCGCGTTCTTATGTGGTCACTCTTACGGTGACGGACGACTCGGGCAAGAAGGGCACTACGACGGGCACCGTCACACCGAAATAGTGCTGATTGTCAGGATTCGGAATTCGGGATTCGGGACTCGCCAAATTCGGGTCGGGCCTCGAGAGATCTTCGAACACCCCGGCTCGAACCCGAACCCTGAATCGCGAACCCCGAACGCGAAGCCCGAGCCCTGAATCCCGAACGGATGCACTAACATGAGGCCATGTTGGCGCCGCGTTCGCCGGCTCTCGGCCATCGGTTCGTCCGCGTGCGCTCCGATCTCGGCGAGCTCGACGCACTGATCGTCACGCACCTTCCAAACATCGCCTATCTCACCGGGTTCACCGGCTCCGCTGGCGTTCTTGTTCTGATGCGACATCGCGCGACGCTCATCGTTGATTTTCGGTACGCGACCGCGGCGCGCACGCGGATCGCGTCGCAACCTGACCTCGTCCAAACGGTGTCGGTAGTGGTAGCCGATCAGAACATCGATCAGACGCTCGTGAAAGTTCTCGAAGAGGAAGCACCGCAGAAAATCGGGATCGAGAGCCAGCGGATGTCGGTTGCGCGATTCAACACGCTGTCCGGGACATTGACGCGCCGCACATCCGAACGTGTTCCGAGCCTCGTGCCGACAGAACGAATTGTCGAGCGCGCGAGGGCCGTCAAGGACTCAGACGAGATTGCCGTTTTTCGAGAGGCTGGCCGCCGGCTTGCCTCGGCGGCACGAGAGCTCCCCGAGTTTGTCCAGTCCGGCCGATCGGAACGAGAGATCGCCGCCGACGTCGATGCGTTGCTTCGCCAGCACGGATTCGACCGGCCGGCCTTCGACACCATCGTCGCGTCTGGACCAAACGCGGCGCTGCCGCACGCCCGGCCGACGTGGCGGCGAGTAAAGGTGACCGATGGGGTCGTGCTGGACTTTGGTGGGGTCTACGATGGATACTGCGTGGATCTGACGCGAACGGTGCAGCTAGGGCAGGCCCCCGAGAACCTCCGCGAAATGTTCGGTGCGGTGGCCGAGGCCCAGCGCGCCGCGATTGCCGCCATCAAACCGGGCGTCAAGGCGAGCAGCGTCGATCGAGCGGCTCGCGAAACCCTCGCGTCTCATGGGCTCGCCGCGGCCTTTGGTCATGGCACAGGGCACGGGCTGGGCCTCGAGGTGCACGAGGAACCACGGATCGGCCGATACTCCGAGACGCATCCTGACGTCGTGCTCGAGCCCGGCATGGTGTTCACAGTCGAGCCCGGCGCCTACGTCGAAGGATTCGGCGGAGTACGAATCGAGGACGACGTTCTGGTAATCGACGACGGATGCGAGGTGCTGACGCGGTAGGAATTTGGAATGGAGCGCGTGATTTTCGCGAGGCTCGCCTGCGCGGAGGTTGATTGGAATTCGAGGACATCGAGCGGATTCTCGAACTGGTGAGACAACACGACCTCATGGAGTTCGAGCTCGAGCGCGACGGGCTCAAACTTCGTGTCCGGAAGGCCGGTCCAGGACTTCCGCCGGTGGTCGCACAAGCGCCAGCCCCCGTTTTGGCTTCCCCCAGCGCACCACCCGAACCGCCATCGCTCACGCCAATGCCGCCCGCCTCCGCGGAGAGCGCAGAACCCGACGATGCTCCCCTCGAACTCGCCGTGGTGAAATCCCCGATCGTCGGAACGTTCTACCGCGCTGCGGAGCCGGGAGCTGCGTCGTTCGTCGAAATCGGCCAGCACGTGAAGAAGGACCAGGTTCTGTGCATCATCGAGGCCATGAAACTGATGAACGAGATCACCTCCGAGTACGATGGTGAAATCGTCAGCATCTACGTCGAGAACGGAAAGCCGGTTCAGTATGGCGAGCGCCTGTTCGCCATCAAGACCGAGTGACACCGACTCCTCATGTTCAAAAAAATCCTGATAGCCAACCGTGGCGAGATCGCGCTGCGGATCATCTGCGCGTGCCGGGAGCTGGGAATCAAGACCGTCGCCGTGTACTCCGAGGCGGACGAGAACTCGCTTCACGTGCGCTTCGCGGACGAGGACGTCTGCATTGGCCCGGCGCGGAGCGCGGACAGTTACCTGAGCGTACCCGCGGTACTGAGCGCGGCGGAGATCACCGGGGCCGACGCGATTCATCCGGGGTACGGGTTCCTGTCCGAGAGCGCGTACCTGGCGGAAGTGTGCGAGGCCTGTCACATCAGATTCATCGGTCCGGCGCCGAACGTCATCCGGTTGCTCGGGGACAAGGCTCGGGCGCGGCGAGCGATGCGCAAGGCGGGCATTCCGGTCCTGCCCGGCAGCGACGGTCCGATCGACAGCGAAGAGAAGGCGCTGAAGGTCGCGCGCGACCTCGGATACCCCGTCATTATCAAGGCGGTCGCCGGGGGCGGCGGCCGCGGGATGCGGGTGATTCGCGCGGCGGCGGATCTCGGCAAGTCACTCAAGACGGCGCAGCGCGAAGCCGAAGCGGCATTCGGCGTCGGCGACGTCTATCTCGAAAAGTACGTCGAGAAGCCGAGGCACATCGAAGTGCAGGTACTCGGTGATCACCATGGCGCAGTCGTCCATCTGGGGGAACGCGAGTGCTCGATCCAGCGAAGGCATCAAAAACTGATCGAGGAAGCACCGTCGGTCGCATTGACGGAGAAGATGCGCCGCAGGCTCGGGAGCAGCGTTGTCGATGCGGCCCGCGCAGTCCAGTACACGAACGCCGGCACCTTCGAGTTCCTGCTGGACGACAAGGGGAACTTCTACTTCCTCGAAGTCAACACGCGCCTTCAGGTGGAACACCCCGTGAGCGAGTTCGTCACCGGCGTCGACATCGTCAAGGAGCAGATCCGGATTGCGGCCGGCGAGCGGCTGTCGTTCAAACAGGGTGAGGTGACGTTCACGGGCCACTCGATCGAATGCCGCGTCAATGCCGAAGATTCCGAGACCTTCGCTCCTTCGCCCGGCGTCATTCACGCCTTCAGCGTGCCAGGCGGTCCTGGCGTTCGAGTGGATACGTTCGCGCACTCCGAGTGCACGATTCCGCCGTACTACGACTCGTTGATCGCCAAAATCATCGTGCACGGACGCGACCGCCAGGAGGCGCTCGCCCGTATGCGGCGCACGCTCGAGATGACAGTCATCGAAGGGATCCGCACATCGATTCCACTGCACCTCCGCATTCTGAACGATCCGGACTTCGTCGCCGGCCGCCTGCATACCGGATTCATGGAACGGTTCCTGGTGCAGAAGCAGGGCGGTGGTGGCCGGCTGGCTGAGGCAGTGTAGGCCATCCTCTACGCGATCATCGACACAGTCGTGTGTGATGCGCGCGGCCTCGAGCCGTGTGACGTCGTGGGCGCCTGCCTGCGCGGCGGCGCGCGGTTGCTGCAGGTCAGGTGGAAGCAAGGAAACACGTCAGCGTTTCTTTCGCTGGCTGATCAGATCGTGCGAGTTGCTCGCGTGCATGGGGCGCGCGTGATCGTCAACGACCGCGCCGATATCGCGCGAATGGCCGACGCCGACGGCGTCCATGTCGGCCAGGAGGATCTCGAGGTCGAAGCGGCGCGAGCGGTTGTCGGTGAGCACGCGATCGTCGGCCTCTCGACGCATACCCGCGAGCAGGTCGATGCAGCGCTTTCGACGTCGGCGAGCTACGTTGCCGTCGGTCCGATCTTCACGACCGCAACCAAGGACACGGGCTACGACGCGCGCGGCCTGGATCTCGTGGCGTACGCCTCCGGACGCGGCAAGCCGATCGTCGCGATCGGCGGGATCACACTCGAGCGCGCCCCCGATGTGATCGCGGCCGGCGCGGCGGCGGTGGCTGTCATCTCGGACCTCCTCACCGACGACATCGAACAGCGCGTACGCGCGTTCGTGTCAGCGCTGCCAGCCCGTCCGTTCAAGGTATAATGCCGGTTTTTGCCAGCAGCCCGTCGGGGTGATTCACTGGAGGGTGAATGGATTCGAATCTCCTGAAGACGAAGACGATCGAGCAGCTGGTCGGCGATGTCGAACATGGAACGAAGGCGCTGAAGCGGACGCTCACGGCGACGGACCTCACGCTCCTCGGCATCGGGGCCATCATTGGAACCGGCATCTTCGTCCTGACGGGAACCGCGGCGGCGAATCAGGCGGGCCCGGCCATCGTCCTCTCCTATGTCGCCGCCGGTCTGGCGTGCGGCTTCGCGGCACTGTGTTATGCGGAATTCGCTGCGATGATCCCAATCTCCGGCAGCGCATACACGTACGCCTACGCCACGCTCGGCGAGATCTTCGCCTGGATGATCGGTTGGGACCTGATTCTCGAGTACGCCGTCGGGTCGATGACCGTTGCCGTCGGATGGAGCGGCTATTTTCAGCGGATCCTGGCGGGATTCGGGCTGCACTTGCCGACCTGGATGACTGCTGCGCCGAACCCGGAGCTCGGCTCAGTCGTCAACCTGCCCGCGATCATCATCGTGCTCAGCATCATGGTGCTGCTCGTGATCGGCGTACGAGAGAGCGCACGATTCAACGCCGTGATGGTCGCCGTCAAGCTCGCCGCCGTCCTCTTCTTCATTGTCGTCGGCGTTAAATACGTGGATCCCGGCAACTGGTCCCCCTTCATGCCATATGGTTTTTCGGGGATGATGACCGGCGCCGCAGTCGTGTTCTTCGCGTACATCGGGTTCGACGCCGTGTCGACGACGGCCGAGGAGGCGCAGAATCCAAGGCGGGATCTGCCAATCGGGATTATTGCGTCCCTGATCATCTGTACGATTCTGTACCTCCTCGTGTCGGGAATTCTCAGCGGCATCGTGCCCGTCGTCCAGTACAAGAGCGATCCGCAGTTCCTCAACGCGCCGGTCGGTTACGCGCTGGCCAGGATCGGTCAGGATTGGGCAGCCGGGCTCGTCTCCGCCGGAGCGGTCGCGGGCATCACGAGCGTGCTGCTGGTCATGCTCATGAGCCAGCCTCGCATCTTCTTCTCGATGAGCCGAGACCAGCTTCTGCCGGCCGGGGTCAGCAAGGTCCATCCGAAATTCCGCACGCCGTACATCACGACGATCATCACCTGCACGATCGTGGCGCTCGTTGCCGGCTTCGTTCCGATCCAGATCCTCGGCGAAATGACCAGCATCGGGACGCTGTTTGCGTTCGTCGTCGTGTCACTGGCCGTGATCGTCCTGCGCGCCAGACGGCCGGACGCGAACCGGCCGTTCAAGGTGCCCGGGGGATCGATCCTCCCGGTGCTCGGCGTGTTGTCGTGCGTGTACCTGATGGTCAGCCTGTCGGTCATGACGTGGGTCCGCTTCCTGGGATGGCTCGACGTCGGCATGATCATCTACTGGTTCTACGGCCGCACGCACAGTCCGCTAGTCGACCGCGCCGAAGCCACGGCGCGAACCGGCTCGCAGAGCCTCGCCAATTTCCTGACGATGGGCGGCTACATGTTGCTGTTCAACGGGTTCTGCATCACGCTGCTCGCCTTCCTGACGATCTGGGGCGTGACGAACGAGGATCTGGCGAAGTGGTCGGAGCTCGATGCCGTGCTGAATTACCTCGGCATGCACGTCAATCCGCAAATTGCCGATGCCTTCGGACTGAAGATCCTTCTCGGCGGCGCAGCGGTAACAGCGGTCGGTCTGATCCTTGGACGGTCTTCACGCAAGTAGGCGCGCGATTTATCCACACGCGCTTCCTTTCCGCTGTGGCGCGCCGAAGGCGTGCCCCGCCGGAGCGGAGCGGGGCGAAGGGGTCGCCTCACCCCAGCGCGCACAAAACGCGCGCCGGGGACCCCGACCCGCCAGCGACGGCGATCCGGGGCCCCCACCGCACCTATCTTGTGCGGTGGGGTGGGATGGGGGGTCCGGCCGGGCGAAGCCCCCCGGTCTAGGTTGGATCCGGAGCGTGCTTGACGATTCCCGACAGCCCGCGCGCGCGCAACGACCATCGTGGGCCGGACGTCGCCGCGCACTCGATGGCGCCGCCGTCAGGCCGCAGTTCGCCGTGGTGGGCGGGGTGGCGACTGTCGGCTGCCCTGCTCGGCGCGGTGATCGTCGGCGGGACGCTCGGCTACAGCCTCATCGAAGGCTGGAACCTCTGGGACTCGCTCTACATGACGGTCATCTCGGTGACGACCGTCGGATACAAGGAAGTTCATCCACTCTCGCGCGCCGGCGAGTTCTTCACGATGGTAGTGCTGACGGTCGGCGTGGCGACCGTCCTCTACACCTTCTCGTTCTTCATGGCGCGCCTGGTCGAGGGAGATCTCCAGGAGCGCTGGCTCCGCCGCCGTCGTAACCGCATGCTCGACGATCTCGACAAGCATTTCATCGTGTGCGGCTTCGGCCGGATGGGACACATTATCGCGCAAGAGTTCGCGCGCCAGGGTGTGCCGTTCGTGATCATCGAGCGCGATCCCGAGCGCATGCAGGAAGCCATCGACTTGGGATATCTCGCGGTCGAAGCCGACGCCAGCAGCGAACAGGTCCTCCGGCATGTGCGAATCGAGCGTGCCCGAGGATTCATAGCTGCCGTCAGCACTGACGCGGAAAACGTGTACGCGGTGCTGACCGCGCGGTTGCTCCACCCTCACCTGTTCATCATCGGCCGCGCAGAGACGGAGGATGCGCGCACGAAGCTGGTGCGGGCGGGTGCCGATCGCGTGCTGTCGCCGTACCAGATCGGCGGGTTGCAGCTCGCGCAGACCGCGCTACGGCCCGCGGTCGTCGATTTCGTGCAGCTGGCGACGAGTTCCGAGAATCTCGAGCTGAGCATGGAGCAGGTCCACATCACGCAGGGAGCGTCGCTCGCGAACCGGACAATCGTGGACGCCAACCTGCGTCAGCGGTTTGGCGTGGTCGTCGTCGGGATCCAGCACGCCGACGGCCGAATGGAATTCAACCCGCCGCCGGACGCCGTGATGCATGCGGGGGACTATCTGGTCGTGCTCGGCCGCACCGAGAACCTTCGCGAGTTGGAAGCGGCAGCGGGGCAGTCCGCGCGCGCGGTCAGGTGACGGCGTGAGCGCGCGCATCCTCGACGGTCAGGCGGTCGCCGCCGCGATACGTGAGTCGGTTGAACCCGGGCTGCACGCGTTCAAAGGGCACGCCGGCCGACCGCCGTGTCTCGGAATCGTGCTCGTCGGGGAAGATCCGGGCTCCGAGATCTACGTTCGCAACAAGGTTCGAGCGGGGACCGAGTCCGGTCTGCGCGTGGATCTGCATCGCCTACCCGCAACCGCGGCGCTCGACGAAGTGCTGACGCTCGTCATGCGCCTCAACGCGAGCGACGTGCACGACGGGATCCTCGTCCAGTCACCGCTGCCGGCCGCAATGGGGAAGGGGGCCGCCCAGCGTATCTTCGATGCCATCGACCCGGCGAAGGACGTCGACGGGTTCCATCCCCTCAATGTGGGACGGCTGGTACAGGGGCGCGCGCTCCTGAAGCCTTGCACGCCTTCCGGGATCATCGAAATGCTGGATCGCAGCGGGATCCCGATCGCCGGCACCCACGCCGTCATCATCGGGCGCAGCGAGATCGTTGGCAAGCCGATGGCGATGCTCTTGCTCCACCGGGACGCGACGGTAACGATTTGCCATTCCAAGACACCCGATCTGCCGGCCGTCGCTGCAACCGCCGACATTCTCGTTGCGGCGATCGGGCGGCCCGGCTTCGTCACTCCCGGGTTCGTGAAACCCGGCGCAACCGTGATCGACGTCGGCACGTCGTCGGTGCGAGACGCCGCGTTCGCGAGGACGGTGTTCGAACCGGGCTCACCTCGTCTTGCCGCCCTCGAACGCCGCGGGTCGATCGTCGTCGGCGACGTCCACCCGTCGGTGGCCGAACGCGCGGGCGCGCTGACGCCCGTCCCCGGCGGTGTGGGTCCGCTGACGATCGCGATGTTGTTGAAGAACACGGTCGTCGCCGCGCAGGCGCGGCGCGAACTGTGAGGTTCTCGGTTCAGCGCCTGCGGCCGCGGCGAGCGAGCGAAGGCGAGTCGAGCCGCAGGGAGCGGGGGTGGGGCCCGGCGAGCGCTGAGAAGCGTTCTCCGTTCTCGGTTCCGGGTTCGAGGGTTCGACGCTTCGAGACTACCCGAACCAGAAACCGGGGAACAAAGAACCGGGGAACCGAGAACCGAGAACCGAGAACCTCGCTATGGTTCGTGCGGCGTTGACAGGCGGGATCGCGACGGGGAAGTCGCACTGCCTCGCGCGGTTTGCGGCGCTCGGCGCGGCCGTGATCGATGCGGATCGCCTCGCGCGTGATGCGGTGGCGCCAGGCACGCGCGGTCTCGCGCGCATCATCGAGCGTTTCGGCTCCGGCCTGCTGCTGCCCGACGGCAGCCTCGATCGGGCTGCGCTCGGCGCGATCATCTTCACGGACCGAACCGCTCGCGTCGATCTCGAGGCCATCATCCATCCTGAGGTCTACCAGCGGATCACGGAGTGGCTCGCGAATCTTCCGCCCGGCACACACGTCGCGATCGCCGACGTGCCGCTGCTGTACGAGACCGGCCACGACTACGAGTTCGATTGCGTCATCGTCTGCGCCTGTTCACCGTCGGAACAGCTGCGGCGCATCATGTCGCGGGACCACCTTTCACGCGAAGAAGCCCTCAACCGCCTCAACGCACAATGGCCGATCGACGAGAAAGTCAGACGAGCGGACTACGTGATACAGACGGACGGCAGCTTCGCGGAGACCGACGCACAGGTGAAAGCCGTGCTGGAACAGCTGCTGACGGCTCACTGAAAGTATGAAGTAAGAAGTACGAAGTAAGAAGTACGCGAACGAGGAAACGCGAAAAAAAGCCAAACGCCGGAGAGCGACATGCGGAAGCCCGACAGCACTCAATGCCTAACAGAAGTACTCCAGGCTCCACACGGGCTGTAGATTGGGAGCGCCTCAGCGCGAGCGAGCGTCGATTCGACGGCGGCGCTTGCGCTCTTCGCGCCGAGCCGCCCGCTTGGCTTCTAACCGCGCCTTCGCAGTCTTCTTGGCGGTGACAAAAATGGAAACCAGCTCGTTTCCTTCGCCGCGCAGCTTCGTAATAGCCGGCTCTTACTTTCCGCCGTCAGCTCGTGAGCGTCGCTTCCGTGTCTTTCGCCGGTGCGATTCTCTCCTCGACGAACGTGTTCCATTCGTGGCAGTGCGGGCACTGCCACAACAGCTCGGTGCTCCGGTACCGGCAGCGGACGCAGATGTGCGGGTCGAGATAGAAGATCGAGTCACGCGTCAGCTCGACGTAGCGATCGACCAGGGCCGGCGGAAGTTGGAGCGTCGAGAGTGTCTGCCAAATCGCCTGATGCACGGCAAGTGCGTGCGGGTTGTGGACGAGCGCCTCGAACAGCAGATCGAGCGCTTCGCGGGACGGTTGCTGCGCGCTGAGGTGACGCGCGAGCGCCAGGCGGGCGCGCCAGTCCTGCGGATTTGCAGCGATCAGCCGCTGACACAGTTTCGGGAAGCTGGCCGGAGCGCCGACCTTCGGGTAGGCCGCCTCGAGCCTGGGAAAGGCCAGGTACGCGCGATCGGGTGACTGCTCGATCAGCTGCTCCCACGCTGCGATGCCGCCCGCGGCGTTCCCCTGATAGAAACGAACGTCGCCGAGGTTCAAGTACGCGGGCGCGTTCTTCGGGTCGAGGTCGATTGCCGCTTCGAACCGCCGTCCCGCCTCGGCGTACTCCATCCGTTTCAGTGCCTCGAGGCCCAGCTCGTTCTCGAGGAACGCGAGCGTCTCGTGGTGACGTGACGCGCCGGGCTCTCCGTCGCGTAGCGCGAGCTTCTGGCGGACCGCGTACGCCTCGTTCCACTGGTGCTGCTCTTCGTACAGTTTTTCGAGATTCGCCATCGCGTACTTGTTATCGGGATCGAGTCGCAGGACTTCGGTGAACGCTTCCACGGCACGATCAACGAAGCCGCCGCGCTTGTAGTCGAGGCCGAGGCACAGCAGCACGTTCGCGTGTTCGAGCTTGCGCAGGTCCGGCCGCTGCAGCAGAAGCTGATGTTCCTGGATCGCGCGTCCGACTTGTCCCTTCTCGCGATAGAGATTGCCGAGGATGAGATGGATCTCGAGCGGGTCGCCAGCCGCGTGCGCCGCGCGGCTCAATTCCTCGATTGCCGAATCGATCTGATTCGCGACGAGGAAATTCAACCCGAGCATGTAATGCGGGGATTCGCGCGCGCGGCGGCGATCGACCCACCGGCCGTCCTGCAGCTTGTAGCGCTCCCAGGCCTTCCCGATCGCAAGGCCCGCCAGCAGGGCCAGCAG
>JBKPCD010000176.1:0-56488 GCA_046727175.1 Acidobacteriota bacterium | reverse complement strand
CGCGAACTCTGCCCCACCGCGCCCAAACCGCGCGGCGGGGACCCCGCGAACTCTGCCCCACCGCGCCCAAAACGCGCGGCGGGGACCCCGCGAACTGGCGGAAATTTCCGAAGAGTACACGCGCAGCCGAACCCACGCAAGGAAACCCGTACAGCACAAACGGCCGGCGAGTGCCGGCCGTTTACCTGCACGGAGGAGGATCGATGCGCGGTTTCAGTGAGCCTGAAGCGCGCCTTTTGGCGCCATCAGCTCCAACAGCTCCGCCGGCAGCGTGAACGACAGCGCCACGGTTTTACCGGTTCCTGTGAGCTCGAGTGATTGTGTCAGTGCGGTGAGCTTCGGATCGTTCTGGGTCTGCATCCGGGCGAGCGCGAGGAAGCCGCGAACGACATCCCTCAGGTTCTCGGCCGCCTGTTCGTCGCGGGCTTCGGCGCGAAGCGTCCCGGCGAGGCCGCCATTGATATGCCCCGCGGCGGCAAACCACTTGACGGCAGGAATCTGTCGAGCGACCTGATCGGGCAGGTTCGCCTGGCTGGCGAGAACGTCGAACCGCCCGACCGCCCAGGCATTGTTCGTTCGCTCGATGTCGTTGACGAGGTCCATCATCTCGTTGTTGGTGGTGACGCTCTGCGCCGTCATCCGCGCGTCAATCGCGCGCTGGACCGCCGCGAGGTCGCCAATGGCCACGAGCCCGGGCTCGAGGAAAGCAAGCACGCCCGTGTGCGCTTGATCGTGTGTCGCGACGTCGAGCACGAGGAGCCGCTTGCCCCGATAATCCTGACGCTGCGCGCCGTGCTCACGCGCCAGCCCTTCGAGTCGGACATCGTCGAACCGGCCACGCGCAACGACGAACCCCGACTTCCCGATCTCAGCCCCCGGCGTCATCGCTGCAACGACGTAGTCGATATCGCGCTCGATGTCGATGCCCGTGTGTTCCTGGAACTCCTGGCGGCCCTGCTCGTGGATTGGCATGGCCTGCTTGAGGCGCTGCCGCAGCTCGGAATCCATGATCCCGCGGACGTCCGCGTAGGCGACGACGGTAGCGTCGACTGGCACGAAGGCCAGTTCTTCGCGGCCAGGAGCGGCCGAGACCGACGGAAAGCCCCCGCTGAAGTAGGCTGCGAGACCAACGCCGAGCCCGGCAACGACGACGGCGGCCGATCCGGCCATGAAATAACGGGTTCTCTTCGTCATGCGCGTGTGACCCTCTGGGTGGATTATACCGGTTCGGGCGGTAAAAAGTTCCAATCTTTCCGCGCTAAACGTCCGGATTCGAACGAGTTGAAACCAAATAGTTGGGATGAAATGCGACCGGCTTCAACGTCAGGGGCTCGAGGCTCAGGGTTCGACCTGAACGTTGAACCTGGTCCGGTTCACTGCTCGAGCACGTACTCCCGCTTTTCAACGACCCAGGCCCCCCACAAGAGGAACGCCGCCCAGATGACGACCAGGCCGACGAGGCTGCCGAAAAGGCTCGGGCTCTCGCGGAAAAACCCCTGCACCATCGACAGAACGCTGTCGCTGGGCATCGCGTGAGGCACGAGGGCCTGGAGGTAATACATGACGGTGAACTTCTTCAGGTAGCCCGGGAACGCGAGCGCCGCCTGCTCCCATCCGAAGATGAACACCAGCCCGATGAGCAGCGGACGCTTGAATTTCGCGCCGACGAACGCGAACAGCGCACCGTAGACGGCCAGACCGAGAGCAATCAAGATGAGATCCTTGACGAGATCGAGAAACGAGCCTCCCAGCGTGCCGCGCAGGGGGACGACGAGCAGGTACACCAGCATCACCGACGGCAGCACGACGAAAACCGTACAGGCGAGATACGCAAGGTACTTCCCGATCAGCACCGCGCCGCGAGGAATCGGTCGCGTGAACAGGTACGTGATGGTCTTGTCCTCGATCTCGTCGGCCATCAGCGAGGTCCCGTAGAAGACGCCGAGGATCGGCACGATGAATTTGAGATAGATGATCCAGATCATCAGCCCGAAGATTGCCGGCCCCGTTATGCGGAGCGTCGTCGGCACGCCTCCGCTGCGCGTCTCGTGATCCTCGAGAATTGGCGCGCCGAGGCCCACGAGCATCCGGAGGAACAGCGAGATCAGCACAGGCGCCGCGACGACGAGCGCCATGAAGATCGTGCGCCGCGACCAGAGCATCTCCCCGACCGACAGATCGAAGATACGGAAGCTCGAAGCCACCAACCCGGGAGCGGGGGGCAGCACGCGTGCGTTTCCTGCTTCACCAGCCACGGTTCATTTCACCAGGTACTGGAAAACCGCCTGCAGGTTGTCGTCAGGCGAGGTGACTTCGTCGATGGTGCCGTACTGGCCGGTGGCGGCCATCTCGGTGAGGCGCGCATAGAAAAGGTCAGGCTTCCCTGTCTCGACGACAACCGCGCCAGTCTCGAACTTGAGGCTTCGCACGTCGTCACGCGACAGGAACTCGCGAGCGAGGCCGCGCGGATCCTCGGCCCGGACATAGACGGTGTGTGGATGCTCGTCGATCAGATCGCGGATCTGATGAACGTCTCCTTCCGCCAGAATCCTGCCGTTGTTGATCAGCAGGATGTTCGAGGTCATCGACTCGATCTCGTGAAGGATGTGGCTGGAGACGATGATGCTTTTGCCGGCGCGCGCCCATTCGCGAATGAAGCGGATCGTCTTGCGCCGGGCGAGCGGATCCATCCCCGAGAGGGGCTCGTCGAGAATCAGCAGCCCTGGGTCGTGCACGATCGCTTGCGCGAGCTTTACCCGCTGGCGCATGCCCTTGCTGTAGGCGCCGATCTTCTTGTTGGCAGCGTCCATCAAGTCGACCGCCGTCAGCGCACGTGTTGCTGCGGCAAGCGCTTCTTGATCGCCAAGTCCGTTCAGGCGCACCAGCGCGGTCACCCACTCGAGCCCCGTCATCCGCTCGTAAAACGCGTCCTGCTCCGGGCAGAAACCAATCTGGAAATAGAGATGGGGATTCCGCCACATCGGCTCACCAAGCACCCTCACCGAACCCTTGCTCGGGTGGAGCTGACCGGTGATCAGTTTCAGGAAAGTCGACTTGCCCGCGCCGTTCGGACCGAGAAGACCCGTAATGCCTGGCGGCACGGTGACCGTGACGTCGTTGAGGCCGATCACCTGGCCGTACCACTTGGACACGTGCTCGGCCGTGACGATCGGGGCGCCGTTCACGTGACGATCTCCACGCCGCGCACGCGCCGCTCGAGGACTGAAATCGAGAGCACGATCAGGCCGATGATGACCGTGAGTGACACCGGCCAGGGAGTCGCATACCGCGGCGGCAGCCGGAAGATGACGTCGACGACCTGCGCAAGGCTGAGGCTGAGCGACACCCATGACATCGAGGAGCTCCCGGTCACGGCGTACAGGACTCCGTAGATGGCCATGGTGAAGAACATGATCCCCGCGTAGAGAATGGCAACGTACCTGCTGCTCTTGGAGAGCGACGACAACGCAAGCATCGTGAATGTCGCGAGCAGAGCCTGGAGGAATGTCGCCACTGTGATCGCCGGAAACAGGAACAGGTTGCTTTTCATGAACTCGAAGCTGCCCTTGAACATCACCTGCAGGAACAGCAGCAGCAGTGCGGGAAGCCACGTCACGAACAGGATGAAGACGAACAGAATCGCGGCCTTCCCGGCGATGTACTCGGAGCGCATCAGCGGCTTCGAGAGATAGATCTGCAGCGCATTCGCCCGGCGATCGTTCGCGATCAGCCCGGCACCCACGTAGATCGTGACGACGAAGACGAAGAAGCCCTGTTGATCGAGGAAATCACGAAACGTTTTGGCGTCGGGCGCGAGCAGCGTGGCGGCCTGCGCGAAGTTCGAGGCGACGTAGATCTGCACGGCGCGCACGACGAACGGCAGCCAGGCGAAGATCAGCAGCCCCATGAACGCGCGCTTGCGGATCATGTTGCGGATCCCCGCCCGCGCGATGACCGTCCACGCCATGCCGGGCATCGTTTTGCGGCCACCGTAGCGACGATAACTTTGGTCGTGTATCGGCATTCGCTATTCTTCGCCGACCGCCTTCGCGAAGACGTCTTCGAGCGTCGGCACGCTCGGACGCAGATGGCGCACCTGCACGCCATGGCGCGCGGCCTCCGCGAAGATCGCCTGCTGGTCTCCGCCTCGCCCCTGACGTTCCGCGAGGCCTGCCGGCACGAACACGCGCATGACGTCCTCGTCGGTCGAATGGCACTCCATCCCCACGCGTCGAAGGACCTCGACAAACATCGGCAGGTCGCCTTTCACCCGCAGCTCGAAGACACGACCCGCCGGCCCCTTCAACTCCGCGATCGGTCCCTGCGCAGCCACCTGCGCCTTGTCCATGACCACCACGTGGTCGCACGTGTATTCGACGTCAGGCAGCAGGTGCGACGAGAGAATCAGATTGACGTTCTTGTTGTGCGCGAGATCGCGAATGAGCTCCAGCATCTCGTCGCGCCCCTTCGGATCCATGCCGTTCGTGGGCTCGTCGAGAAAGAGGAGATCCGGGTCGTGGACCAGCGCCTGGGCGAGCTTGATGCGCTGCTTCATGCCGGTCGAGTACGTCTCGAGATTCCGGTAGCGCGCTTCGCCGAGCCCGACGTAGTAGAGCACTTCGTGCGCGCGCTGCATCGCGTCGACCGCGGGCAGACCAGCGAGCTCCCCGCAATACGCAACGAACGACACGGCATTCATGCCGGGGATGTGCCCGTCCGTCTCCGGCATGTAGCCGATGCGGGCGCGGATCTCCATCGGGCGCTCCGCGACGTCCATACCCAGGACGGTCATTCGTCCGTGGGAAGGCGTCAGGAAGCCAAGGAGCGCCTTGAGCATGGTGCTCTTGCCGGCTCCGTTCGGTCCGAGCAGACCGACAGCGCCGGGCGCGAACCGCGCGCTCACTTCCTTCAGCGCTCGGTTGTTCCCGTACACCACCGTCACATCGTCGAGCTGCACCACGGCCTCGCTGGCTGTCGCGGCCTGCGAAGTGGCGATGGCGTCTTGCGGGATGGTGGTATCCAATTCGTTACAGTGAGGTTATACGCAAATCTTCACGGCGGAGTTCTTGCCGCTCAGGCGCGCCAACAGCGCGCCCCGCCGGGAGCGGAGCGGGGCGAAGCGGTCCTCGAGAGCGACGGCGAGCCGGGGCCCCCACAGCGCGTTGTTTTGCGCTGTGGGGTGGGATGGGGGGGTCCGGCGGGGCGAAGCTCCCCGGTTGATTACAGATTGCCGCGCAGACCCAGGGCATCGACCTGTTCCCTCATGAAGGCAATGACGTTCGTGATGTGCTCATCGAGCGGCAGCCCGAGCTCTTCGGCGCCGCGCTTGAGGTCCTCGCGATTGACAGCGCGCGCAAACGCCTTGTCTTTCATTCGTTTGATCACCGACGACGCTTCGAGATCGAGCACGCTCTTCGACGGGCGCACGAGCGCCGCTGCGGTGACGAAGCCTGACATCTCGTCGCAGGCGTAGAGCGTGTGCTCGAGGCGCGACTCGCGCGGCACGCCTGAGTAATCGGCGTGCGACAGAATCGCACGCGTGAACCACTCAGGATACCCTTTGGCCTGCAGAATCTCCACGCCGCGGAACGGATGATTCTCGGCGTCGGGCCAGCGCTCGTAGTCGAAATCGTGCAACAGCGCGACTGCGCCCCAATCGTCCTCGTCTTCTCCCCACTTCCGCGCGTAGCCGCGAACCGCGGCTTCGACGGCGAGCATGTGCTTGCGAAGGCTCTCGCTCTGCGTGTACTCGGTCATCAAAGCCCAGGCGTCGGCTCGTGCCAGCGACATAAACTTCAATAATAGCAGCGGCGGTGACTCGGAGTCGCGCAATGCCGATGGCTCGGTTGTTCGGTCGCTCGGTCGCTCGCGGTTCCGGTGCTTGGCGAGCGTCCATCCGAAATTCACGTCCTCGATCAGCGCGGACCCCGTCCGAAGGATCTCTGCTTCGAGCGTGCGCGATTCGGTGCTGGTCCGGCCGTTCGTGCCGGATGGCCGAGAGCAGGCAACGACGAGGGCCAACGCGCCGAGCGCCGGCCACGCGAGAATCTTCATGCTCGCTGAGCGGCGGCCATCTCGACAGCTTTGGCAATGACGACCTGCGCCTTGACCGTCAGGGCAAACGGCGCCAGGTCCGCGGGATTCACGAGCGCGACATCGGAGACATCCGATGCTGCGCAGAGCGTCCCGCCGCACGGCCGACACAAATAGTCGACGAGAACGAAGTGGTAGCGTACGCGCCCGTCGGGGTCGAAGAGGATGCGATCGAACACATCGACAACCGCACCAACCCGAACGGCAAGCCCGGTCTCTTCCTTGATCTCGCGCGCGACGCCCGCCTCGAGGGTTTCGCCCAGCTCCAGTGTGCCCCCGGGCAAGCTCCACTGGCCGGCGAGCGGTTCGAACTTCCGCTTGATCAGCACGACACGCGGACCGTCAGTCATTGGCGGAGCTCCCGCAAACACGCCACAATCGTCGTCGAACACGAGAATGACTGCTCCAACTCCGACAACCGGTCTCGCAGGATAGTGCCGGTCGCTGCGCGGAGCTCTCTCGATGGCCGCAGTGGGGAGCTCCACCTCGGTGCTGACGCTTCGCACGCGCCGGATCAAACCATCTTCGATGAGAAAGTGCGTGGAGCCGCGGCGTCGTCGCTCCGATCCGTTCTCGCGATGACGCGCGTGTAGCGTCCAGTCAGCCTGCACCCAACCCCACCCCGTCCCAATTCCTCCAATCGTCCGCACGTCGAAGTAGCCGCCGCCCTCCATCGCCCCGGCGTAGGTCTCGAAAAAGTCCCGCAACCGGCGACGGGCCTCTTGCCGTCCGCGACTGTGACCGGCACTTTCCTCGTCGATAAACGCGTTGTCGGTGACGCACTGTTCGTCGTACAACGACGCCGCCACATCAATCGCGCGTTCGTTGATCGCCTGGTAATAGCCGCGAACCACGTCAAACTGATCCATACACAGACCCGGGGGGCTTCGCCCCGCCGGACCCCCTATCGCCGTCGCTCGCGGGGAGCCCTTCGCCCCGCTCCGCTCCGGCGCGGCGCGCCCTTGGCGCGCCAGTCCACTATTCGGCTGGTGAGAAACGAATCCAGATTCGCGTTTCGCGTACCCGTCACAGTCCCATCACCTTGACGACAACGCGCTTGCGGCGTTGTCCGTCGAACTCGGCGTAGAAGATCTGCTCCCACGGGCCGAGATCGAGGGCACCGTTGGTGATCGGCATCATCACCTGGTGCCCCATGATCGTGCGCTTCAAATGCGCGTCCGCGTTGTCTTCGCCGGTCTGATGGTGCCGGTATGGCAACCCCGCAGGCGCCAGCTTCTCGAGCCAGGTCTGAAAGTCTTCGATGAGGCCATCCTCCCAGTCGTTGATGTACACGCCCGCCGTGATGTGCATCGCGGAGATGAGCACCATACCTTCACGGACGCCGCTCTTCTTCACGATCTTCGCGACATCGTCGGTGATCCGGATGAATTCCTGACGCTTCGACGTGTTGAACCAGAGGTAGTCGGTGAATACTGTCATTGAAGATTGGAGACTGCAGATTGCAGATTGCCGGATTGTTGAGTGCAGATTGTTGATTGGGTCAACGGCGGCTCACAGCTGCAGATTGGCCTCCGCATTGAAGTCCCAGGTGACGTCGAATCCGCGACGGTAGCGTCGTAATCCGGCGGCGCCGATCATCGCGGCGTTGTCGGTCGACAACGCCAGCGGCGGAACGAAAACGGGAACTCCCGCACGCCGGCCTCGAGATTCTGCCTCCGCACGGAGACGGCTGTTCGCGGACACGCCGCCGGCGATCCCCACGCTCCGCGCGCCGAGCCACGCTGCGGCTTCGAATGTTCGATCGACGAGAACCTCGACGACAACTCGTTGAAAGCTGGCGCAGATGTCGGCGATCTCCTGTGTCGACAGCGATGCCCCGGCGGCGTCCATCGCTGCGGCCGTGCGACCCGGCGCCGATCCGACCCGTTCGCGGACGAGCCGAAGCACCGCGGTCTTGAGGCCGCTGAAGGAGAAATCAACACGGCGCGCGACATCGGGAGGGAGGAGGCCCTCGCCCGTCGCTCGTGGCGCGTTGCGATCCGCATGCGTGAGTCGCGCGACGGGAAACTCCCAGGCATGCTCGTTCCCTCGCGACGCGAGTCGATCGATCACGGGTCCACCGGGATACCCAAGCCCCAACAACTTCGCAACCTTGTCGTACGCCTCCCCCGCCGCATCATCTCTGGTGCGGCCGATGAGACGGTACTGGCCAGGCTCGCTGACGAGGAACAGACTGGTGTGGCCGCCAGAAACGACGAGCACCGCGGCAGGAAGCTGGAGCTCACCGTGCGCGAGCACGAGCGACTCGATGTGTCCGGCAAGATGATGAACCGGAATCACAGGAATGCCACGGGCCCACGCGAACGATTTCGCGAACGATACGCCGACGAGCAGAGACCCGACCAGACCAGGCCCCTGCGTGACGGCAACGCCCTCTACGTCGGCAATCGTGCAGCGCGCCCGCGACAATGCGGCTTCGACGACGCCGCAGATGTCGCGCACGTGCTGGCGGGACGCGAGCTCGGGGACGACGCCGCCCCACTCACGGTGGATCTCGGTCTGGGAGGCGACGATGTTCGAGCGGATGTCCCACGGGTGTCGCGGGTTCCCGGTCTCTACGAGAACTGCAGCAGCCGTTTCGTCACACGACGTCTCAATTGCCAGCAGGTTCAGAGTCTGCCTCGAATGCTCGTTGAAGGGATTCGATGTACGGCGGGTGGACGATACCTTTTTCGGTGATGATCCCCGCAATGTACCGATGTGGCGTGATATCGAACGCAGGATTCCGTATCAACGCCCCTTCCGGGGTGAGCCGTGACGAGCCGAGATGGCTCACTTCGCGCTGATCGCGCTCCTCGATGGGGATGTGCTCGCCGTCCGGCGTAGCAAGATCGATCGTCGACAACGGCGCAGCAACGTAGAACGGCAGCTTGTGCTCGTGCGCGAGTACGGCAACGGTATACGTGCCGATCTTGTTCGCCGTATCGCCGTTCGCTGCGATCCGATCCGCGCCGACGACGACCAGGTCGATCTCGCCGGCGCGCATCAGCGGACCGGCCATGCTCTCGGTAATGACGGTCGTGCTGATGCCCTCGCGCACGAGCTCCCATGCCGTGAGGCGGGCGCCTTGCAGAAAAGGGCGCGTCTCGTCCGCGAAGACGGCGATCCGCTTGCCCTGCTCGACCGCCGCACGAATGACACCAAGCGCCGACCCGTATCCGGCGGTCGCGAGCGCGCCCGCATTGCAGTGCGTCAGCACACGTGCGCCGTCGGGAACGATCTGCGCGCCGAACCCGCCCATCGCCCGGCAGCTCGCGACGTCCTCGTCGTGGATCGCTCGAGCCTCGCGTGCGAGCCGCGCGACCAGTTCGTCCGGTGATTCGCCGGCCCGGGCGCCTTCGCCGAACACCCGCTTCATGCGCTCGATCGCCCAGAAGAGGTTCACGGCGGTCGGCCGCGTCGACGCCATCATGTCGCAGATCTTCTGGAAATCGACCGCGAACTGCCGCGTACCCTTGGCCGTGCTGCGCGACATGCCGAGCGCGATTCCCATCGCCGCTGCCACGCCGATGGCAGGCGCGCCGCGAATCACCATGGTCCGGATCGCGCGCGCAACCTCCTGCGCGGTTCGACAACGAACGTAGATCTCCTGGGCGGGCAGCTTGCGCTGATCGACCATGACGATCGCATCGCCCTGCCAGTCGATAGTCGGCAGCATCCGATTATTTTATTGCAGGAGACGGCGATCGAAGGGCAACGGAAGCAGCGAGGCGAGGCGATACCGCGCCGTTGCGCGCTCGAGGTTGGCGAGAACGACCTCGATGTCACCGCAATACTCCCACAACAGCTGACGGCAGGGGCCGCAGGGTGGCGTCAGATTCTCGGTGTCCGCGACGACGACGATGCGGGTGAAGACATGGAGTCCTTCGGAGAGCGCCTTGACGAGCGCCACGCGCTCCGCACAGAGCGTCAAGCCGTAGGTAGCGTTCTCGATGTTGCAGCCGGTAACGATCTGTCCCTCGCTCGTCTCGAGCGCGGCCCCAACCTGGAACCTCGAGTAGTGCGCCTGGGCGCGCGATCGGGCCTGTGTTGCCGCGGCGACGAGCCCTTCGACGGGATCGAAGTCCGCTGCGAGCGTCACCTCGAGCGGCACGGACTGCCAGTCCGAGTCCGAACGGCGATCTGTGCCCGATCGGCGTTCCGCAACACGCCGCTCCTCCTCTTTCGGACGAATGGACACCTGAGTACGCCGCTCGCGTCCGCTTCGCCGCTCGGCGTGACGGCGTTCGCGCCCCGACCACGACCCCTTCGACGGCCGATCAGATTCGCTCAAGGATCCCCTCCAGCAACGTGGAGAAGATGGCGTGCATGCGACGCGCAACCTCCATCACTTCTTCGTGGACCAGCGGCTTCGGTAAGACACCCGCCGCAGCGTTGGTAATGCACGAGATCCCGAGAACATCGAGACCCATGTGGCGCGCGGCAATCGCCTCGGGAACGGTCGACATGCCAACCGCGTCGGCGCCAATCGTGCGCAAGTAACGGATCTCGGCAGGCGTTTCATAGCTCGGCCCGTGAAGCGCGGCGTACACGCCGCGGGCGAGCGGGATGCCGACATCCCGTCCTGTCTGCTCCGCAATCTGGCGCAGGCGCGCCGAATACACCCCGGTCATGTCCGGGAAGCGGGGGCCCAAGCGGTCGTCGTTGGGGCCGAGCAGCGGGTTGGTGCCCATCAAGTTGATGTGGTCCTCGATGATCATGAGCGTGCCGGGACGGAAATCAAGGTTGATTCCGCCGGCCGCATTCGTGAGGACGAGCGTGCGAACGCCCAGCAGGCCGAAGACCCTGGGCGCGAACGTCACGGCGCCCATGTCGTACCCCTCGTAGTAGTGGGCGCGCCCGCTCAACGCCGCGATCCGTCGGCCGGCGAGAGTCCCGACGACGAGGCGCCCGGCGTGGCCGACGACTGTCGCGGCCGGCCAGTTGGGAATATCTGCATACGAAACGACCAACGGGTCCGTCAAACGATCCGCAAAAGCCCCGAGGCCCGATCCGAGCACGACGCCGATGGCGGGCGTTCCAGCGCCCCGGTCCCGCAGCCAGTCGGCCGCGTGCTGCACTCTGGAGTAGTAATCCATGGATTCAGACGGAGACCGTGAATCTCATCACGAGAAAAGAGCGCGTTGCAATAGGGGAAGTGGTGAAATGCGATAAGGGAAAAGGCGAAAGGGAAAAGGGACAAACGAAACGGCCCTTTCCTTCTCCCTTCTCCCTTTTCCCTTTTCCCTTCTTACAGCAGGAACCCGGCAATCGTCGCCGTGATGAAGTTCGCAAGCGTTCCTGCGAGCATCGCGCGCAAGCCGAGACGCGCCAGATCGTGACGACGCGTCGGCGCGAGCGCCCCAATTCCGCCGATTTGAATCCCGATCGAGCTGAAGTTGGCGAAGCCGCACAGTGCAAACGTTGCAATCGTGAATGACCGGGGATCGAGCAACGGCTTGAGCGGCCCGAGCTGCGAGTACGCGACGAACTCGTTGAGCGCCATGCGGGTCCCGAGCAGGTTGCCGATCGTCGGCGCGTCGCGCCAGGGCACCCCCATGCTCCAGGCGACCGGCGCGAAGATCCAGCCGAACATCTGCTGCAGGCTCAGGCCGACGAGCCCGAGGAGGAAGTTGACGAGCGCGACAAGCGACAGAAACGAAATCAGCATGGCCCCGACGTTGAGCGCCAGTGCCAGCCCCTCGGTCGTCCCACGGCCCGCTGCGTCGATGACATTGACGTCCGTTCGCTCCACGTCGAGCCGCACGGTCCCCATCGTCTCCGGCATCTCCGTTTCAGGAACGAAGATCTTCGCCAGCATCAGCGTTCCGGGCGCTGTCATGATCACCGCGGTGAGCAGGTGTTTGGCTTCGATGCCAAAGAGGATGTAGGCCGCCATGATGCCCCCGGAAATGTGCGCCATTCCCGACGTCATGACCGTCATCAGCTCCGATTGCGTCATTCGCGGCAAGTACGGCCGAATGGTTAACGGCGCCTCGGTCTGCCCCATGAAGATGCTCGCCGCCACGTTGAGCGACTCCGCGCCCGATGCCCGCATCACCCGATGCATGAGCACCGCGAACACCCGCACGATCACCTGCATGATGCCGAAGTAATAGAGGATGGCAAAGAGCGCGGCGATGAAGATGATCGTCGGAAGTACCTGGAACGCGAAGAGCACGCTGTAGCGCGCGCCTTCCGGCCCGAGGACCTGATTCATGATGCGCGGCCAGACCTCCTTGTTCCCAAGGGGTCCGAACACCATATCGGAGCCGACGACAGAGAACGCGAGCAGCTGATTGATGGCGTTGCCCAGCGCCTGAAAGACCCGTTGACCGGCGGTCGTCTTGAGCACGATCAACGCGAACACGATCTGCAATGAAAGCCCCCAGGCGACGGTTCGCGCATCGATGGCCCGCCGGTTCGAGGAAAGCGCGTACGCAATGGCGAGGATGACCGTGAGGCCGACGAGCGGCTGCAGCTGGGGCACTCCGGCAAACTGCGCGATTGCGGCGCATACCGCCGCCACTGCCACGGCAGCACCAAGGACCATCACGTCGCGCCGTTCGAAGGGCGCGCGTGCCGGCGGCGGTACTCGGACGTCATGCCCCTCGGTTACAGTCATCAAGTTTTCCTCTCTCAACCGGGGGACTTCGTCCCCGGACCCCCTTCACGCTCGCTTGCGGGGACCCCTTCGCCCCGCGCCGCTCGCGTGGCTCACTCGCGGCGCTCGCTCGCTTCTCTAACCGAACTTCGTCCCCCGGACCGGCCCCTACGGAATATCCATTACGACGGTCGGCGACGGAGCGGGCGGCGTGTCAGCGATGCGGATGGCAGCCGTCACCAACGTCAGTGCCTCCGCGAGACCGCGTCCCGCCCGATGGTGGACGACGAGCACGGGTTCTCCGGACGCGACTCGAGCCCCCGGAGGAGCCGTGACCTCGATGCCGACCCCCGGATCGACGACATCGTCGAGCCGCGCGCGACCGGCGCCGAGCGCGACCGCAGCGCGACCGATCGGCTCCGCTTCGAGAGCGGCTACGTAGCCCGAGCGCGGCGCTCGAACCTCCGTACGATCTGGTGCCCTGGGCAGTCGGGCGTAGTCATCGATCACACGAGGATCGCCGCCTTGATTCCGAACGATCTCGCGGAATTTCTCCACGCCGGCTCCCGACGCGATCGCATCACGCACACGACGCCCGGCTGTGCCTTCATCCGCTTCGACCTTCGACACGATCAGCATGCGCGCCGCCAGCCGGACGGACAGGTCCTCGAGCTCACCGGGCGCGCGTCCCTTCAATGTTTCGATCGACTCGATCACCTCGAGCGCGTTGCCGACGAAGCGTCCCAGGGGGGCCTCCATTCTCGTAATCATCGCCTCGGTGCAAACGCCGGACGCGTTGCCGATCGCCACGAGGGATTCCGCGAGCCTGCGCGAGTCCTCGAGCGTCTTCATGAACGCGCCGCTGCCGGTCTTGACATCGAGCACGAGTCCGCCGATACCTTCGGCAATTTTCTTGCTCATGATCGACGCGCAAATGAGGGGAATGCTCTCGACTGTACCCGTGACGTCGCGAAGTGCATAGAGTTTCCGGTCCGCCGGTGCAATCTCCGATGTCTGGCCGATGAGCGCGCAGCCGATCGACGCAACCGCCGTTCGCAACTCGGCGAGTGACAACGCCGTCCGGAATCCCGGGATGGCTTCGAGCTTGTCCAGCGTTCCGCCGGTGTGGCCCAGGCCGCGTCCCGACATCATCGGCACGCGCGCGCCGCAGGCCGCCGCCAGCGGCGCCAGGATCAGAGACGTTTTGTCGCCGACGCCGCCGGTGCTGTGCTTGTCGACAGGGATCCCGTCGAGGGCGGGGTACTCGACCCGCACGCCGGATCGCACCATCGCATCGGTGAGCCAGGCGGTTTCCTCCGCGGTCATTCCGCGGAGGAGGATAGCCATCAGCATCGCCGCCGCCTGGTAGTCGGGAATGCTGCCGTCCGTGACACCTGTGACGAACGCGTCGATCGCCGGCCGATCGAGCGTCCCACCGTCGCGTTTGTGCCGTATGAGATCGACCGCGCGCATAGGGCCTGAGGAGTATAGTTTGGAATTTGCTAGAATTTGCTCTTCGACGGCTGGCCGAGTTCACATGCGTCGCCCGGAGTGATGGCCGATCCTGCTGCACGCCAGGTCCTCTCGAATGATGCCGCCGCCCAGCTCACGGAGTTCGCTCGAAGGTGCAAAGCGGCCGCACGCGCCGTGTCCCTTTATCCGGCCGGCCATCCAACGATTGCGGCAACACTTTCCCGACTCGCACAGGTCACCGCACAACTGAGCGAACACGGCCCGTTCCGGTTGCAGGTCGCCGGCGAACGATTGCTCGTCGACGGTGCCGCGTCGCCGCGCCCGGAGCCAGCTGTCGCCGAGCTCGCGGCCCTTCTGCATCGACACCTGATCGGTGCGCTCACGCTGAACGCAGCGGCGGACACGGAATCGTGGCGGACGTTGCTGCTGCTCCTCGCGCGCTCAACCGAGGACGTCCGCGCGGACGGCGGCATCGCCCATCTCTGGGCCACTGCCGGCGGACCGAGCATTGAAATCGAGGAGATCGACTACGCAGAGCTCCTGCGCGAGAAACAGGGACTCGCCCGAACGATTGACGAGATTCTCGCGGCGGCGACGGAGGGGCCGCGGCTTCAGCTGGACGACACCAGCATGCGCACGCTGCTGGATTTCGTCCGCGATCCGGCGAAGCTCAAGGCGTTGGTAGCGCAACTCGAGAGTCCGGACGCGAACTGTGATGCGGAAGGACGGGCGACGATATTCCTGAAGATCGCCCGTGAGCTGACGATGTACGTTTCGCGAACGGATGCCGAGGAGTTGCCGGCGCTGTTTCAACAACTGGCGCAGGCAGCTCGCCTCCTCTCGGCCGACAGCATGCTCGCGCTCCTCGCGAAGCGCTCGGCCGCTGACACCGTCGCAGCGGGCGTCAACCTGGTCAGCGCCGTCATCGACGGCATGACCGACGAGGCTGTCGCGGGATTCGTCGCGAGCTCGGTCATCGCGGAGCGTTCTGCATCCGAGCGCCTCGCGCACGCATTTCGCGCGCTCGTTCCCGATATCGATCGCCAGCGTCGACTCCTCGCCCTCGCCCGCGACGAAGTGTCATCGTCCGAGCTCGGTCGTGACGATGGCTTTGCCGAGTTGTGGCACAACGTGGAGGGGATGCTGACGTCGTACTCGGACGCCAGCTTCGTGTCGGACGAATACGCGCGCGAGCTCGCGCATGCGCGCACGCAGCCAGTCGACGTCGAATGCGCCAACGACGATCCGCCCGACCGCATAGCCGCATGGCTGTCGAGCGTCAGCGATGGCGCGCTGCGGGATCTCGACCGGGTGCTGCTGGTAGATTTGCTCGCGATTGAGACCGACCCGCTGCGGTGGCGCGACATCGCCGAAACGGTCATCGACCACGCCGACGATCTCGTGCGCGTCGGGTACTTCGACGAGGCGTGGGGGCTTCTGGAAGCGATTCTTGCCGAAGCAGCAAAGAGCCCGGACCGTCAGAAGCACGCCACGAAAGCGCTGGAGCTGTTCGTCAACGGCGCGATGATGAAGCACGTCGCCCCGCACCTCCGCGGCGCTGACGACGGCGGATGCGCACGGTTCGCGCGGTTGTGTCACGCGATTGGTCCATCTACGGTCCAGCCGCTGGCCGAAGTGCTCGCCGCCGAGCAGGACGCTCGCATCCGCCGCCGGCTGCGCAACATCCTGATTGGATTCGGGCCTCGGGGGCGCGACGCCGTGCAGCAACTGATGAACGCGCAGAACTGGGAAGTGCGCAGGACGGCTGCATATCTTCTGCGTGAGTTCGGCGGCGCAGCCGGTCTCGAGGAACTGGTTCCGCTCCTTGCCGATCCCGAACCGCTCGTCCGTCGCGAGGCCGTCCAGGGCCTCGTGTTCCATGGAAGCCGGCAGGCCGCCGACATCCTCGTACGTGCCCTTGCCGGACGTCGCACCGCCACGCGGCAGGCGCTCGTCAGCGAGCTGACGGCAATCCGCGACGAGCGTGCAGCGCCGCTCTTCTGCCATCTGGTCCGGCAAATCAACCGGCGCGCGCTGCCGGAGCTGTACGGGGCTATGCTCGAGGCTCTCGCCGCATCGAAGACCGATGACTCCGTCGAGGCCCTCACGTTCGCGTTGCAGCAAGGGGACTGGTGGACGCCGGTCAACAACCGCAGGTTTCGCACCGCTGCTGCGCAGTCGCTCCGACGAATTGGAACCTCCGCCGCCGTGGAGGCACTGCGACGCGCATCCACACAGGGGCCGCTCGGCGCACGCTGGGCCGCCCGATCGGAGCTGTCGCAGGTCGAATGATGGCCTCCGATCCTTCCGTTCGATCGCGGTACGAAGAGCTCCTGCGCCGGCTCGCCTCGGCGGTTCGCGGCGCGCAGTTGTACGCGCCCGACCACCCGCTCCTCAGCCGGAACGTCGAGGGCCTGCTCGCCGCTCTCAAGCCCCTCCACCGGCAACAACCCTCCGTCGCCGTCGGCATCGTCGGCGACGAACTCGTCGTTGCCGACACGCCGCTGCCCAAAGTAAGCGGTGGCTTGACCGATTTCATCGCGCGGCTGCGGACCCACGCTATCGAGCGGATCTCGTTCGAGCGCGGCGTCGCGCCGGCCGAAATCGTCGAATTCATCCAGGCAATCGCGTCGCTGAGCAACCGGGCCAGGGGTGAGCGGACGTGGACGTTCGAACACATCCGCGTCGGGCGGCTCACGCCAGACGACCGTTCAACCGAGGGGATTGCCGGCGACATGGCCGCAATCCGACAGCTTTACTCGAGTGCCGTTCGGTCGGCGGAAGTCGTCTGGGCGAGCGCCGCGACCGAGGGAAGACCCGACCTGTCGGCTGCGTTGCAGACGGTCGAAGGGCTCGCCGACGCGGTGACACAGAATCGGACCGCGCTCGTCGCGCTCACGGCGTTGCGCACCTACGACAATTACACGTTCACGCACATGGTGAACGTCTCGATCCTGACAATGGGTCAGGCGCGCGCGCTTGGGATCGAAGGACGGTTGCTGCTGGAGTTCGGCCTGTCGGCGCTGATGCACGACATCGGCAAGATTCGCACGCCGAAGGAGATTCTGAACAAACCCGAGCAGCTCACCGAGGAGGAATTCACGATCATGCGGCGACACGTCGTGGACGGAGCGGAGCTCCTGCGGCGGACGCCGGAGATGCCGATTCTCGCGCCGGTGATCGCGTTCGAGCATCACCTGCGGCTCGACGGCAGCGGCTACCCGTACGGCGCGAAGCGCCCGACGCTCAACCTCGGCACGATGCTCTGCAGCATCTCCGACGTTTACGATGCGATGCGCTCGCAGCGCGCCTACCAGCAGGTGTTCCCGACCGACCGCATCCTCGCCGTGCTGAAGCGGGCCGACGGCACGCAATTCGATCAGCATCTCGTCCGACGTTTCGTTCAGCTCCTTGGCATCTATCCGCCAGGCACGCTCGTGAAGCTTGGCTCGGGCGAGGTCGCCGTCGTGACCCGCGTGCACGCACCCGATCCATATCGCCCACGCGTGCGCGTGCTGTTCAGCAGCGACGGCTCACGAACCGAGTCCGTGACAGAGCGAAATCTGTGGGAAGTAAACGACTCGATCGTGAGTCCGCTGGATGAGAAGCCGTACGGGATCGATCCGCTCGATTTCGTTCCGACGGAGTCGGCGGATCGGTAGCTCGGCGAGCAACGAATATACTGCCGGGTGTGAGCGAAGGTCTCCGCACGGTTGCCGTCGCGTTTCTCGGGCTCGGCGCGGGATTCACGTGGTATGCGATTCGGACGGCGGCGATACCGACAACCTCGCCAGATCGACTCGTCTCGGAGCTTCGCCTCAGTCAGTTCGCTGCGTTGTTGCTGGTGATGACGGCCGGGGCCTACGTCGGGCTCGCGGTCTCGCCCGCGAACGAGGCGAAGACCGGCATCGGTTTCGATGTCGCTTTCGCGATCGGGTTCTTCGTGCTGGCCGCAACCACGCTCGTCCGTGACCCGCGCCAGGCATTGACGATCCTCGCGCTCGGCTTCGCCGCTCACGCGATCGTCGATGTCGCGCATCGGCCCGGCTGGCTCGCCGACGGAGTCGCCTCGCCGTGGTATTTGATCGGTTGCGCTGTGTACGACGTGTACATCGGGGCGCTATGCTACCTTCCAATCCTCAGACGATGACGAGATTCGTGCGACTGCGTTGGGCGATCGTACTGACGCTGTGTGCCGGCTTCCTCGGCGCTGCGGCGCCGCTTCGGCAGCGTTCGACGCCGCCCAAACTGGTCGTGGTGATCGTCGTCGATCAGATGCGAGCGGACTATCTTCAGCGCTATAGCGGCGGCTTTACCGGCGGTCTGCGCCGACTGATGCGCGAGGGCGCGTGGTTCACGAACGCCGCGTATCCGTACCTGAATACCGTGACGTGTGCCGGACATTCGACGATTGGAACCGGCACGTTCCCGTACCATCACGGAATGATCCTCAACTCGTGGCTCGATCGGCAGACGGGGAAATCGCCGTACTGCACCGACGATCCGACCGTCACCGAGTTGAGCTACAACGGGCTGCAGGGTGTCGAGGGAGACAGCGCGAAGCGCCTCCTCGTGCCGGCGCTGGGCGAACAGATTCGCGACCGCGGCCACGGGCGCGCGATCGCCATGTCGCTCAAGCCGCGCTCATCCATCTCGCTCGTCGGCCACAGCGCCGACGCGGTGGTGTGGTTCGACGATCGCGGAGGCTGGTCCACGTCGACTGCGTTCACGCCAGGTCTCGTGCCGTTCCTGCAGCAGTTCTTTGCGGCCAATCCGGTTTCCGCGGATTACGGAAAGGTCTGGACGCGAACGCTGCCGGCCTCTGCGTATCAGGGTCAGGATGATGATCCCGCAGAACGTCCGCCCGCCGGAACGACTCGAGCCTTTCCACATGCGCTCGGCGTCACAGGCGGTAAGCCGGACGAAGGCTTTTATGGCCGATGGCAACGGTCCCCGTTCTCGGACGAGTATCTCGGCCGCATGGCGGCGGCGGCCGTCGACGCGCTGAAGCTCGGAAAGGGCAACGGGACAGACTATCTGGCGGTGAGTTTCTCCGCGCTCGATATCGTGGGTCACGTGTTCGGACCTCGAAGTCACGAGGTGCAGGACCTGCTCCTGAGGCTCGACCTGACGATCGGGCGGCTGCTCGACCATCTCGATCGACAAGTGGGCGCAGGAAAGTATGTGGCTGCTCTTTCAGCCGACCACGGCGTAGGCGACATTCCGGAACAGATTCAGCGGGGAGGGCGAGTTCCATCCAAGGACGTCAAGGACGCGGTGCTCGGCGTCCTCGTGCCAGCGCTCGGACCTGGCGACCACGTCGTGGCATCGGCGTACACCGACATCTATCTCACGCCCGCGGCGCTGGACAGGCTTCGACGTGACTCACAATTGACGAGCTCGGTTCTCGAGTCCCTGCGTAGGCTGCCGGGAATTGCGCACGCCTTTCGCGGAGACGAGCTCGCGGGAGCAGACGCGCGCGCGTCCAGCGATCCCGCGCGACGCGCCGCCGCTCTGAGCTACTACCCCGGTCGCAGCGGCGACCTGATCATCGTCCCCAAGGAGAACTGGCTGCTGTCGCCAAACGTCGCGACGCACGGAACGCACTATCCCTACGACCAGAGAGTTCCGGTGATTCTGTTCGGGGCCGGCATCCGCGCCGGACAATACACGCAGCCCGCCACGCCGGCCGACATCGCGCCGACGCTCGCCGCGGTCGCCCGCATCGTGATTGCGAAGACCGATGGACGCGTGCTGACCGAAGCGCTCGTCGGCGAGGACGGCGGAGGGCGCGATGCCCTCCTGTTTTCTTCGCTCGGGCCATAGGCCCAAGCTCGCGACGTCGAGGCAAGCAGGAGAATGAAAAAGTCGGCCAACTCGCAATTCACTGCCCGCGTCCTATCTGTTGTTCGGCGGATCCCTGCGGGAACGGTGGCGACCTACGGCGATGTCGCGGCGGCAGCAGGCCGACCCCGTGCGTGGCGCGCGGTGGGCAATATCATGCGCGACTGCCGTGCGAACGACGTCCCCTGCCATCGTGTCATTGCCGCCGCTGGCGGGCTCGGTGGGTATGGCGGCAATCTCGAGCTGAAACGGTCGCTGCTCCGAGCCGAAGGCGTCCTCGTCTCGGGCAGCAGGATCCGTGATTTTTCGGTTCGCCGCTGGTCTCCCGCACAGCGTCGCACGCGAACCGGCGGGACGCTCTCGTCGTAAACGGTAGACTGAGAAACAGAAGCCACCAGCTAGAGCGGCCAAGGCACGATCGCTCTAGCTTCTAACTTCTAGCCTCTCTTCATTTTGCGCCACCGAGGCAACGCCACCCGAGCATGGCATCGTCTAAGGTTACAGGTCACCCGGCCGCCCGCGCGGCCCAACAGCCCGGCCGGTCCGACGAGATGGCGCTCGTCGAGCGCTGCCGCCGTGGTGACTTGATGGCCTTTGAGGAGGTGTATCGTACTCACGCCGGCCGGCTGTACAGCCTGACGTGCCGGATGCTTGGCAATCCGGCGGACGCAGAGGATCTCCTCCAGGAGATCTTCCTTGCCGCACACCGGAAGCTCGAGACGTTCAGGGGTGAGTCGGCACTGGGAACGTGGTTGTACCGGCTGGCGACGAACCTGTGCCTCGATCATCTCAGGAGCCGCGCCGGCCGGGCGAATCAGGTAACGGATGCGCTCGATGATGAGCGGGCGATACCGACCGTGGGGAGACGAGGGCTCGCGGATCAGAGCGTGACGAAGATGGATCTCGAGCGTGCTCTGGCCCGACTTCCTGAAGGGTGCCGCGCGGCGTTCATCCTGCACGACGTCGAAGGCCTCGAGCATCGTGAAGTCGCCGAAGTGCTCGGCATCGCCGAAGGAACATCGAAGTCGCAGGTGCACAAGGCGCGGTTGAGGCTGCGCGCGCTGTTGAGTGGAGAGTGATGCGAACGCACGTCGAAGGAGACGGAGTGCTCTTCGACTCCTCCAACGGCGCGATGCGGGCAATCTGAGATGAATTGCCGTCAGTACAACGACGCGATCCAGGAGCTCGTCGACGGAACGCTGGGCGCGATCCGCCGCGCGGAGCTCGAGCAGCATCTCGGTCAGTGCGAGGACTGCCGCAAGCTGCTCGCCGACCTGACAAAGATCCGCGACGTGGCGAGGACGTTCGAACGGTTGACGCCGCCGGACCGTGCGTGGCTGCAGATTGCCGGCCGGCTTCGACAGGCGGGACGGATCCAGTCAGCGGCCGCGACAGCGGACTCCAGATACCAACGCTACGCGATTCTCGCGTTCGCTGCAGCGCTCCTGCTCGCTGTCGCGGGTTCGCTGTTTGTTCTTCTTCCACGGTTCCGTGGAGGGGAGGCATCGCCCGCGCCATCGTCAGCACAGCAGACGAATCGCGGCAACGCGGCCGGGGACGACGCCGTCCAAAGCGTGGAGACGGAGTTCCGGTTGGCAGAACAGCATTACCAGAACGCGATCGCGAAGCTCGAAGAAGCGGCTCACAGCAATCAGAGCGCGATTGACCCGCAGACTGCCGCGATGCTCCAAAAGAACCTGCAGATCATCGACCAGGCGATCGCAGAGAGCCGCTCCGCGTTGAAGGCCGAGCCGCAAAGCGTGCCCGCTCGTGACAGCCTGTTCGAAGGATTGAGGCGCAAGGTGGGTCTGCTGCAGGACACGATTGCGTTGATGAACGAGATGCGGAAAGGCAACGCTGCGGGCGCAGCACAGATTGTCGAAGGCGCGAACAAGTCCTGAGTGAGAACGAGCCAAATAAGAGGGCGATGCGAAAAGGGTTGATTCCGTTTACCGTTGCCGCGCTTGCGGCGGGTGCCGTTCAGGTCAACGGCCAGGTCTATCCCGAGCGAATCCGTGCGGTGGCCCGCGCGAGCGTCGAAGTGGCGAAGGTCGAACGCTACCAGCGCAGGGATCGCGAAGAGCAGACCGAGCACTTCACGAAAACCGTTCGCATCGGCGCCAACGGCCAGATCGACATCTCCAACATCGCCGGCGACATCACGATCACCAGGGGTGGCGGATCGGACGCCACGATTGAAGTCGTCAAGACATCGCGGGGACGATCCGTCGAGGACGCTCGCAGCATGCTGCCGCTCGTCCGAGTCGATATCAACGAGCGCGGCGGTCGAGTGGAAGTGCGCACGCATTATCCGGATGATGACGAACGGCGGATCAACAATCGCCGCAACATCAACGTGTCCGTCGCCTACACGATCCGCGTCCCTGGAGAGACGGGCGTCAGGGCCGAGTCGATCTCCGGCAACATCAACGTGCGCGACCTGCGCGGCGAACTGACTCTCAGCTCGATTAGCGGAAACATCGGGATTGCCAATGGCGGCCAGATCACCCAAGCAAAATCGATCTCGGGGAACGTTGAAATCTCGTCAACGGAGATCGATAGCGCGTCGAACATCTCCAGCGTGAGCGGCAACGTCACCGTCCGCAGCCTCAAGGCACGTCGCCTCGACCTCGCATCGGTCAGCGGGAACATCATCGTCGACGACGTGACGTGCGACCGCGTGCAGGCGCAGACGACGAGCGGTAACGTGGACTTCAGGGGTACGCTGGTCCGCGGCGGCCGCTACGATCTGCAATCGCACTCGGGCGAAGTCCACGTGGGCGTCATGGGAGACACCGGCTTCGAGCTGGATGCAAGCTCCTTCAGCGGCCAGGTGCGATCGGATCTGCCGATTACCATACAAGGCGCGCGCGGACGAGAGCGGCGCGTACAGCGTGGCACGTATGGCGATGGAAGCGCGGTCCTTCACCTCACGACCTTCTCGGGGAACATCGCGATCACGAAGCGCTGACCTCTATTTCCCTTCTTGGCACTCTCCTTGCTGAGCCAGGGGGTGGATAGGTCTGGCAATGATGTCGATATAATTGGTGAGCTGTCTCCACCCAGCGCGCCAATCGCGCGCCAGGGACCCCGGCCGTCACCCGGCGCGCACAAAACGCGTCGCCGGGGACCCGGGCTTCCGCCTCAATCGTTGAGGCACGATCAGGGAGTGAGTGGACATGAGTAAGCCGTGGATCCTGGTGGGAATGCTCGCAGTACTGCTGTCGGCGGGCAACGTCCTCGCGCAACACCAGACACCGAATCAGCAGCCGAACACCGCTCCGTCTCCAACCGCCCCAACCGGCGAGCTGGCACTCGGCACCGTACAGATTCCGCACGCCGCGACCGCGGACGGCAAACCACTGCCGCCCGGCAAGTATCAGATCAAGCTGACCGCGCAGGAAGCCAAACCCGATGCTGTCGGCACGAGCGGCAACCTCGAACGCTGGGTGGAATTCCTGCAGCGAACCACCGTGAAAGGACGCGAGGTCGTCACGATCGTGCCGCAGTCAGAGATCAAGATGGTCGTGAAGGACGCACCGCCGGCTCCTGGGGCGTCAAAGGTCCAGATGCTCAAGGGGAACGAGTACCTGCGCGTCTGGATCAACAAGGGCGGAAACCATTATCTGATCCATCTTCCCGCCGGCGGCGCGGACGCATCTGCAAAGACGAAAAAGTAAGAAGTACGAAGTACGAAACACCAAGAAAGGGGTCTCACTTCATACTTCTTACTTCGAACTTCCTACTTTCTTTAGATTGCCATCACATCGAACTGCTCGTGATGGAGGTGCGTGTCGGGCTTGATAGTGATTGGCTTACCGAGGGCCTGCTGAAGATCCCGTAGCACGGCCCTTTCTTCTTCCTTGAGTGCTCGGGCGATGTCGGGGTTCACCCGCAGGACCACGCCCTGGCCATCGAGTTCTCCGCCAATCTTCTGCATTTCCGCCAGGATCTCGTAGCAGATCGTCGAGCTCGATTTGATCGAGCCCGAGCCCGAGCAGTACGGGCAGGGCTCGGTCAGCTGACGCTCGAGGCTTTGCTTTACGCGCTTCCGCGTCACGATGACGAGACCGAAATCCGCAACCTGCAGCGCCTTGGACGGCGACCGATCCTTTCGGAGCTCCTTCTCGAATTCCTGAAAGACCTTCTGTCGGTTCTTCTTCTCCTCCATGTCGATCAGATCGAGGACGATGATCCCGCCAAGATCGCGCAACCGGAGCTGTCGAACGATCTCCTTGACCGCCTCGAGGTTCGTCTTGACGATCGTGTCCTCGAGCCGGCCGGTCCGCTTGCCGACGTAGCGGCCGGTGTTCACGTCGATCGCAACGAGGGCCTCGGTCTGGTTGATCACGAGGTACCCGCCGGACTTGAGCCACACCTTGCTGCGGAGCGCCTTGTCGATCTCGGCCTGGACGCCGTACTCCTCGAAGATCGGATAGTCCTTCGTGTACAGCTTCACGCGCGGGAGCAGTGTGGGCATGATGCGTTCGATGAGTGCGACCGCACGACGGTGCTCGACCTCGTTGTCGATGCGAATGGCCGTGTAATCCTCGGTGAGCAGGTCGCGGAGCAGCTTGGTCACGAGGCTCTGCTCCTGGAAGAGCAGCGCCGGCGGCCGGCGTGCCTCCATCCGCTGACGAATCTCGGTCCAGACCTGATGGAAGTACGTGAGGTCGCTCAGGATGTCTTCCTTCGAGCGGCCTCCTGCCGCAGTGCGGATGATGACTCCGCCCGTGAACCCGTGCTGCTCCCGGAACTCACGTACGATCCCCCGCAGCCGCGCGCGTTCTTCACGAGATTCGATTTTCCGGGAGACGCCGACGTGATCGACCGTCGGCATGAACACGAGAAAGCGGCCGGGCATCGTGACGTGCGAGGTGAGTCGCGCTCCCTTCGTGCCGAGCGGCTCCTTGACAACCTGAACGAGGACTTCCTGGCCTTCCTTGAGCAAGTCCTCGATTTTCGGCTGCGGCCGATCGCGCTCGTCCCTCGAGAGCGCTCGCACTGAAGGTGAACCGTTGGTTCGGGACGCTGACGGGCCTTCGCGATCGCTCGATCGGCGATCGGTGCTGCCATTGGCGTGCTGGGGTTGGGCCTCGCCTTCCCGCTGTTCGGGCTCGACGATCGGCGCGACTACGGCAGCGCCGACGGGCTCCGCCTCTTCGTCGCCGGATTCGAGCCGCTCGAATTCCTCGACGGTGTTGATGACTTCAGAGACGTAGAGAAACGCGTCGCGCTCGAGGCCGATGTCGATGAAGGAGGACTGCATGCCAGGGAGCACCTTGGACACGCGCCCCTTGTAGATGTTGCCAACAACACCGCGCTGCCGCTCGCGCTCGATGAAGACCTCGACGACCTGGTCGTCCTCGAGGATGGCGACCCGCGTCTCGTGGTCGCTCGAGGAGACGATCATCTCCTTGTTCATGGATGTAACTCCGCGATGCGCGGAGGTTTGGCGCCTGCTGCGCAAACGCACGTTCCCCGCTCCGGCCGAACGCTCGCCAGATCAGGAAGTTCGCGATGAGCACGAACAGAAGAAGCGCCATGAGCTCCGCGACTAATTAGTGAACCGCCTCATCCTCACGTTGAGGATGAGGCCGAAGGATGCCAGCGACGCGATGATGGACGAGCCGCCGTAACTCATCAACGGCAGCGTGATGCCCTTGACAGGCGCAAGGCCCGCCGACATCGCGACGTTGTAAATCACCTGAAACGAAAACCCTGCGATGATGCCTCCCACGAGATACGACCCGACCCGGTCCTTCGAGAGCCGGGCCGCTTCGAGCGATCGCACGATCACGAACAGATACAGGCCGAGCACGACGAGCACGCCCAGGAACCCCTGCTCCTCGGCCAGCACCGAAAAAATGAAGTCGTTGTGCGCCACCGGCAGAAACTTGTACTGGCCCTGGGTTCCGCCGAGAAAGCCCTTGCCTCTCAGGCCTCCCGACCCGACGGTAATCCGGGCTTGAATCTGCTGATACCCATCGCCACGAGGATCCTTTTCGGGATCCAGGAACGTCGTGATTCGGTTCTTCTGATAATCCTTCAGCGCGAACTGCCACGCCACGGGCGCCATCAGAACGGCCACGAGCGCAATGACGCCGAGCAGCTTGACCCGGAGGCCCGCCAGGTACGCCACGCCCAGGAACACCGGAAGAAGCGTGACGGCGGTGCCCAGGTCCGGCTGTTTCGCAATGAGCAGCAGCGGCACGACCGTGAACATTCCGCCGATCGCGAGATCGCTCGTGTTGCGGGCGCCGCGCCGATTCTCCCCGAAGTACATCGCCAGAATCAACGCCACAGTCATCCTGCCGAATTCGGAGGGCTGAAGATTGAACGGTCCCAGCGGAATCCACCGCTGTGCGCCCATCTGCGTCGATCCCTTGACCAGCACGAACAGCAGGAGAAGCAACAGGCCGCCGTAGAGGACGAGGGAATGCTCCGCCAGCATGCGATAGTCGACCGTGAGGCAGATGACGAGAGCGACCAGCCCGATGATAAGCGCGTACACCTGCGTCCGCACCTGCGGACCGGCGTGGCCACTCCCGTCCGGAAGCGTCACGTACGTCGTGCTGTAGATCATGGCAATGCCAATCGCGGCAGTCGCCAGGATTGCGGCGAGCAACAGCCAGTCGACGTGGAAGAACAGTCGGCGTTCGAACATTCGTCAGTTGTGATCGCCGGTGGCCGCCGCGGCGGCGCGGCGCGCCAGCGGATCCGACAAATCGAGCTTCAGGTCCTCGGTCGTCGGCGGAGGCGGAAGCGGCTGCCCGTCCTTCTTCGCGAAGTAGGTGGCCAGGACGTGCCGTGCGACCGACGCGGCGTTGGCGCTGTGGATCCCGTGCTCGAGAAACACGACGCCGGCGATTTCCGGATTATCGCGCGGCGCGAAGAACGTGAACATGCCGTGGTCGCGAAGGTTCTTCGTGGTCCTGGCTGCGGCGCGGCCCTGGTTCGAGATCACCTGCGCCGTACCGGTCTTCCCGCACACGTCCTTGCCCGGGATAGCGGCTCGCCTGGCGGTGCCGCTGCCGCCGTTCACGACGAGCCACATGCCATCGCGGATCGCCTGGAGCTTTTCCATCGAGACATCGATCTTCGACTGCGGTTCGGGCGTTGGCATCGTCTTCCAGCCGTTGCCCTCGTCGACCGCCTTGAGCAGATGCGGCGTCACTCGCGTCCCGCCGTTGGCGAGCGTGGCGGTGTAGACGGCCAGCGACACGGGCGTCACCGAAACCTGTCCCTGCCCGATCGCCACCGAGATCGTTTCACCGGCGTACCACTTCTTCTCTTTCGTGTTCTTTTCCTTCCACTCCGTGGACGGAACGAGTCCCTGCAGCTCGTTTGGCAGGTCGATGTTCGATTTGACGCCGAGGCCGAAGAGCGTCGCCCACTTGTGAATCCGATCGACCCCCAGCATGTTGCCGACGGTGTAGAAGTAGACGTCGCACGATTGTTCGATGGCGTGGCGCAGATCGACGGTGCCGTGCCCGCCCTTCTTCCAGCACGCAAAGCGCCGGCCGTAGAAGTTTGCTCCGCCGGCGCAGAACACGCTGAAGCTTGGATTGATGACGCCCTCTTCGAGGCCGGCGAGGCCGACGGCCATCTTGAACGTGGAACCCGGCGAGTACCGGCCCTGGAGCGCACGGTTCTGCAGCGGTTTCAAATCATCGGTGTTGAGCGCGGCCCAGGTCGCGCGATCGATTCCTCCGGCGAACGCATTCGGATCGTACGCCGGCCGGCTGGTGAAGCCGAGCACTTCGCCATTCCTCGGATCGAGCACCACGGCAGCGCCGTTGAAGCCCGATGCATTGAAGCCATCCTCGATGGCTTTCTGTACGTCCGCGTCGATCGTCAGCTGCAGCCGACGTCCTTCGAGCGGGTCGCGCTTCGCCTTGTCGACCTCGTGAATCTCCCGGCCGACGCTGTTGACCACCACGGTTCGCTCGCCATCGGCGCCCATCAGCAGCTTGTTGTAGGCCTGCTCCACGCCTGCCTGTCCGATCATGGTGCCCGGTTCGATGCCGGCGTACTCGGTCCGGGCGAGCTGCGTTTCGCTGATTTCGCTCACGTACCCGAAGAGATGCGCCGCCAGATCGCTTCCCGGATACTTTCGCGCCGGCACCCGCTGATCGATGATGCCAGGCAGCTCCCACTGTCGCACGCGCACCGCGGCGACCTGAGCGAATGAGGCGTTCTCGATGAGGACGATCGGTCGATAGCTCGGCTCGCGGCGCCGCCGCGCGATCGTCTCACGCAGCGCGTCCTCGCTGACGCCGGTCGCCTCGGCAAGCAGCTGCAGCGTCTCGTCCAGGTTCTTCGTCTGTTCGCGAACCAGCGCGATGTTGTAGGTGTTCTGGTTGTCGACGAGGATCGTGCCGTACCGATCGACGAGCTGGCCGCGCGGTGCAGGCAGCGGCAGTCGCCGCGTATGGTTGTTCTCGGCCATGACCTGGAACTTCTGGTGCTGCGCGACCTGAAAGACCCAGAAGCCCACGGCCAGCAGCGAGAACGCGCCTACGACGACGTATTGAATCACCGACAAACGGAAGGCGAGGTGGCGCCGATCGTCGGGATTAATCGGAGTGGTATTAGACATTCCGCAACCCGGGGGGCTTCGCCCCGCCGGACCTCCATCCCTCCTAATAATGCCGCCGACTGAGCGTCGCGCCGCGCGTGCGGCGGCGCTGGAACAGCCCGGGGCCCTTTTCCACGAACCAGAACGCCAGCACGCCAATCACCGCATTGACCGCCGCCTGCGTGAGCGTGACCGAGTAGTTCACGCGGAACGGCCGCGATTGCACCACCGCATACAACGCTTCGAAGCACGCCCCGTGGACCACGGTCGCACCAACGAACATGATGAACCGCGGCAACGGCTGAGACACGATGAACTGCGCGCCGAGGAGGCCAACCACGAACCCGACGAGCGTTTTCGCGAACCCCCCGATGCCAACGACGCCCCCGGCGAGAGCGTCCTGGATGATCCCGCCGAGCGAACCCGCCACGAGGCCGGGCACCGCGCCGAATGCCAGCGCGACGTACACGACGACGACGAGCACGAGATCCACTGCTGTCGTTCCACCGATCGTCAGTCTTGCGAGCGCGGTCTGCAGCGCGACGGCGGCAATCAGCGCCAGAAGGACGCCCGCCGTCCTCATTTCGGCGTCCCGTTCCCACCCGAGATTGCCGGCGGCGGCGGCCCCGGCGTCGCCCCGTGCGCGGGAACGAGCACGACCAGCACCTGCTCGAGACTCGAGAAGTCCACAGCCGGACGGACGGTCACCGCGCGATACAATCCGGCGCCGCGCTCGGATTTCTCGACGCGGCCGATCGCCAGTCCCTTCGGATACACGCCGTCCACGCCTGACGTGACGATCTCGTCTCCTGCGACGATGTCCGCGACGTTCGGGACGAATTCCATGCGTAGCGGCGGATCCGCGTCGGCGCCAACGACGAGGCCTCCCGACCGTGATCGCTCGCACAACGCTCCGGCTGCCGCGTCGTGATCGATGATGAGTTGCACCTTCGCTGCACGCGCCGCGGGCCGGCCGACGATGCGCCCGACAATGCCCTTCGGTGCGATGACGGCCATGTTCGCCTGAACGCCTTCAGCCGTTCCGCGGTCGATCGTCACCGTCAGCATCCCTGGAATCGGATTGCCGGCGATGACTTCCGCGGCGACGGTCGGAAACGAGACGCTCGTTCGCAGGTCCAGCAACTCCTTCAACCTGACCGACTGCGCAGCAAGCGCCCGTTGCTCCTGCAATCGGACTTCCAGGTCGGCCACCTGCTTGCGAAGCGATTCGTTCTCCGCACGCGCGCCGCGCAGGCCGACGTAGTTGCCCCAGACGTTCCGGACTCCGTCGAACACGGCCGTCGTCGCGCGCTGCACCCGGGAGAATGCGCCGAACGTCACCGATTCGAGGACCGGCACGCCTGACTTCGACTGCACCTGCGCTGAGATCAGGATGAGATGGCCGAAGAGCGCCATCACGAACAGCACGCCGGTGCGCTGCCGGAGAACGGATGGCCGCTGTTGTGGAATCTCGAGCATTCTTTACGCAACCGGGGTTCGGGATTCGGGGTTCGGGGTTCGCCACCTGCTCGTCAAAAGGCTCGCGAGACAGGGGATAGGAATCTCTTCGAGCCCCGAATCCCGAGCCCCGAACCCCGGCCGATCAATCGATCGATATCTTCCTCAACAAATTGAAGTCCGACAGCATCTTCCCCGCGCCAAGCACGACCGACGACAGCGGGTCTTCTGCCATTGCGAGCGGCAACCCGGTCTCCTCGCGCAACCGCTTGTCGAGATTCTTCAGCAGCGATCCGCCGCCCGTCAGCACGATCCCGCGATCGACGATGTCCGCGGACAACTCTGGCGGCGTCCGCTCGAGTGCGACTCTCACCGAGTCGACGATGACGTTCACGGTCTCGGCGAGTGCTTCGCGGATCTCCTCGTCGCTGATCGTGATCGTCTTCGGGACGCCTTCGATCAGATGCCGCCCCTTGATCTCCATCGTCATGCGCTCGTCGAGCGGGTACGCGGATCCCACCTCCATCTTGATCGCTTCGGCCGTACGCTCGCCGATCAGCAGGTTGTAGGTCTTCTTGATGTACTGGATGATTGCCTCATCCATTTCGTTGCCCGCTACCCGAACGGCCTTGCTGTAGACGATGCCGGCGAGTGAGATGACGGCGATATCGGTCGTCCCGCCGCCGATGTCGACGATCATGTTGCCCGACGGCTCCGTGATCGGCATGCCTGCACCAATTGCGGCGGCCATCGCTTCCTCGACCAGATGCACCTCGCTCGCCTTCGCCCGGTACGCGCTGTCCTTGACGGCGCGCTTCTCGACCTGAGTGATTTCGGAGGGCACGCCGATCACGATCCGCGGCCGCACCCAAACGTTCCGGTTGTGGGCCTTCTTGATGAAGTAGGTCAGCATCTTCTCGGTGACCTCGAAGTCCGCAATGACACCGTCCTTCATCGGCTTGATGGCCACGATGTTGCCGGGCGTCCGGCCGAGCATGTCCTTGGCGTCCTTACCAACGGCTTCGATGCGTCCGTTGACCTTGTTGATCGCCACGATCGACGGCTCGTTGACGACGATGCCCTTTCCACGCGCGTACACGCACGTGTTCGCCGTACCGAGATCGATGGCGAGGTCGCTCGAGAAGAGAGAGAACAGCGAACGCAAACTCAAACCGCAACTCCTAGCAAGTAAGAACGATCAAGTTCGAAGTACGAAGTACCAGCCTTCCTGGTAACGACATTCTTCTTACTTCGGACTTTCGACGTGCTCGGCAACATGGATCCCATTCTTGCCAACGGCCTTGATGTGATACATCGCGTCATCGGCCGCTTGAATGAGCCCTTCCGATGTCATCGCGACATCGGGCATCGTCGCGAGGCCGATTGAAACGGTCAGCCGAACGTCCAACCCCTGACTGTCGAGGAAATGGAAATCGGCGATGCGTTCGCGGATGCGCTCGCCGACCGCCAGCGCACCCTCTCTGCCCGTCTCGGGGAGTACGAGCGCGAACTCGTCACCGCCATAACGAGCGACAACGTCGGTCTCGCGCGCGCTCGTGCGGATCACGCCCGCCGCCTCGACGAGCGCGCGGCTCCCGAACAGGTGCCCGTGCGTATCGTTGACGGACTTGAATCCATCGAGATCGACGAAGAGCAGCGAGAGCGGACGGGCGCTGCGCAAGGCGCGCTTCGTCTCGCGTCGCAACACCTGCGAGAGGTATCGCGAGTTGTACAGCTGCGTCAGATCGTCGGTGACCGAGAGCGCTTCGGCACGCTGCAGGCGCAACGCGTTGTCGAGCGCAATCGAGCCAGGCTCGATTATCGCCAGCAACGCATCCAGCGTACCTGAGAGGAGTCTGGGCTCTCGGGCCGACGCCGCTGAATCGAGTGCAACGAGCGCTCCGAGCGTGCGTCCACGACACTCGAGTGGAAAGCCGATCGCCGATACGGGCGCCAGATCACCCCCAAACCGCGGCGCACGGCGATCCGCCGACGCGTCGGCAGTGCTGAACACCGCCCGATGCCCCATCACCCATCCACCGACCGCATGCGCGGTCGCTTCGAGTTCGGACGTGAGCCCGCGGCCTCCCATCGCACGCGTCCGCCCCGCATCGTCGATGACGAGCACCAGCCAGGCTGGCACCGGCACCCACTCGGCGACCTGCGAAACGATGGCTTCCGCAACACGCTCGGGATCCAAACTGGAGTTCACCGCCCGGATCAGTCGGGTGAGGACCTCGGCACGCGTCAGCGTGCGTCGAAGCGTCGGCTGCGCGGACCGCAGCCGGTCCGCCAGATCGCGTCGGCTCGATGGCACACTGTTCCTGAGCGATGGACGGGCGCCAGACTGCCGACCAGTCCGCGTCAATCGGCTCTGCGTCCCATTGCGAATGGCGAGATTCCTTCTAAGTCCTTCTGTGCTACGCAAATATTAACACAGCCGCTGAGCCGTCCTGGTTTGCAATCCCAACGCCAGCACCGCGTTTCGGGGCTCGGGACTGGGCGTTCGGGACCTGCAATCGCGGTTCGCGGATTCATGCCCGGGATCTCGCGCATCGCAAAGCGGCGCAGGTCCGGGGCGCACGGTTCTCAGAGCGATCCGGCTCGCACGCCTAGTCGGCCAGACGTCGAGCTTGCGTCCCGTCCTGATTCGTCAATGTCAATTCTGTAACCGAGCCTCGAGCGCTGGTGGGTTACGAATCTGCGCATGTCGCCTTGGACTTCCCGCGTCCCGAACAGCGGGCCACCGCGCATTTTTGTGAAGCGAGCTATGCCGAGAATCGAATCGCGAGCCCCAACACCGAATCCCCAATAAGCCCGAGGGTGGCTCGGAGCGAGCAAAGCGAGCGAGTGAGGAATGAGGCATAATGGACATTTTCAGCGTCGAATCGGGGCCCGTGCTGCGCGTATCGTGCGCGCTTGGGGCGGGAGCCGGGGTGCCCGCCGTGCGGAGTGTGCGCGGTGAGATAGAAACGACGCCCGGCCCAAGAGTCCAGACACGCTTCGGGTACTTCAACAAGGCTATCGAACCATGACCATGCTCGACGGGATGCGACGCCACAAGAACTGGCTCAAATGGAGCCTTGCGATTGTGGTCGTTGCGTTCATTCTTCTCTATATCCCGAACTTCCTGCGCAACCAGGCAGCCGGCGCCGGCATGCGCGACGTGGTGGCCAGCGTCGAGGGGCGCGAGATCACCGTCGCGCGATTCCGCCGTATCTATCAGCGACAGATGCAAGACTACCGTCGCGCGTACGGCGGTAACGTCGACGAAAAACTCCTCAAACAACTCGGCATCGATCAACGGATCGTGCAGCAGATGATCGAGGAGGAGGCACAGCTGGTCGAAGCGGACCGCTTGGGGATCACTGCGAGCGACGACGAGGTGCGGGCACGGATTCTGGCGTTGCCGGGGTTCCAGGAGAACGGACAATTCATTGGCGACCACCGGTATCAGCAGATTCTGTTGTCCTCGGATCCGCCGATGCGTCCGGCGGAGTTCGAGGACCAGGTCCGTCGCAGCATCGTGCTCGCGAAGCTGCAGGGTGCGCTCACCGACTGGGTAACCGTCACCGACAAGGATGTCACCTCAGAGTTCAAGCGGCGAAACGAGAAGGTGAAGCTCGCGGTGCTTTCGTTCGCCGCGGACAAGTTTCGCGAAGGCGCAACCGTGACCGACGCGGAAGTCAGCGCGCATTTCAACGAGCGCAAGACGGACTACCGTCTGCCCGAGAAGCGGAAGATTCGCTACGCGCTGATCGATACTCAGGCCATTCGCGATCGGACGAAGATTACTCCTGAAGACGTGACTCGCTACTACCAGGACAACGAGCAGCAGTACACGACGCCGGAGCAGGTGCGCGCCAGCCACATCCTGCTGAAGACCGAAGGGAAGGACGAAGCCGCAGTCAAGAAGCAGGCGGAGGACCTGCTCGCGAAGGTGAAGGCGGGTGAGGACTTCGTACAACTTGCGACGAAGTTCTCCGAAGACGAGGGCAGCGCGAAGAAGGGCGGCGACCTGGACTTCTTCTCGAAAGGCCAGATGGTCCCCGAGTTCGATAAAGTGGCGTTTTCGCTCCAGCCGGGACAGATCAGCGATCTCGTGAAGTCACAGTACGGCTTCCACATCATCAAGGTCGTCGACAAGAAGCCAGCCACGAAACGGACGCTCGAGGAAGTTCGCGGGCAAATCGAAGATCAGCTGAAATGGGATCGAGCGCAGTCGGAAGCCCAGCGCACCGCCGACGATCTCGCGGGAAAACTGAAGACGCCGTCGGATCTCGATACCGTGGCCAAGGCGCGCGGGCTCGCCGTGAACGATTCAGGATTCTTCGCGCGAGAGGAGCCAATCGCCGGTTTGGGCATGGCCCCGGCCATCGCATCACGCGCCTTTGAGATGAAGGAAGGTGAAGTGAGCGAGGGGATCCGTACGCCACAGGGAATCGCGTTCATTACGGTCACCGGGCGTCAGGACGCGCGCGATGCGACGCTTGAAGAAGTGAAGGGCCGCGTCCGCGAAGATCTGCTGAAGAAGAAGGCGCTCGATCTTGCGCGACAAAAAGCCACGTCGCTGGCGCCGCAGCTCGAGAAGGGCGATTTCACCGCGGTGGCGAAAGCTGCAGGCCTCGAGGTCAAGACGACGGACCTGATCGCGCGCGGCGCGCCGGTCGGTGACCTTGGTGTCAGTCCGGCGGTCGACACAGCGGCGTTCAGCCTGCCCGTCGGGGGCATCAGCCACCCGATCGTGACCGACAACGGCGCGGCAATCGTCAAGGTGCTCGAGAAGAAAGCGGTTACCGACGAGGAGCTTGCGAAAGGGAAGGATACGGTCAAGACCGAGCTGCTGAACGAGCAACGCAATCGCTTCTTCGGGGCCTACATGACCAAGGCCCGCGAACGGATGCGGATCACGATTAATAGAGAGACGCTGGCGCAGGTCATCGCGTGACCCTGCGCCCGCGAACGAAGAAGGCGGAGTGAAAGGTTTGTCCGTGGCCCCGGTCTCCTCAGCGTCCTGAGAGGGCGCTCATCTCACGAACACATTCGGCATCAGCGCCAACGGCTCTCCGCGTCGGAAGACTCGGATCGGCGCCGTCAGCGCCTGCAGCGCGCGTGGGTCGCGGAAACCGAGCAGTCCCGCGAGCGTTGCGCCATCCTCCGAACGGCCGAACGGGTTGCTAACGATCTCGTAGATCGATTTCCGCGGCGGGTACACGACGATCTGGACTTCCGCGTCCTGCGGAATCCTCGCGCGCTGCTTCGCAAGCGCGAGCGCGCGTTCCAGTCCGCCGAGCTCGTCGACGAGACCGAGCTGCTTCGCCTGTCGGCCCGTCCACACGCGCCCCTGGGCGATCGCGTCGATCCGCTCTGGTGTCGTGTTGCGCCCCTCTGCCGCCTTCTCGACGAACGCGTCGTAGGTCGCCTGCATCTGCTCTTCCACTTTCGCGCGCTCCTCCGCGGAAAACGGCCTGACCGGTGAGTACAAATCCGCGTATCGTCCCTGGTGCACGTGCTCCAGGTTCAAGCCAAGCTTCTTCATCGTGCCGTCGACGACGAACTTGACCATCACGACGCCGATGGAGCCGGTCAGCGTCGCCGGCTCGGCGACGATCGCGTGGGCGGGCATCGCGATGTAGTACCCACCAGACGCCGCCACGTCGGACATCGACGCAATCACCGGCTTCTGGCTGCGCGTCAGCATCACTTCCCGCCAGATGACATCGGAGGCGATGGCCGATCCACCCGGGCTGTCGACCCGAAGCACGATTGCCTTGATCGATCGGTCAGCCCGCGCCCGACGGAGGTAGTCGACAATCGTGTCCGACCCGACAACGTCCCCCGGCCAGTCGTAACTGCTGCGGCCGGTGCTGATCAGACCGACCGCGTGAATGACCGCGATCCGCTGCCCCGTGTTCAGGCCGAGCGACGCAAGGCTCACGTTGCGATACTCGTTCTGCTCCACGAATTTCACGCTGCCGCGAGCCAGCCGAACCTTGTCGTCGAGCTCGTCCTCGTACGCCACATCGTCGATGAGCCCGGCACGTACGGCGTCCTCGGGCAGAAACGGCCCATGGTCGAGAAGGCGCCGCACCTCCGCGTCGGATCGATGGCGGCCATCGGCAATGCCTCGAATCAGCTGCTCGTACAGATCGTTGTTGAGTGATTCCGCCATCTCGCGGTGCGCGGGCGTATAGGTGCGTTCCGTGTAAACGTTCGACGCTGTTTTGTAGTCGCCGATGTGCAGCGCGTCTGGATAGGCGCCGATCTTGTCGAGCGTTCCGCGCAGGAACAGCTCGTAGCTCGCGATGCCGGTGAGATCGAGGGACGCCGTCGGCATCAGGAAGACTTTGTCGCACGCGCTCGCAAGATAGAACTCCTGCTCGCCGCCCTGCTCGAGATACGCGATGATCGGTTTTCTCGAGCGCTTGAAATCGAGAATCGCCTCGCGGATCTCCTGGACCTTGCCCCAGAGCGCCCCTGCGCTCGTCGGCCGAATGACGACACTCGCGATCCGGTTGTCGACCTTCGCCTTCCGAAGCGCCTCGACGATCGATCGCACGGTGGCAGGGGCTTCGAAGAATTGCCCGAGCACCCCCGCCGGCTCGATCTCCTGCAGATCGCCGTTGACCCGCAGAACGAGTGTCGAATTACTCACGATGCGCGGCTCTCGCGTGACGAGCACCGCGGTAAGAATCAGTCCGGCCGCCGACGCGACGACCGCTGCAAGAATGAGCACGATGACGAGCACCACGCCGCGTCTGACTGCCACAACACGCCTCCTCACCCAATTGTTCGAGTATAGCTGGCCGGGGGCCCGGGACCGGGGGCCGGGGGGACCGGGGGCCGGGGCCGCGGCCGGTAGTTCGGTGGTTCGGTGGTTCGGGCGGTTCGCTGATTCGTGGGTCGCCAGCTTGACGACAGATTACGCTCGCCAGGCGGCCCGCCGGCGTCAGTTCATCGGCGGGCGGCAAAGCCGTAAGGCCGTCGCGCGAAGCGCGTGGCGGCGGGGCTCCACGCGCATCGAGAAAAGATGGCTCAGTCGCTGCTCAGAGTAGCTCCGACCTTTCAGCCGGAAAAGAATCGCGAGTCCCGAACCCCGAATCCCGCCACCCTCAGTGGACCACGTAGCCGTCGCGAGACCGCGCGGTGGAACGACCCTTCCGTACCTTCACCGTCAGCGGATGCCATCCTGGTTCCGTTCCGGCGGCGAATGCGATCACGTACTGCGAGTGGAGCTCGGCGAGAATGGTCCGGGTCACGATGCTGAGCTGCGCAGGAGCAGCCGCTTCAGTGGCCAGGCCACCCGTCCGGCGCGCCAACTCTCCGAGGCTCAGCGTGGACTCTGATTCCGTCATGGACGTTGGCTTGCTGCTGGGTTCGGCGCCCGGCAGGTTGTCGACGCCAAGCACGTAGACCGGCAGATCGAGCGAGGCTGCAGCAGTCGCGGCGTCGTGTGCGGTCCGCACGCTGGCCGTGTCGACACCATCGGTCAGCAGGACCAGCGCTCGCGTCCGTGGCGTTTCATCCTTCACCTTTTGAATCGTGCCGAGAATCGCATCGTACAGGCACGTCGAACCGAAGGGGACAACGCCCGCAACCGCGCGCCGCAGCGTATCAGCATTCCTGGTGAACGAGGTGAGCTGTCGGACGTCGGAATCGAAGGCGAAGACGCTCGCGGCGTCGCCGTCGTTGAATCCCGCAATCAGGAAGTCCGCCGCAAGCTTCGCCCGATCGCGCTTGAGACCCGTCGCCATGCTGCCGCTGCTGTCCACGAGCAGCGCCATCCGGGCGTCCGCCTGCTGTCCGCGGTCGAAGTTGACGATCGGGCGTTTCTCTCCGCGATCGAGGATCTCGAAGTCGTCGGCTTTCAGTCCGGTCACGAGCCGGCCGTCATTGTCGCGTACGACGACCGCAACGGACACGAGGTCCGCCGACGACCGGAACGTGGCCCGCGGCTCCTCCACCCCAGCGCGCAAAGGCGGGGCAGCGGGGATCCCGGGCTCCTGTCTCGCAAACGTAACCGGAACCACCAGCGCCACCATCATCGCGATGAAAGAAGCACGATGTGACACTATGAGACACCCCATTACACAATCGTGAGCGCACCAGGTGCTGTGCGCGCGATCTCTGGCCGAATCTTCAATTCTCGCGGGAGATCTCCATAGTGCCCGAGCACGAATCGATCCGCAACCACGATTCGCACGATCGCATCAGGCCGTCTCTTTCCAACGGCCTGCTAGACTGGCGCTGGCGACGGCACAGCCCCCTTTTTTCGGCGGAGGAAAAATGCGCACAGCGAAAGCCTCATATGCGATTGGTCTCATGCTGCTGCTGGTCCTGACTGGCGTGGCCCTCGCCCAGCGGGGGCGGGGCGAGCCGGGGCAAGCAATCCAGCCCGGAGAGGAATGTCCGACCGGAACGACCGAGGTTCGGCCAGGACGATGTCAGAAACCCGAGATGCCGCCACCGAGTATCCTCGATTACCATCCGCGGTCCACGGTTGTCGCGGAGGAGCACCTCAGGCCGCGCGCGAAGTTTCCGGTTGTCGACATCCATAGCCACCAGCGCATCACGGCGGAGAACGTCGAACGACTCGTCAAGGAGCTCGACGCGCTGAACTTGCGAGTGCTCGTGAACCTCAGTGGCGGCAGCAGCGATCGATTGAAACAAGGTGTCGAAGCGATTCGAGCGAGCAAGTACGCCGACCGGTTCCGGTTGTTCGCGAACGTGAACTGGGACGGCGCAGGCGGTCCGGGCTGGAAGGAGCGGGAAGTCGCAGGCCTCGAACAGGCGGTCAAGGACGGCGCGATCGGGCTGAAGGTCTTCAAGGACCTTGGCCTTCGCAGCAGGAAGGCCGACGGATCACGGCTCAAGGTCGACGACCCGGATCTCGATCCCGTCTGGCAGACGTGCACGCGGCTCAACATCCCGGTGCTGATTCACACCGCGGACCCCGCGCAGTTCTTCGCGCCGATGGACTACAAGAACGAGCGCTGGCTCGAGCTGGCGCTGTTCCCCGGCCGCCGTTACCCGCAGGATCAGTTCCCGAGCTTCGAGGAGCTGATGGGTGAACAGGAACGGATGTTCGCGCGCAATCCAAACACTCGATATATCGCCGCGCACTTCGCGTGGCGCGGCAACGATCTCGGACGTGCCGCGCAGATACTCGACAAGCTGCCGAACGTCAACTTCGAGGTCGGCGCCGTTCTCTACGAGTTCGGCCGCCAGCCGCGCGGTTCACGCGAGTTCTTCACGAAGTACCAGGATCGCGTGCTGTTCGGCAAGGATGCGTACGAGCCCAGTGAGTATCCCTACTACTGGCGCGTGTTCGAGACCAACGACGAGTACTTCGACTACTACCGCAACTATCACGCGATGTACAAGATGTACGGCATGGGCCTGAGCGATGAGGTGTTGAAGAAGCTCTATTACAAGAACGCGCTGAGGATCGTGCCCGGGTTGCCGCAGACGGGCTGGCCTCAGTGAGCCTGCGGGAGATCTCGGAGGAGACGGATGACACGGACAAACCTTCTACCGCCGAGGCACGGAGCACACGGAGAAAAGAGATCTAAAGGAATGCTGCGTGAACGTCGTGACTCCGCGGTGAATGCTTTTTCCGCGAACTCCGTCTCCTCCGATGGCGGCTCATTTCAGCTCGATTGCCGCTAACCCCGCTCCCCGCAGCGAAGCATTCAGTGCAGGCAAGTCAACCGTGTGCAACGCGTTCCACTGCGCCATCACGCGTGCCGCATCCTGCTGTGCAGCCGTGACCGCTGCAAGTGTGTTGGCCGTCGGCGCGACATCGGCGGCCTGCATCGCATTCATCAACCCGCTCAGCAAGCTGCTCAGGCCCCAGAGCGTGTCCACTGGTCCCGCGGAAGGCGTCGCGCCGCGCCCGGCACCGGCTGGTTGACCTCCGGCTTGCGGCGGCGTCTCGCCTCGTCCGGCGCGACCGCGTCCGCCGCCTTCGAGACCACCACCGCGCCCTCCACGTCCACCGGCCCTCGTGCCTTCGAGCGCGGCCGCCTTCTTCTCGAACGCTGCGATCGCCTGTGCCGTCGCGCCCTGAGCCTGCAGCTTCGTCAGTTGATCGCGGATTGCGCTGAGCTTCATCGCCGCGTTCTGCGCATCGGCCGCGCCGAAGTACATGCTCTTCGTCAACGTGTACACCTGCTGCATCGTCGGCGCTGGCGTCTTCACGCGTGGATCCTGCTTCACGACGATTGGCTGCGTGTACGGCCTCCCGTTCACCGTCAGCTTGACCGTGTATGTGCCTGGCGCCACCCATGGTGTCGTTGCTGCCGTCGGCGAGTTGTACGGAATGGCCTGAATTGGGAGTTGCGTCGGCACGGTCCCGAGTCCGGCGGCGCCGCTGCCCGTTGCGAGCGGCTGGTAGTGGACGTCCCACAGGAACCGGTGCATTCCCGTTGTCGTCGCGAGCCGCTGCGGTGGGCGATACCAATACACCGGCCAGGGCGCGTTCGGAGGATCGGGAATCGCGATAACCGCATCCGTGCTCGAATAGCGGCGAACGACCCGTCCGTCCTGCTGCACGATTTCGAGCGTAACCGCGTCCGTGGCATTCGACCGCAGGTAGTAGTTGATGATCGCGCCATCCAGCGTATTCGTTCCTGTCGGCTCCTCCTTTGGCCACGGCATGTCCGTGCTGGTGTTCCATCTCACGCGCCACGCCGTAGTCGGCTTGAAAAGCACCACATCCTCATCTGCGGTGCCGATCTGAATCTGTCTGAGTGGGGTGATGTCGTCGAGGATCCAGAATCCCCGACCGTGCGTCGCGGCAACCAGGTCGTCGTCTTTGACGATGATGTCGCGTACCGATGTCGCCGGCATGTTCAGTCGAAGCGACTGCCACGCGTTCCCATCGTCGAACGACACGTAGACGCCGCGCTCGGTGCCTGCAAAGAGCAATCCTTTCCGCTTCGGATCCTCCCGAACGGCATTCACGGTCTCTCCCGCCGGAATACCGTGCGCGATTTCGGTCCACGTCTTGCCTCCATCGTGCGTGCAGAAGATGTGCGGCCGCAGATCGTCGAGTCGAATCGTGTTCACGGCCGCATACGCCGTGAGCGGGTCGAAACGGCCGGCATCAATCACGGAAACCTTCGCCCACGGACTCAGCGCCGGTGGCGTGACATTCCTCCAGGTTGCGCCTCCGTCGGCGGTCACATGGATCAACCCGTCGTCGGTGCCGACCCAGATGTGATTGATCTCCTTGTACGAAGGCGCCACCGTGTAGATGACGCCGCGTTGTGAGGACCGTACATCCGGCTGATCGAGATACTTGCCGATGCTCTTCGGTGGCTCCCAGGTCTCGCGGGTGAGGTCGGGGCTGATCTTCGTCCAGTGGATGCCGCCGTCGATCGTCTTCCAAAGAACGTTGTTCGCGAAGAACAGCGTGCGTCTGTCGACTTCCGAAAACACAACGGGCATCGTCCGGACCTGACGGTAGTTACCCGGCGCGCCGGGCACACCTCCACGTCCGCCAACCGGGCCTACGGTCGAGACCTGTCCCGTTCGACGATTGAATCGGGTCACGCTTCGGCCGCCGTAGACGATGTCTGGGTCGAGCGGATCCGGAGCGACGTAGCCGTACTCGTCGACACCGACGGGCAGCCAGTCCCGATCCGAAATTGCTCCGTAGTTGCCGCGGCTCGCCACGCACGCCGAACCGCTCTCCTGCTGCCCGCTGCAGACGCGATACGGGAAGGCGTTGTCGGCGCTGACGTGATATAGGGCGGCGGTCGGCTGGTTGTACCACGAGCTCCACGTCTCACCGCCGTTGAGCGATACGACGGCGCCCTGATCGGCTGCGAGCAGAATGATGTCGGGATTGTCGGGATTGATCCACCCGTTCTGATAGTCCTCGCCGCCCGGAGCACCTTTGAACGGGACCCAGGTCTTCCCGCCATCTATGGACTTCCACGAGACTGTACTCGCAATGATGACGATGTCCGGATTCGTCGGATGCGCGATCGGCACGGGCAGATCGCCGCCTCCAATCCTGGCCGCGGGCCGATTGTCGGTCGTTATCTGCACCCAGCTCTCGCCGCCATCGTCGCTGCGGTAAATGCCGCTCGCGCCACGACTGGAGCTGCTGCCTGGCTTTTCGTAAGCCGCGACGATCGCAAACAGTCGTTTCGGATTCGCAGGCGAGATCGCGAGGTTCGCCTGCACGACCGTCGGAAGCCCCTGCGTCAACTGCGTCCATGTACCGCCGCCGTCGGTCGACTTGAAGATGCCTCCGTTCGTGCCGGCCCAGACGGCGTTCTCCCATGGTCCCTGACGTTCCTCCCACATCGTGGCGTAGACGACATTCGGGTTCGACGGGTCAATGTCCACGTCGTTACTGCCGGTGTCCTCGTCCTTCGAGAGGACCTTCTGAAACGTGCGCCCGCCGTCGGCTGACCGGTAAATCCCGCGCTCCTCGTTCGGCCCGTACGGATGTCCGAGGGCGGCGACGAACAACCGATCGGGATGGCGAGGATCGATCGCGATCGCCGGGATCTGTTGCGCGTCGCGCAGGCCCAGGTGGGTCCAGGTCTTTCCCGCATCGGTTGACTTGTAGATGCCGTCGCCTGTCGAGAGGTCCGGCCGGTGCAATCCCTCCCCGCTGCCGACATAGATGATGTTCGGATCCGACGGCGCGACCTCGATTGTTCCGATGGAACTCGTCGGTTGATCGTCGAAGATCGGCTGCCACGTCCGCCCCGCGTCGGTCGTCTTCCACACGCCCCCGTTCACCGCGCCCGCGTAGAACGTGTAAGGCTGCGACCGATGCCCCGACGCCGCGCGTGTTCTGCTCGCACGCAGCGGGCCGATCGATCGCCATTTCATTTCAGCGAACAACGACGCACTGACTTGCGGCGACTCCTGCGCAGGGATCGAAATCGTCGAACCCGCAAGAACAATCTGAGCGAAACTCACAACAAATCTGCGACTGAGCATGCCGGAGTATAGATCCTGCCTGTAGCGCGGTGGCCCGCCTAGGCTGCCAGGGTTCGGGATTCGGTGTTCGGGATCGGCGCCCAAAGCCCTGAGTCGTGAGCCCAGAGCCGTCTCAGACGGCGAGCCGGTATCCCGCTTTCCTGACCGTGAGGATGTGCCGCGGCGTCGAAGGATCGTTTTCCAGCTTGCGCCGGAGCTCACCGATGTGCGTATCGACCGTGCGTGTCAGGACCGCGGACGAGTGCCCCCACACCTCGGACAGGAGCTCGAGCCTCGACGCCAGCGCGCCTTGCCGGCGCAGCAGTGCGACCAGCAGGTCGAACTCCATTGGCGTCAGCGGCACCTCACGTCCGCTGCGGCGGACCGTTCGCGTTGCCATCTCCACTTCGACGTCACCGAAACGGTGGACGGCATGGTGCGGCGCGGCCCACGACGCGCGGCTTCGTCGCAGGAGCGCCTCGATCCGCGCGAGCAGTTCGAGTACACCAAAAGGCTTCGTGACGTAGTCGTCGGCGCCGAGACGGAATCCAAGGACTTTATCCGCCTCCTCACCTCTCGCAGTCAAAACGAGCACCGGCATCGTCAACCCCTCGTCCCGAAGCTGACGAAGGACGCGATACCCGTCCATGCCCGGTAGCATCAGGTCGAGAACGACGAGGTCAGGGTGGGCCGATCGCGCGGATGAAAGGCCGGAGGGCCCGTCGGCGGCAACGTCGACGGCGTATCCCTCGATCTCGAGGTTGTTGCGTAGACCGAACGCGAGATCGTGGTTGTCCTCGACGATGAGGACGCGCGTGTGGCTCACTCGCTCAGGCTCGTTCGCGACGCGCGTCACGCGACGCCTGTCGCAGCACCCGGCTCGATCCAGGCGCCGGAGATTTCGATGACGAAGCGAGCACCCTGCCGGCCGGGTTCGACCCATGCGCGGCCGCCGTGGAGTGCTGTGAGCTGCCGCACGATGGCGAGGCCAATCCCGGTGCCTCCAGTGACCGATGCGGAGCGCGACAGACGATCGAACGGATGCCAGATCCGTTCGGCGTCGCGCGAATCGATGCCGGGTCCCTGATCCTCGACCACGAGCTGCACCCGATCTTCGTCGAGCCTCACAATGACGGACACCGTTTGGCCGGCCGGACCATACTTCACTGCGTTGTCGAGCAGGTTCAACATGATCTGCCGGATCGCGCCGGGATCGACGTCCGCCACGATCGAGTAGTCGCAGGTCGTGGTCACTCGCGACTGGCGCGCAGCGGCTACGGGAGCGAAGCTTTCGACGATATCGGTGATGAGCGGCGAGAGTCGCGTGGGTTCACGCAGCAGGTGCTGAGGCCGCCGTTCGCCCCGTGCGAACAACAACACATTCTCCACGAGCTGTTCGAGCCGTTGCGTCTCGCGGCCGATGATCTCGAGCGATCGGCGTGCTTCGAGCTCCGACCGGACGCGGCCGAGCAGCAAGGTCTCCGCGAACATGCGGATCTGTGCGAGTGGAGTGCGCAGCTCGTGCGACACGCCCGACACGAAATCGGATCGCAGGCGCGACAACTCTGCCTCGCGACGCAGCTGGACGAAGGCGACGAACATCACGCCGGCAGTGAGCGTCAGCAGGCCAAGGATCAGCGGTAAACGCTCGCGTGGCAGGCCGCCGATGATCAGCCGCGCTGCGACATCCTTCTGCAGCGCGACCGAAAGCTTCAGATCGCCCAGATCCTTCTGGAGCTGCTGACTCGCCGAGTAGTCGGACCACTCCTGCGCCGATGAGAACAACGGGGCACCCTCCGGCGTTGCCACACGCACGAGCAGCGCGGCATTCGATGCGTTCGCCGTCTGCATCAGTGATGGAGGCAGCAGCGGGCTCTGCTTCAGCACTCGTCTGATGACGTTCCCGACGAATGACGTATCCGACGTGAACCCGACGATGCCGACCGGGACGTCTTTGCTGTCGTGGACCGGTCGCCAAATCAGGGCCAGATGCTCGCCGTTGACCGACACGACGCGCATCGCGGGACAGGTGAAGTCTTTCGGATTGCGCATCCCGTCGAGCGCCGCAGTCGTCAGGATGTTCCGAATTTGATCCGAGGGCGCCTCGCCGGCGAACTCGAACCGCGCGTCGGGTAACGATGCAGTGAATGCGGTGCGGATTTTGTAGGCGCAGCCACAACCGCTCCCGCCCGGTGAAGAGGCGCCAATCGCTGCTTCCAGTCCGCCGCGCCTCACCGCTCGACGGACTTCGTCCAGCTCCTGAAGAACGACGTTGAGCAGTTCCGCTCGTCCCACGCGCGACAGCTCGAACGCGGCGAACGCCGCGTAATCGCGCAGCACGTTCTCGGCAGTCGCACGGTGCGACCGGGCCGCCTGCTGCGCCTCGTATGCGAGGACCGCCGCCATCCCGAGCGCGGCGACGAGCAGGATCACGACGACGGTAGAGCGCGATCTGCGGGGGCCGGGCATCCTCACCATTCTATGGCGGACCCGAGCGGTCTGACCGTCAGGAACGCGTGAGCGGAATGTCAGAGATTGATGAACACGCGAACGAGCGGAGCGGGGCGAAGGGGCCCGCGAAAGTTTGCGAATTTCTGACGGGCACCTGACCACTGTTCCACCTTGCCGGCCGTCTACACAGGTACATTCCGACCCGAATGGCCACCGGGCCGGACACCAAGGTTGCAAGCCCTGCAACAGGAGACGGCATATGAGATCGCGCAAAGCTGGTTGGACCCTTGCCCTCCTCGTCATCGTCACACCGCTCGCAGGACCCGTACTCGCGCAGAGCAGTCGGCCACGCGGAGGGTCGGAAGCCCAGCGCGATCAGTGGCAGCGCGTCGACGAGATCTTCGCGGCAATGGCGTTGGCGCCGGGAGCCGTCGTCGCGGACGTCGGCGCGGGCGGCGGCTACTTCACCAGCCGTCTGTCCCGCGCGGTGGGCGCGCAGGGGCGAGTCTACGCGGTGGACATCAAAACGAGCGTGGTCAATCAGCTGCGCGCGCGCGCGACCGAAGAAGGCCTGTCGAATGTCGAGGTTGTTCAGGGTGCGTCGGATGATCCCCGCCTTCCTGTTGCAACTCTCGATGCTGCCCTGATCGTGAACGCGTATCACGAGATGGCGGAGCACCAGGCGATTCTTGCAAAGCTCAAGGCCGCGTTGAGGCCTGGCGGCCGTCTCGTGATCGTCGAGCCAATTTCAAAATCACACCGGGACGACTCGCGCCAGGAGCAGGAACGCCGGCACGAAATCGCCGTTGACTTCGTCAGGCAGGACGCGCGCGAGGTCGGGTTCGTGCAAGTACGACTCGAAGATCCGTTCCTGACACGTCAGGGCGACGGTGACGACGAATGGCTCCTCGTGCTCAGCCCAAAGACCGCTGAAACCGAAGCGGCGGAAATCTGGTCCTCGAAGAACGAAGCGTGGAGGGCTCCGGAGCTGCGGATCAGTGTCGAGGATTTCAAGCGGCTCGTTGCATCAAACAACGTCCTCGTCCTGGATGTTCGCGACGCCGAGAGTTATGCGGACGGACATCTTCCCGGCGCGGTGTTGATGCCGTTCGAAGATCTTGCGAAACCGGAAACCCTCGCGAGGCTTGGACTTGTCGAAGGGCGCGCCTACGGCGCGCCCCCGCCGGAGCGGAGCGGGGCAAAGGGGCCCCCGCGAGCGACGGTGCTAGGGGGTCCGGCGGACGAAGTCCCCCGGACTGGGAAGACGCAAAAACTCGTCGCCTACTGCAGCTGACCGGCCGAACAGACGAGCGCCCGTGCGGCGCTCTTGTTGAGAAAGAAGGGGATCTCGAACGTCTGGGCTCTTGTTGGGGGCTACGAGGAATGGAAGAAACGGGGCGACCCGATCGTGAAAGGCGACAAGTAGGAGGTTCACATGATTCGTACGTCAATGTTTGCCATCGCGCTGATCGTCAGCGCGTCGAGTCCCGAGACCGCAGTGGTGGAGCCGTCGACAGCCCCGATCACGTGGACCGGCTGGTTCTCGGACAAGGGTTGTGCCGCGTCGAAGATCAAGAGTGGCGATATTTCGCCGAACGGAACGGTCTGCGTCAAGAAATGCCTCAATGACGGCGCGACCCCGGTGTTCATCAGCGAGCAGGCAAAGGCCATGTATGAAGTCAAGGATCACCCGTCGGTGATCGACGACGTCGGCTATCGCGTGGAGCTGACCGGCGTGGTCGATGAGGACGCGAAGACAATCTCCGTCCAATCCGTGAAACGCCTCTCGGAGGTCGTGCAGATGTGCGGGCGCAAAAAGGACAAGCGATGAACATATGATTCCGGTGTGGCAGCGCGGTTTCGAGTCGCGGTCGTCGGCGCCGGCGCCTTCGGCGGATGGACCGCGCTCGAGCTCCTTCGACGCGGAGCAACCGTTCAGCTGATCGATGCGTGGGGCGCCGGTAACGTTCGCGCGAGCTCCGGCGGCGAGACTCGCGTGATTCGCGCCACGTACGGTACCCACGTCGTGTACACCGAAATGGCCGTACGGGCGCTCGATCTCTGGCGGCGGCACGACGCGCGCTGGAACGCGGGCCTGCTCCACGAAACCGGTGTCTTGTGGATGTTCGGGTCCGATGACGAATTCGGGCACGCGTCGGCGGAGGCACTGCGCGCACGCGGATTCGCCATCGAGCAGCTGACGCGGGATGAGAGTCAACGGAAGTATCCGCAGATCGACTTTGAAGGCATCTCATCGGTGTACTTCGAGCCCGACGCCGGATACCTCCTCGCACGTCGCGCCTGCGAGCATGTTTTCGAACGCGTGATCGCAGCAGGTGGGCGGTACGACCGCGCCGCGGTCTGCGAGCCCGTAATCGTCGACAGCCCGCGGCCATCCGGCATTGCACTGATACAGGGGACGCCCGTCGAAGCAGAGGTCTTCGTGTTTGCCTGCGGGCCCTGGCTCGGCCGTCTCTTTCCCGATGCTGTTGGAAGGCTCGTTACTCCCACGCGGCAGGAGGTCTTCTACTTCGGGACACCGCCGGGTGATGCGCGTTATCACGTGCCATCGCTTCCCGTGTGGCTCGATGCGACGAGCGAATTCGTCTACGGCATCCCCGGCGACGCGAACCGGGGATTCAAGATCGCTTACGACACGCCAGGCCCGGTGATGGATCCGACCGCGGACGATCGAACGCCGAGCCAGGATGCCGTCATAGCAGCTCGCACGTTTCTCGCGCGTCGATTTCCCAAGCTCGATGGTGCACCGCTCATCGCTTCCGAAGTCTGTCAGTACGAGAGCACGCCCGACGCGAACTTCATCATCGATCGCCACCCGCGGGCCTCCAACATCTGGATCGTCGGCGGCGGTTCGGGTCATGGATTCAAGATGGGTCCGGTGATCGGGGAGCTGGTTGCGTCCCTGGTGCTCGGTGACACCACACCAGACCCACTCTTCTCTCTCGAGCGATTCGCCGGCCTTCCGCCGCCCGGCGGCTGGCCGCCGAAATGGTCGTGAGATCAGGCTTTCGGCTTTTGGCTTTGGGCTTTGGGCCTGTCGGAGAGTCGTCGCGTACAGTTCGATGAGCGCCCAACAACGCAGTGAACGAACTCACTACCCGGCAGTCGCTTCCTGAGGGGCGCGGCTAGAGCACAGAGCCATCAGCCAAGAGCCGTTTCGTCGCCCATGTGACAAGATGATCGGTTGTGACCCATTCTCCAGCCGCCACGATGCACGTCGTGGGGCTCGAACGCATTCCCGAAATCCAGCCCGGCGATGATCTCGTCAAGCTGACGCTCGAGGCCATCGAGCGCACCCGGCTTCGGATCGAGCACGGCGACGTCTTCGTCTATACGCAGAAAATTGTTTCAAAGGTCGAGAACCGCGTCGTCCGGCTCGACGACGTTCAGCCGTCCGCGATCGCCCGCCAATGGGCTGATACCTGGAAGAAGGACCCGCGAGTCATCGAGCTCGTGCTCCAGGAAGCCACACGCGTTGTGCGCATGGAACGTGGCGTGGTCATCACCGAGACTCAGCAGGGATTCATCTGCGCCAACAGCGGCGTCGACGCCTCCAACGTCAGGCGTGGCGCAGCCGCGCGACTCCCCACCGACCCTGATGCATCCGCGCGGCGGCTCTGCACCGAGCTGCGGGGCGCACTGCAGCAGTCGATTGGCGTCATCATCTCCGATACGTTCGGACGCCCCTGGAGGGAAGGTCAGACAAACGTCGCCATCGGTGTTGCCGGAGTGTGCGCAATCCTCGATTATCGCGGCACACGCGATACGCACGGACAATCTCTTAGTTCGACGATGATTGCCGTCGCCGATGAGCTCGCAGCTGCAGCCGAGATCGTCATGGGAAAGACGCGTGGAATTCCAGTCGCGATCGTCCAGGGCACAGGCCTCGGCGTCGCCGACGTCGACGCAAGCAGCGGGCGCGACCTCCTCCGGCGCCGCGAAGAGGATATGTTCAGATGAGGGCGTCCGGCTCGAAAACGCTCGCCCGGAATCGGTGGGTTGCAGCGACCGGAACGCTGGTCATTCTCTTTTTCCTGTTTCGGCGGATCCCGTTTTCACGCCTCGTCGCGGCACTGGGCCAGGCGGACTATCGGCTCTTCTTCGCTGCGATGATTCCAAATACGGTCTTCTATTTCTTCTGGGACGCGCTCGTGCTGACCGTCGCGGTCCGCTGGTTCCACGGTCCGGTAACGTACCGCGAGCTACTCCCCGCCCGCGCGTCGTCCTACATCGTTTCCTTCTTCAACACGAATGCCGGACGAGGCGCGCTGGCCGCGTATCTCAGCCGCCGGCTCGCATCGCCGTTCCTCCAGCTTGGAAGCACCGTCCTGTTCCTCGTCTTCACGGAGTATCTCCATCTCGTCGCCTGGGCGACGATCGGCATCCTGCAGATTCGGACGGAAGTGCCACCGGCGCTGGTGTGGGTGCCATCCGCCGTCGCGCTCATCTGGCTGATCGTGTTCCTCTACGCGCGTGCTGGCGAGGCGCCGCCGTCGGTGCGTTGGTTGTTTGCTCCGCGGGATTGGGCGTTGCTTCGCACCTTCCGTCTTGCGCCCGCCCGCCGGTACGGCCAGATCGTGCTGCTCCGCGCGCCGATGTTCTTCGTCTCACTCTGCCTGCACGCGGTCGCGGCGCGCGCGTTCGGCGTTCAGATCCCGTTCGTGCTCCTGCTCGCGTTCCTGCCTGTGATTTTCATGGTGGCCGCGCTGCCGATCACGATCGCGCGCCTCGGGACCACGCAAGCGGCGTGGTTGTTTTTCTTCGGACCATACGCGGAGGCACCGCGCCTGCTCGCCTTCAGCCTCGCCGCGCACCTGACGTTCGTCGCGACGCGGAGCCTCATCGGCATCTTGTTCCTGCCGCGTGCGTATGCGGATCTGATTCGTCCCGAGGCCTTACCGAAAGCTCACGTGTGTTGAGCGACCCATCGACCGTAGAGAACCTTAACCTTAAGCACCCCGAACCGAGAACCTTTCTAAGCGCTCGCGGGGCCCCAGCCACGCTCGCTGCGGCTCGACTCGCTACGAGCACCCCGACGCGCAAACAACGCGCGTCGGGGACTCCGCCGCTCGCTCGCCGCGGCCGCGGGCGCTGAACCGGGACCCTCGTGAGGAGGCGCCATTCAGCAACCCCCGTCAGCTTCCGTACGCTTGGACGTGGTCGGGTTGGATTTTGTACATGACGCGCACCTCGTCGGGCCGCCGATACGGATAACTGTCGACCCCGAGGTACTTTTTGGCCATGCGATCGATGTGCTTGTCGGCGCCAGTCTCGGTGATCTCGGCCACGCGTCCGCGAACCTGAAGATATCGATACGGATTCGCGGGGTCGCTCACCGCGAGCGCGACGCGAGGATCGCGGCGCATGTTGCGATCCTTCAGTCGTCCCTTCGCAGTGTTGATGACCACGAAGCCATCCTGCAAGTCGCACCACACGGGCGTCACCTGCGGACTTCCGTCGGGCATGAGCGTCACGAGATTTGCGAAAGCGGGCTTGCTGAACAAATCGCGATATTCCTCCGGAATCTGGGCCATACTTCCTCCTGATGCAAATTGGAATTATCGGCGGAACGGGAGCCGAAGGTCGAGGGCTCGCGACACGTCTCGCCGCCGCGGGCGTTCACACACTCGTTGGTTCACGCGACCTGGATCGCGCGCGCGAGGTCGTCACGGGCCTGGCGAATCAGAATCGGTCTCTGCCGCTTGAGGCGGCCACCAACGAATCGGTCATCGACACGTGCGACGTGACTTTCCTCGCCGTGCCCTTCGCGCGTGCCGCTGACGTCGTCGCGAGCCATCGCGTCGCGTTTCGACCGGGAGCGCTCGTCGTCGATTTGACCGTACCCGTGAGCTTCGTCGAGGGTCGACCGGTGATCGAGTCCCTGCCGGAAGGCTCCGCGGCGGAACACCTTCGTGCGCGATTGCCACCGGAGGTCAAGCTGGCCGCCACGCTGAAGACCATTCCCGCCGCCGTCCTCACGCGGATCGACACGCCGCTCGACTGCGACGAGTTCGTGTGCGGCGACTCTCCCGAGGCACGGACGACGACGATCGAGGTGCTTGGGCGGATTCCGGGCTTGCGGCTGGTCGATGTCGGCGGCCTCGAGACGGCTGGAATTCTCGAGCGGATGACGCTGCTTGCGATTGCCATCAACAAGCGCTATCGCGTGCGAACCGCGCGGTTCCGCGTCGTCGGGGTGAACATGTGAAACGAAGAGTGTCGGGGGTCGAGGACCGCGGTTCGTGTCGGAGTGTCCTCGAACCGGCCGCGCTCGACTGATCCGCGTGGGTCCGATATAATTCAAGATTCCGGTCGGATGTTCCCTCGCCTTCGTGCGGAAGTGGCGGAACTGGCAGACGCGCAAGCCTCAGGAGCTTGTGGCCGCAAGGTCGTGGAGGTTCAAATCCTCTCTTCCGCACCAATTCCTAAATCATTGTAGGCGAGGCTTTTGGGCGGGTGTCGAGGAGTCGGGCAAGGGCACACCGGCTTGTGCGTCTTCGTCCGCTTTGTGCAACGGCGGGACGGTGCTGCTCCAGTTTTTCCATCGCGGCGTGGAGGCCGCGGCGGTGGATGTTGAGATAGCGGCTCGTGGTTGTCAGGTTTGTGTGCCCGAGGATTTTGCTGACGAACGTTACGGGCACGCCCGCTTCCTCAAACCGTGACCCTGCCTCGTGACGAAGGTCACGGAGCTGAACGCCGTCCAGCCCTGCCTTCGCGCAGGCATTCTCCCATGCTGTCCGAACGGATTTCACTCGGCGACCGAGCGCATCACCAAACACATAAGCATCTGGCGAAAACGGCTCGCCTGCTGGGTCCAATCTCCGCATCTCCAGCGTTCCGAGGAGTCGAGTCGAAATCGGCAGGATACGCTCCGTGCGGGTTTTCGTCTTTTCCGCCCGAAACACCAGTTCGTGGCGTTTCAGGTTCACGTCCTTCCACTGCAGGGACAAAAGCTCTCCGGGGCGAGCAGCCGTATCGAGAATGGCAATCAGGAACGCTCGCAGGCGGAGATTGGCAGCATCAAGATGTTTCTGCTCGTCCTGCTCGCTCTCAAATCGCCAGTGGCGAGGAATCTGTAACGTCTCCACGATTTGCTATGCGATTTGCTCCTGCATCTCCAAGATATTGGCGACTCTCCGTTGATATCGGTCACCCCAGACCTGCGACTGACTCGCGGTGTCCACGAGTTCGACGCCGATCGTCAACGTATCGCCACGTTGCTCGACTCTTCCGGTCACTACCGATCGGACATCGAGCTCGCGGCCCAGCGCAACCGGGTCGATGTGTTGCCCTTTATAACGAAATACTGTGCTGCGTGGAATGATCCTGAGGTTCGGCAGGCCCGCAAGACTGTTGATAATCGCCTCGGTAATGCCGTCGCTGAGATACTCGGCGTCCGCTTCGTGACTTGCGTTGGTGAGCGGCATGACGGCAAGCGAGTTCGCGGGTCTCCGGGTTCGCGACGATATCGGGCCAAGACTTTTCGCTGCTGCGTCCGAGCTGACAGTTTCCAGCGCCGCGGCGACCTCGCTCGCCCGTTGGTACCGGCGCGTTCGCTCCTTCGAGAGACAGCGATTGACGATCAGACGCAGGCTCGCTGGTATGTGTGGCGGCAAATCGCCAGGCGATTGGTGAAGGATCGCGCCAGTGAGTTCGAATGCTGTCTGGCCTTTGAAGGGCAACTCGCCCGCTATCATTGTGTACAACACCACGCCAAGCGCCCAAATGTCGCTCAGGCGGTCGTCGGCGTCACCCTTTAGCAATTTCTGGCGCGAGATACGGAAGTGTTCCGGCGATCTGTCCCGATACACGCGCATCCGAACGCGTCGGGTCTTCGTCATCTGCCGTTCCGCGAACGGCCAGGCCGAAATCCAGTATCTTTGCACGACCGTCCGCGCCCACCAAGATGTTGGAGCTTTTCAAATCGCAGTGAACAATTCCGTGGCTATGAGCATGAGCCAATGCGTCAGCAATTTGAACTCCAAGGCGCACGGTCTGCTCGAGGCTGCACGGTTCGACGGCGATCAATGAACTGAGCGTATTGCCGTCCACATGCTCCATTACGATGAACGGTCGATCGCCAACCTGATTGACCTCGTAAATCGTGCAGATGTTGGGGTGGTTCAGACCCGAAGCCGCGCGCGCTTCCTGCAGCGATTGGGCCCCGCTGAGCTCGTTGAGGCCCGTGAGGAACTTAATGGCAACCGAACGTTGAACACGGTGTCGCGCGCGCGGTACACCTCGCCCATTCCACCGCGGCCGATGAGCGCCACGATCTCCTAACGGTCGATTCGAGTGCCAGCCGCAATCGGCATTATCGGCGCGCTCTGGTCAACAACACATCGAAGGATGCGCGGCTCGAGGTCCAATTTTAGCGACTCTCGACGCATGTGACTATACGCCGAGTTTGCCGGCGGGCGACAAGGCTGCGATGACTCCGTTTCACAGACAGGGCACCACACACGTTCCTGTTCCGGTCAGCGTCATCGAGTACGACGCGGATGGCAATGAGGCGACGCTCGGCACCACCGTCAGCGTGAGCCGGGAGCCGCTGACTAATCCCCAAAACTGCGCGGGTGGAGCTGGTTCGATCGAGATCGGCCCTGCCTCGATTCGGTAAGTGCCGTTTACTTCGAAATTGCCGTCGGCGCGGAGGGTGGGTCGCTGGAACTGGCCGTGACCGCAGCCGACCACCAAATCGCACGCAGTGTCCGTGACAGACAAGCAAGCGCCGCCACCGGTCCATCGGCCCGTGGAGAGAGGGCCTCCGTTCGGCCCAGTCGGACTGCCTTGACAGCTCGATACGAACGTTGCGACAACGAGCGATAGTACAAGCGCCTGCGGTCGACTCATGCTCCCTTATACCGTTGTGTGGGGTCAAAGGCTAGATTCGTCGAGAATCCCTTCGCGACTACAGATTATCCGTCGAGGCCAACGGGTCTTAGCCCAGAACTCCAACGACGGTGAACACAGATTGTAGGGAGCAGATCTTCGGAACGCTCTGCTCTATGAGACACTGTTCGTAAACACTCGCTCGTATCCATCTCGAGCAGGTGGGTACGCCCGCCACCATCACCCTTCGATTTTTACTCACGTCAGCTCACCCACTCACGGTTGGCCGCAAAAGACGTCTGCAGCCATACGGGCAGTGACGGCCATCCATCTTTGCGGCGGTCGATCGCCTCCGCATGGAAACGATTGGAAACGCTGGGCTTGTCGGCTACAATCACCGCGTTCGACGTCATCATCGTCGGCGACGAGGCAGCGCGGATGCTCCAATACTAGTTCGGCAGTTGATCCCAAGAGGAGGGTTCCATGAGGAGTCTGAGGATGCCTGCCGCTCTGTGCCTCGGAATTCTTGCCCTCATGGCTTGTGGGGCACAGCGGACGGAGGCGAACCCTATCTTGGGGGTCCTAGATATTCGTCCCATTCTCAACCGACACCCGGGAATAGGAAATTCCCTCGGCTTAGCATATAACCCCATTTCCGACTTTCTCTATCTTGCTCACGGTTCGGAACCCAGTGGAGGGTTCATATATACTCTCGATCTTAGTGGGAACCTCCTAAACGAATTGAATTTCCAAGCGGTTTACCGACCTGGGTCTTATCCCACGTCCTTGAGCTACGACCGAAGTTCCGGTCATCTATTCGTCTTTGCATTCGGCATTGGGCCCGAAGTAGGGAACATTATAGAGATGAGCCCGGATGGGTCTACCATCTTCAGAGAGTTGACAGTGCCGCTTGGTGGTGGCGGGGGTATTGTCGTTAGAGACGATGGTATCTGGCAGTCACTATTTGCAAGCGACATCATCCGCCATTACACCCGCGATGGAGTTTTCATCGAAGACGTGTCCGTGGCTGGTAGTTTTCCGGGATTCCCCGGACCAGACGACATAGCTTCATCGTTCATCAGTGGCTTCTTCCTTGTTGACCACTTTGGCCGGCGGCTGGTCGAAGTTGACGTTCGCGGGAACGAAATCGCGGCGGTATCGACTGCCAACTTGGCATTCGGTAGTGGCCTGGCGATCGCCTCAGACGTCATGACTCAACGCATTTTCTTACAGGTCGATAATGCGGAGATCTATGCCTTATCTTCCGAGGTTGTAGGCGCGATCCCCGAACCGGGTTCACTCACGCTGTCCGGAATCGGCACCTTCGGTCTGATAGGTTATTTCTGGCGCTACGCCAAATACAAAGCGGAAAAGTACCGAACCAGTCGCTGCACCTGACCCGGGGCTGCTGTACTGCTTTCCATGCATGATGCCTCACCGGCGGCTCCCGCAGGTGAGGGACGTTAATCGCGATTAGCGCCGGTGCGTAGATCAATCCCGGGCCTAGGCCGCGGAAGGACCCGATTACGTCCACGAAATCGGCGACCTGGCGATGTTCAGGGGGTCCTCCGCGCCGTGCGCAACGAGTGCCAGCAAATCAGCGCGCAAGCAAGCGGAAGACGTCACCGAGGCTGATGGGAGCTGGAACATCCATCGACAGCCGCGGCAGACGTCACGAAGACCTTCACTCGACGATCGTGCGTAATAGGCATCGCCTGCGTGTTGTCTGCGCGCCCGTGAGGCGTGGTACCTTGTCACAATGCCGACGCTCACTTGCCGCTTGAGTTTTCTCCTCGTCACGTTGGCCGCTTCGATCTGTTTTGCTTCGCCAGGCTGGGCGCAATCCTCGAGGACCACCACGGGAGCGCAGCCCGACGTCGATGCCGCACCAGCCGAGGCCCGTCCGCGCCGGCTCGATGTCTTCGGAGACGGGCAGTTCGGGCTGGTGAACGGCTTCGTCAGTGCGCGCGAGTTCAACGTCGAAGGCGATCGGTTTCGCTTCGGTGATCTTGACGTGCACACCGCGGAGAGCGCGAGTGTCGGAGTGCGATTCCATAAGAGCGACAAGACCGCGTTGGAAGCTACGACGACGTTCGTCCACATGCGAGGGAGCACAACCCTCACGTCCGACAAGGTTTTCAACCAGACGACTCTCGAGGGGGGCACGCGGCTCGACAGCGAGCCGG
>JBKPCD010000175.1:0-96858 GCA_046727175.1 Acidobacteriota bacterium | reverse complement strand
TCGCGATACAGCATCGCGGTGCCTCCCTCGCCCTCGAACTGCCCGTCCGTCCTCAAGTACCCGAAGAAACGGCCGGTTGATTGGTTCCACCACCGGCCGTTTGCGAGGGCGCGGACGTCCTCGGCCTTCTTCGAGTAGCGGCGACCACTCTCGTGGCTACCGCGAAGCTCCTGGATGCGCGCATACGCCCGATAGGCGGAGTACTGAGCGGCCAGGAGGTCGAGTCCGACGGCGTACTCGTCGCGGCTTTCATGATACGTGGGGATGCCCCGGAAGAACTGGAACCTGCGATCAGGATCGAGCGGCCCGCGGACGTTCATGTGGCGCGGACGCGCCATGACACGATCCGGATCGAGACGCCAGCGTTCGACATAATCGGTGACCGTACGGTCGTAGAAATTGACGAACACTGGATCGTCGACATAGGCCTGATCGCCCGTCCAGAGATACATCCGGTAGCAGGCGTCGAGCACATCGAAGTTGGCGGGCAGGTTGTACCAGAACTCGGCGTCGTTCTTGTAGTCGACCGGCGCCGGACGGTTATAGCGATCGATTTCCCAGAAGCTCGCCCAGTCCCTCGACTCGGAGATGTTCTCCGCAAATCGCCGCAGCATGTTCTGCGTGTGACGCCACAGGCCGAGCGCGTGCGCGCCGTTGGCCTGATGCGCGACGTCCCGCATGCAGAACGCCTCCCGGCCGGGAAGCGCTGCCTCGTACCACAGTCCGACCGGATCGCCGTCGAACGCGTACGCGATCGCCTGCCGCCTCGCCCAATCGAAGCGTTCGACGAGCGTCGTGTCCGATGAGGTCAGCGTGAGCGGCGCGTCCGCGCTCGTGTGCGCCGAAAACGCGACTGTGGTCGCGGCGAGCGCGGACAACAGCACGCCAAGAACAGGAACCCCGAACCGTGAACCCGAAACCGAGAACCGGAGAACCTCAGCGACGGTCATTCTTTCAGCGGCCGCTTACTCAGAATATCAACCGCGCGCCGAGCTGAATCTCCCGCGACGGCAACCGTGTGCTGGTGATCCGGCCGAACTGCGAATTGCCGAATGTCGTGTTCGGGTTGTTGAACAGCGCATGGTTGAAGAGGTTGAATGTCTCGATTCGCACCTCGATCGACCGGCTGCCGCCGAGCGCGGTGCGTTTGAAGAACGAGAAGTCCGTGTTGACCACACGCGGCCCGCGCACTTGGCCGATTTCGTAGTTGCCGAACTGGTACTGGGCCGGGTTCGCGAAACAGCCGGTGTCGAACCATTGATCCGCGCGCTCCGGCATCCCGATGTCGGAGCACGTCACGTCGGCCCAGTTGCCGCTGCCGGTGTTGAGGAGCGACGAGGCAACCGTGATGTTGAGCGGCTGGCCGGACTGATACATCGTGATGCCGTTGAGTCCCCAGCCCTCGAGCAGCTTCTGCACGACGACGGAATCACTCTTCCCGTACGGCTTGCCCGGGCCGACCGGCAGCTCGTACGTCCAGCTCACGACGAGGTTGTGCGGGACATCGATGGCTTTGTTGAACGACGGCGCCCTCGTATCGAAGGAGGGGTGCAGGATGAAGGCGGTGTCCTCGCTCCGCGAGTACGTGTACGACACGAGCGCCTGCAGCCCGCCCGAAAACCGCTTGTCCAGTTTCATCTGCAGCGCGTCGTACCACGATTTACCGTCGCCCGATCGCTGGTTGATGGATGGCGTGTTCGGCGCAATGCTGTAGTACGGACGACGCGGATCGAGTGGGCCAGGTCCGGGCAATGGAACATTGATGTTCCGGCTGCGGAAGATATTGGACCCGCGCGTCCCCACATAGGTCACATCCACGACGGAGTTCCACGGCAGTTGTCGTTGCACGCCGACGTTGAACATCTGCGACTTGTTCGGCTTGTCGCCTTTCGGAAAGAAGAACACCGCAAACCCCGGTGGCGGCGTAATGGTAGGCGTCAACGGAATTGATGTGAACCCTGGCAGACCGTCGCTCAAGCTGCGGAAGGGAATGAACTGCGTCGGCGATTGCAGCAGGATCTGCTGAAACAGCGGATGGTTGCGCTCGAGCGTTCCGCCATTTGCGCCGAAGTTGTCACGATAATAGCTGATGCCGTACGCACCGCGGAACGCTGTCTTGCCATCGTCGGGCGAGTACGCCACACCAAGCCGCGGAGCCCAGCCTCCATAGAAGTTGCTGGTGAGCGGACCGCGGTCGCTGTCGCTTGCCGCGTGGATCAGGCCGTCCTGCAGGCTGAAGTTCGTCTGCCGGTTCGATTCCTCGACAGGGCTGGTGAGCAGATCCCACCGAAGACCGAGATTCACCGTGAGATTGCGGCTGACTCGAAAGTCGTCCTGCGCGAAGAAGCCGACGAAGTGAATGAGCACGTGCGGGTACGTGTCGACGAAATCGCGGTTGATCTGGTTCGGAAAACCGAGCAGGAAGCTCGCGTAGGCGTCGCCGGTACCAGCGGCGCCAGCGTTGCTGGTGTACTGCGAGCCGAACGTGAAGCGGCCCCGCGGCATTGTCTCCGGATTGGTGAGGGTGGACGTGATGTGGCGGTAGTCGCCACCGAACTTGAAGGAATGCCGCCCCACGAGCCAGGACACGGTGTCGGAGAGCTGCACCGTCGTCCCGATGCGCACGGAATTCGTGAAGCCGGGGGAACCCGTGCTCCGGTAACCTGGAATCGTGAAGTCCGCAATCCCGAACGTGTAGGGTTGCCCCTCGATGTTGCCATTCGGAATGCCGAGCTCGTTGTTCTTCGGAATGCCGAAATCAGATCCAACTTGCGCTAGATCGTACTTGTTCACGCCGAAGCGAAGCTCATTGAGCTTTGATCCAGAGAACGAGTACGTGTGCCCGATGACTGCGTTGTAGTTGCCTGAGTTCGATGCATTGCCGCCTTGCATGAACTGATTGCCCGCTGGCGGATCGACGTAATCGCGATCGGCACGCGAGTACCGGCCGAACAGAGACCCTTTCGACGCGAGGTTCACGTCGCCGCGCACGTCGAACGCGTTCAGATCGTTGGTCAGCACGTTGTTCTCGATGTAGTTGTTCACGATGCCTGGCAGATTCGGCAGGGGATAAACGTTGTTGACACCACGCGCGATTGGATTGATCCGATCGGCGGGAATGATGTTGCCCTGAAAGCGCTGACCGGTGAGCGGATCGTAGATGGCATTGCTGATGGCGCTGAGATTCCCCGCACGCATCTCCGGCGTCGGGACGGTGAACAGGAACGTGCGCCCCTGATCCTGCCGCAGGCCCTGATAATCGCCGAAGAAGAACGCCTTGTTGCGAAGGACCGGACCGCCAAGCGTAGCGCCGAACTGGTGAGAGTTGAACGGCGCCTTCGTGGCGGCGAAGAAGTTGCGCGCGTTCAGAGCATCGTCGCGGTAGTACTCGAAGATCGAGCCATTGAAGCGATTCGTCCCCGATCGGATCGTGAGGTTCACCACGGCGCCACCGAAGACGCCGAACTCTGCTGACGGGTTGTTCGTCTGGACCTTGAACTCCTGAATGGCCTCGAGCGGCGGCGTCACGTTGATGAAGGCGTTCAGTGGCTCGTTGTTCGCGACGCCGTCGAGCAGATAGTTGTTCCCCGACCAGGGCATGCCGTTCACGCTGTGGTGCACGGCGCTCCTCGCGCCGGCCGCGGCGGCATTCTCGGCGCTGTCCGCGAACCCGGCCGGGATCGCGCCCGGCGTGAGCGTCACGAGCTGTTCGAAGAGCCGTCCGTTGAGCGGCAGCGACTGGATCTGCTTGTAGTCGATGACCTGTCCCAGCTCGCTCGAGGTGCTGCGCACGAGCGGCGACTGCCCGACGACCTGCACTTCCTCCGTGACCGGCCCGACTTCGAGTGGAATATCGAGCCGCGTCGCCTGCGCGATCTGCAGGACGACCCCAGTCTGCACGAATCGCTTGAATCCCGTCTGCTCGACCGAGATCGCGTATTCACCTGGTGCGAGCGCCGTGAACGTGTACAGACCTTCGTCGTTCGTCCTGGTGGTGGTCGCGATATTCGTCGCGAGGTTCGTCGCCGTTACGGTCACCTTCGCAATCACGGCCCCGTTAGGGTCGGTGACCGTGCCGGTCAGAGTTGACCGAATGGTTTGTGAGGCGGCGGGATCGGCAAGCGTGAGACTCAATCCGGCAATCGCGAGCAAACGCATCGCGATCCTTGTGGTCGGCGTTCGCATGAGGGTCTCCTCCCATGAGCGCGGTGCGCGACGCGCGGCTGCCCGCCGCGCGCCACGCGTGTGCTCTCGAGAAGGATCATAGGCGTAAGCGCTAAAGTTCGGGAAAAAACATCGAATGCGCCCGCCTCGGCAATACGGCCAGGGGTTCAGAGTTCAGGGTTCAAGCTGCGGCGGGAGCTACCGGGCGGACCGTCGTGAATTCGCGGCGACGGCTCTTCGTACTATCCCGAGCCGTTGACCAAGCGCGAAGGCAGCGGTGTTCGCGCGCGTGATGATTCGTCGGCGATCCGGGGCCAGTGGCACGGTCAGAGTGACAGAGGTGCCCGCCATCGGCGTGCTGTCGACCGCGAGGACGGCGCCGATCTGTGACGCGCGCTCACGCATACTCGTCAAACCGAACCCACTGCTGGAGGTCTTCACGTCGAAACCCCCACCATCGTCGGTAATCGTCAGAGCCGCCTGGTGCCGCTCGAAGCGGAGCTCGATCGTAATCTGTCGCGCAGACGCATGACGGACCGCGTTCGCCAACGCCTCTTGCGCGATTCGAAACAGGTTCTTCTGGACCTCCGCGCCCAACTGGCGAGGCGGTCCGATGGTGCGAACGGTCACGCGGGCGTTCGCGCCTTCACCGAGATCCGATGCCATCCGGGCCACTCCAGATTCGAGATCGTTTCCGTCGAGATAGTGTGAATGGAGATCCCAGACGGATCGGCGCGCTTCCGCAAGGTTGGCCGCGACGAGCTGTCGCGCCTTTTTAAGATGGCGCTCGCGCACCGCATCGTCACTCTCGTCTGGCACCGAGGACAAATGCAGGCCGATTGCCGCCAGGCCCTGGGCCAGGCTGTCATGGATCTCACGCGCGAGCCGGTTACGTTCCTTCATGACCAGCGAGAATTGCGCTTCGAGGCGTCGGACGCGCAGCCGGTGGACACCGACCGCAGCAGCCAGGAGCAGCACGACGACGGACGCGCGAAACCAGAGGGTCTGATAGAAGCGGGGCGGCACGCGGATATCGACCATCGCGCCCGCTTCATTCCAGACCCCGTCGTTGTTCGCGGCGCGCACGCGAAATCGATAGCGACCCGGAGGGACGCGGCTGTACGTCGCCACACGTCGGCTGCCGGCATCAATCCAGTCCGGATCCAGCGGCTCGAGCCGATAGGCGAACCGCACCTGGGACGGCGCCATGAAGCTCAGCGCCGTGTATTGGATTTCAAAGGTCCCGGCGCCCGCACCAACCTGCACCGATCCGCTCTCGTCGCGCCGCTCCGCCCCAACGAACCGCTCGATGAGCACGGGAGGCGCGAGCGCGTTGACTCGATTCTCGGTCGGGTCGATCGACGCGACACCAGCGGTCGTGGCGAACCATAACCTGCCATCAGACGTTCGACACGCGGGCCGTTGGATATAGGCGATGGTGTAATCGGTGCTCTTCAGCCCGTCGGAGAGTCCATAGACTGTGACCGGCACGTCGCGACGCTTCTGGTCTGCGTAGTCGTCCAGATCATGCTTGCTCGCCTTCAGAATTCCCTGACGACCATTCATCCACAGATTCCCCTGGCCGTCTTCGAGGATTTCGAAGACGATTTCGCCGAGCGGCCCGGCCTTCGAAAAGCTCGTGACTGCACCGTCCTTCACGCGCGCGAGGCCGCTCACCGTGGCCAGCCAGATGTTCCCTGCGGCATCTTCGTGCACCGAGTGCACCCCTTCGTCCGGGAGGCCGTCATGAGTCGTGTAGAGACGATATCCTGAAGGCGAGGCGTGAACGAGACCACCCGTGGTGGCGAACCACAGGTCACCCCGTCGATCTCGACTGATCGAATAGCAGTACTCGATCCGGCTTGGCTGATTCGCGTACACGACGAAACGATCGCCCTTCAACTCGCGGACCGGCCCTTCACCCCCGATCACGATTCGGCCTTCGCGATCTTCGGCAATCGCCGACACGAAGCCTTTCGGCACGCCGTCGGCTGACGTGTACACGCGCAATCGACCATTTCGGCGTCGCATGACCACCCCGTCGCCGCTGATCCACAGGCTTCCGTCACCAGATTGAAAGAGCGCGCCGGGGTAATTGGTCGCCAACCCGTTCGCAGTCGAGTACGAGGCAATCGTCCCGCCGTGCAGCCGATTCAATCCTCCTCCGTCAGTCCCGATCCAGACCGCGCCGTCAGTGTCGGCCAACACCGAGTTGACGACATCGGCCGAGAGCCCCTCGCGCGTTGTGAAGGCGGTGAAACGGGTATTTCGCAGTCTGTTCAATCCGTCGTTGGAGCCGATCCACAGACTCCCCTCCCGGTCTTCGTACAACGCCGGGATGAAGCCGTTCGACAAACCGTCGCGTACGGTGAAGACGTCAAAGCGTTCGCCCCGCATCCGGACGAGACCATCGCCGTCGCTGCCAATCCACAGGTTTCCATCGCGGTCTCCACAAATCGACAGACCTGCCTTTGCCGGAAATCCTTCGGACGATCCGTACGTCACCACGCGTGGACCGGTCACCCGCGTAAGCCCGCCACGGGCGGCAATCCAGATTGCCCGCGATTCGTCCTGAAAGAGTCCGTTGACGAGATGGCCTTGCAGAAGGTGACGTTCGATATGGAATGTGCCGGGCTCCGTCCAGGACAGCTCCAGCACGCCGCTGGACGTGGCGACCCACAAATGACGCGCATCATCTTCCAGGATCGCGCGCACGACATGGCGATCCATCAGGAGCGGCCCGAATCGGCCGTTCTGAAAGCGACGGAATCCACTGCCACTGGTTCCGATCCACAGGCTGCCGTCGTGGCTGAGAGCCATCGATCGGATTTGCCAGCGCGAGTGCTCCTCGTAGGACGTATCGCCTTCCGAACGGTAGGTTTCGAAAACGCCGTCCTTCATGCGGATCAGACCGCCCGCGGCCGTTCCGATCCAGAGGTTGCCATCCGCATCTTCGGTCAACGCAGTAATGCGACTGTCACGCAGGGCTGGGGTGTTGGTGCGGTTGAAGATCGTGAAGCGGACACCGTCGAAACGCGCCAGACCTCCCCAGGTGCCGAGCCACAGGTACCCATCGCGGGTCTGCACGATTGCCTTGACCGAGTTCTGTGGGAGACCGTCGCGGGTGAGCCAGACGTCGTGGCCGTACTGCGTGATCAGCCGACCCCGGTCGAGACCATGCGCCGTCGGAGGGCACAGCGCGAGAAACGCGCCGAGCAGCCACCCCGGAATTCGTCCCGCGTGCCTCACTCCAGCGCGTACAAGACGCGCGCCGGGGGCCCCGCGTCCCACCCCAGCGCGCACAAAACGCGCGCCGGGGGCCCCGCGCCCCACCCCAGCGCGCACAAAACGCGCGCCGGGGGCCCCGGGCCGTGTGAACCTGTCCATTCGACAATCGGCTGCGGCCGCCCACGAGCACCGGTCGGTACGGGTTCGCGGTAGTGAGCGTGATCCCGGCAAGTATATGCCATGGGCGGTGCCCAAAGGGCACGCCGCAGACGCAAACGTTGGCGATAAAATCGTGGCTGCCTCAGGCCGGTACTGCGGATGGAAACGCGCCCAATTCGCGTGATGATCGTCGACGATCACGCAATCGTACGGGAGGGCGTTGCCGCGGTTCTCTCCCGTCACGCCTGCATTTCCATCGTTGCCGAAGCAGGCAACGGCCGGGATGCGATTCAGCTGTTCAGGAAACACCGACCGGACGTCACGCTTCTCGACCTCACCATGCCGGGCATGGACGGCGTCGCGACGATGCGCGCCATTCGCAACGAATTTCCCGAAAGCCGTTTCATCTTCCTCACCATCCACACGGGCGACGAAGACGTGCACAGAGCACTGGCAGCTGGCGCGCAGGGCTACCTCCTGAAGACCGCGTCAGCTGTCGAGCTGGTCGAAACGGTTCGCGCTGTCCACGCCGGCCTGCGCCGCCTCTCCCAGGAGGCCGCCAGCCGCATCGACGAATACCCGGTAGGAGCCCACCTGACACCTCGCGAAATGGAGGTCTTGCGGCTGCTGGCGCGCGGCCTGACGAACAACGAAATCGGAGAGGAGCTCCACGTCAGCGCGACCACGGCGAAGTGGTTCGTGAAAAACATCCTTCAAAAGCTCGGTGTCAACGATCGGACGGCCGCGGTGACGATGGCACTCGAGCGCGGCATCCTGCACTGAGTCCGCCTCTGGGCTATAGGCTTTGGGCGCGCCCTGCCGAACGCCGGTCGCCGGCCCGCAAGTCGCGTCGTTCGCTGTGTGGTCGGTGGTGAGAACCGGTTTGCCGGCTGCACTGTCCGCTAAAGCCCAAACCTTGAGCCCGATCCCCTCCGTTAGGAGGGTGCCGCGCTGCGTCAGAGCGCCTATCGTGGGTCGCGGAGGAGCTAATGACGCGAGGGACATCCTTCTGCAGTACGTTCGCGATCGTCGCCGTCCTGTGCTGTGCGCCGGCGGCGGCACAAGGGATCTACGGCACGATCGGCGGGACGGTCACCGACTCGAGTGGCGCGATACTCCCGGCTGCCACGGTCAAAGTGATCAACGTGGAGACCAACGTCACGAAGACGGCGACGACGAACGAGGCTGGCGTTTACAACGTCACGAATCTCATACCAGGCACCTACAAAGTCGAGGGATCCCGGTCGAACTTCAAGACGGCCATCGTCGACGCAATCGTGCTCGAGGTGAACGCCAGCATCAAGGTCGACCTCACGCTACAGGTCGGACAGGCGTCGGAAGCCGTCGATGTCAGGGCGGAGGCACCGCTTCTGCAGACGCAGCAGACGAATCTCGGCCAGACGGTCACGAAGCAGCAGATCGATCAGTTGCCGACGGGACGAAACCTGTTCAGCCTGATTCCCCTCTCGGCAGGCGTGTCGCAGCAGGTCACGTGTGAGTTCTGTGGCAACAACGGCAACCTCCGCATCAACGGCGATCGCCCTCGGAATCAGGACTACATCCTGGATGGCACGACGATCACGGCGCCAGTTTTCGGCGGACAGGCGATCAACCCCGCGGTCGATTCGATTCAAGAGTTCAGAATCGAGACGAACAGCATGTCCGCCGAGTATGGCAAGGCGGGCGGTGGCGTGCTCATCGCGGTCACGAAAACCGGCACGAACGCCTTTCGCGGATCGGCCTACGAATACAATCGCAATGAGGCGCTGAACGCGCGCAATTACTTCGAAGATCACACCAAGCCCAAGAATCCGTTCGATCAAAACGAGTTCGGCGGCACTATCGGCGGACCGATCGTCCGGAACAAGGTGTTCTTCTTCACTGATTACCAGGGCATTCGTGCAGACGGAAGCCGGCCAGTCACGGGAGTGGCAGTTCCCAACGCGGCGTTCAGGAGCGGCGATCTCTCAGCGTTGTGCACGGCCGGCTTCGATGCCTCCGGCGCATGTACGAACGCCGCGCAGCAGGTGCGTTTTCCCGGAACGAGCACGCTGGTTCCCTTCAACAGGATCCCCGCCGCACAAATCAGCCCAGTCGCACAACAATTCACGCAGATCTGGCCGTCGTCCGACACGCCAGGCGCCAATCCCGGGACAAACGAGCTGCGCTTCACCCGGCCATTCGACAACTCCACCAATCGATTCAATTCCCGTCTCGATCATCAACTGTCATCCTCAGACCAGATCTTCGGCGTGTTCCACCGCCAGTGGGCCCGCAACATTTCGTATCCCGGGAATCTCGTCGGACCTGAGGGCGAACAGATTCAGCGCGCGAACGATTACGCAATCACGGCCGGATGGAACCGTACCCTGACCTCGAGTCTCTTGAACAACTTCAGGTTTGGGTACATGCATCGCATCGGCCACCGGACGAACCCGGGGCAGGGCTTCAAGTCCCCATCCGATTTCGGTATTCAAGGCATTCCGCCGTGCCTCTCCGACGTGCCGGATACAGCCAACGGAACCAAGTGCGGCACGCCGGGCGTGAATGTCACCGGGTTCTCCGGATTCACGACAGGCGCCGTCCTCTATGAGCCGGCGTCGACCGCTCAGATTAGCAACACGGTGACCACGCTCGTAGGCCGCCATAGCCTGAAGGCCGGCGGCGAAGCACGCCACTATTCCATCGACAATTACCAGCCGAACGGCGTGGCAGGGAGTTTTTCGTTCACTGGTTCACAAACGGGAAACGCCTTTGCCGACTACCTGTTCGGGGTCCTGAACAGTGGCAATGTCCAAGTCCAAAACGCGATGGTCTCGACGCGCGCGTGGAGTTTTGCGCTGTTCGTCCAGGACGACTTCCGCTTGTCGCCAAAACTCACGCTGAACCTCGGGCTCCGATGGTCGTACGATCAATCGTTCCACGAGACACACAACGGGCTGGCGTTCTTCAATCCGTACGCGGCCGAGTGGGAGCTGTTCGGCGTCAATGCCCCGGATACATCAGTCGATCCATCGCTGAAGCAGTTCGCACCGCGCCTGGGGCTCGCCTGGAACCCGGTCAGCACGATCGTCGTCCGCAGCGGTTACGGCATCATGTATCCGAGTGCGGTCGGCCACGGTCGCGCCGGGGACGGTCAGCCTGGTCCGAATCTGCTCGCCAGGACGAATTTCGCGGCTGGTACAAACTGGTCCAATCTACCCCGCATTGCCAATCCCGATCCCGCGGCAATCACGGCGCCGATACCGGTCAACTCGCTCGTGTCGTTCTCGTCGTGGGCACCACGCGAGCAGACGCCCCCGTACTTCCAGCTCTGGAACGTGACCCTGGAAAAACAACTTGGGGCCACGACCATGGCTCAGGTGGCGTACGTCGGCAGCCACGGCAGCCACCTGCCGATCAATTACGCCTACAACATCTGCCAGCAGACACCCGAAAGCACCGCCCAGTTCGGCTTCGACGCCACGACGAGTCCGTATTGTCCACTGGCAGCTCAAAAGGTTCTTGCGGCAGGAGGAAGCCTGTTCGATCTCGTGATTACACCCGGCTACTGGGGACTCTCGAGCTCTGACTACCATTCGTTCCAGGCACGATTCGAGCGGCGCTTCACCAATGGGTTCTCGGTGCTCGCCAATTACACGTGGAGCAGACTGAAGGATGATTCGTCCTCCGACTGGGGCGGGTTCTGGTCATTGGACGTGCTCGGTCAGGACTTCTACAACCGCGGTGCAGAGCGCTCGGTGAGCGCTGGGGACATCCCGCACCGGCTGACGATTGCGCCGATCGTGGAACTGCCGTTCGGACCGGGGCACCGATGGCTTCACGACGGCGTGGTGGGCCACGTCCTCGGCGGCTGGCGCGCAACCGCCATCTACACCTTCAGCAGCGGCTCACCGTTTGGAATCACCGACAATACGTACGGGTACTGCAACGCCGCTCACACACTTTCCAATCGCCCCATGATGATCGGAGATCCGCGGCCCTCAGGGTTCGATCAAACAATCGCGCACTGGTTCGACACGAACGCGTTCGATTTCTCCGGAACGTGTCCCGCGCCGGGTCTGTTGGCCCCGACTGGACCGTCGGACACGACGAAGGCGTTCGGCAACGCACCACGGTACTTTTCTGACGTTCGAAATCCGGGTGTCAACAACCTCGATTTCTCGTTGCAGAAAGATGTGAAGCTTCCGGCCGGCGATCAGACGCGGCTCCAGTTGCGCGCCGACTTTTTCAATCTTCTGAACCATCCGCAGTTCGCCGAGCCCCTTTCGGACCCGTCGGCTCCGAACTTCGGTCGGATTACCCGAACGTCACTGAACAGCAGGACGATCCAGCTCGGACTGCACTTGTACTTCTGACTGAGCGCGTGGCGGCTGCGATGCGTACCTCGCGTTGTCGTTCCTCGCTCACGGTCGGCGTTTCGCTCGTCGTCGGTGCGCTGTTCGCCGCGGCGGCGCCACACACCACGCCGGAGCCCGAGACGTCGTTCGCGGCCAATGGCATGAGCGCCATTCTGTACGGCGCGGCCTACTACCCCGAGTACGCGCCGTACGAACGGCTCGACAAGGATATCGACCTGATGCAGAAAGCAGGCATCAGCGTTGTCCGTGTCGGCGAATCGACGTGGAGCAGCTGGGAGCCACGCGACGGCGAATTCCAGTTCGCCTGGATGCAACGCGTGCTCGACCGGTTGTCTGCCGCAGGCATCAAAGTCATTCTGGGGACCCCGACCTATTCCATTCCGACCTGGCTCTATAAGAAGTATCCGGACATTCTCGTCACCCACTACGGTGCAGCGCCGCCACTCAGCGATCCGTACGAGCCGACCTATCCCGCGGCGCGGCCCCCCGGCTTTTACGGTCCGAGGCAGAACTACGACTTTCTCAACCCGCATTTCCGGCGGCATGCGGAGCGGGTCATCCGTGAAGTCGTCAGCCACTTCAACAATCATCCGGCTGTCATCGGGTACCAGATCGACAACGAGACTGCTCCCAACCGTGCCCCGACGCAGTACGCAACAGCGGCCTTTCTGGAGCGCCTGAAGGAGAAATACAAGACCCCACAACGCGTCAATGGACTCTGGGGCCTTGCCTACTGGGGGCAGCTCGTGGACCGGTGGGACGATCTGCCGACGCCCGAAGGCATTCTGAATTCCGGCTACAAGTTGGAGTGGGAGAACTTTCAACAACAGATCGTGACGGACTATCTGGCCTGGCAGGCGAAGATCGTCAACGAATATCGACGACCGAACCAGTTCATCACGACCTGCTTCAGTGGTGGCGTTCATACCGATCTCGATCAGTGGGCGATCGCCCGCAACCTCGACATCGTCGGCGTGAACCCGTACTTCGAGACACAAGAGCGGCTCAGCGCACGCGGCATCTGGCTGACGGGAGATCTGGCCCGGTCGCTGAAGCAGACGAACTTTCTCGTGACGGAGACGAACGCACAAACGATCGGGTGGGATTCGCGAACTCAGTACCCGCCGTATCCCGGTCAGCTCCGCCTGATGATCTACGCGCATCTCGCGGCAGGCGCCAACATGGTCGCGCACTGGCACTGGTCCTCGCTCCACTACGGCCAGGAGACGTACTGGAAGGGGGTGCTGTCCCACGATCTGGAGGTGAACCGCACGTACGACGAAGTGTCGCGCGTCGGGAACGAACTCAAACTGATCGGTTCGCAGCTGATCAACCTGACCAAACAGCCCGCCGTGGCGATCTTGTTCAGCACCGACTCGGCAAACGCCATCCGGTACATGCCGTTCAGCGACCGCGTGGACTACGGAACCGTCCTTCGCCAGATGTACAACTCTCTCTACGACCTGAATGTCGAGCCGGATATCGTGCAGGCGGGAGAAAGGGATCTAGCGCGATACAAGGTCGTATTGGTTCCACCGCTCTACAGTGCGTCTGACGAAACGCTCCAGCAATTGGCGAACTACGTGCGCGACGGCGGTCACGCCGTAGTGGCGTTCAAGAGCGGCTTTACCAATCAATACTCCTCGGTCAGGCATACGATCGCGCCTGGTCCGCTCCGCAGGGCAGCGGGGTTTTACTATCAAGAGTTCACGAGCCTGCCCAAACCGCAGCCGCTGACGCCGGACCCGTTCGCCCTCGGTAACGAGAACAAGGGGTCGGTGTGGCAAGAGTTTCTGGTGCCTGAGACTGCCGAGGTCGTGACGGCATTCGATCATCCCCAGTGGCATTTCCCGGCTATCACACGCAACAAACATGGGAGCGGTACGCTGACCTATGAAGCCACCGTCCTCACCGACGCGCTGCAACGTGAGGTCATCCGCGACGCGTTGAAACGGGCAGGGGTGGTTGATGCGGACCAGAATCTGTCGGTCACGGTCAAGGTACGACATGGCCGCAACCGCGTCGGCAAGATGGTGCACTACTATCTCAACTTCGCGGGGGAGCCACAGTCAGTCCCGTATTCCTACCCGGATGGATCCGATCTTCTGACGAGTACGTTCGTCCCCCGTGGGCGCGCGCTGAACTTGCGACCCTGGGACCTGGCAATCGTTGTGGAACGCTAAACAGTCGAAGCGTCTCAAAACCTGTAGTGTCCGTCTTCAGGCGGACTTTGCGCCGGCTGAAGCCGGCGCCCACAGAAGTTCTGAAACACCGGGAAGCCTTTTACGGCCGCGCGCTGCCCGTGTTCGTACGCGCGGCAGGTCGATCCAGGCCGAAACCTTTGTCGAACATGCCGGGTAACGCAATCGGGAGGCGGCCTTCAATTGCAGCTTCCCCCGCAATCGCGCGCACCGCCGACGCTTCGGCACGATCGTAGAAGTCGTAGGTCAGCAACATCACCGGCAACTCCGGCAGGAACGTCGCGACGTACGGATTGCCGAAGAACGTCGTGATGAAGGGCTTGCTTGACGCCGCGGTCTGACGCGCGATGTCCTGCAGCAGGCGCTGCACCGATGGCGCGAGATCCATCCGGCCGCTTGCCGATGCCGCGCGGACGAAGACCGAGGCCACGATCGCATCGAAACGCGGCGCCATCGCGCGCACGAGGTCGATCTCCGAATCAGTCGTTCGATCGGACACCTCGATTGACGTCAGGTTCGGCCAGCGTCTTCGAAACTCGGGAATGAACGTCCGGCTCGGCGCCGCAATCCGCCAGCCTGACGGGTAATCGAGAACCGAGAGGTAAAGAACGTGAGCGCCTGCGGGCACCCGAAGCGGCACCTGCTCATGCGCATCCTTGACCAGTGTCATCGAACGCGCGCTGACCTGATCGGCAACCGCCTGATTCGCACGCGTGCCGACAATCGCCGGAACCGCATCGAGGCTCACCACCTTGTTGCGATGCAGTCCGGCCGCAGCTTTCGCGCGCAGAATCCGCCCGACGGACGCGTTCACCTGCGCCTCCGGTATTCTTCGGGACGCCACCGCATCACGGATCGCCGCAAACGCTGCCCCGTCGTCCGGCGAGTGCAGGATGACGTCGTTGCCCGCGCTCACGGCGCGAACCGCGGCTTCGCCGGCTGCGTACATCGCCGTCACGCCCTGCATATCCATCGAGTCCGTGTAGATCAACCCCGTGAATCCCAGCTGCTTGCGAAGCATCCCCGTCACGATCGGCTGGCTCAGCGTTGTCGGCGTGTTCGGCGCCGGATCGAACGCGGGCATTTCGATGTGGCCGGTCATGATTGCGTCAGCGCCTGCGGCAATCCCCGCCTTGAAAGGCGGGAGCTCGACGCGCTCCAGCCGTTCGCGAGGCTGCTTGATGATTGGGAGTCCGAGATGTGAATCCACGTCCGTGTCGCCGTGGCCCGGAAAGTGTTTCAGCGTTGCCATGACGCCGGCAGACCGAAGGCCGCGCACGTATGCGGATGCGAGACGCCCGACGAGCACCGGATCCTCTCCAAACGATCGCGTGTTGATGACGGGATTGCGCGGGTTGTTGTTGACGTCGACGACCGGTGCGAAGTTGACGTGGACACCGAGCGCGCGCGCTTCCTCACCAGTCACGCGTCCTGCTTCGAACGCGAGCTTCTCGTCACGCGCGGCACCGAACGCCATCGCGCGCGGGAACGTGGTCGCTCCTGCAATGCGGAAGCCGACGCCGGTCTCGAAATCCGCGCTGTTGAGCAGTGGCAGAGCCGCGACCGCCTGGAGCCGGTTCAAGATCGATGCGGCCTCGAGCGGCTGACCGAGGATGACCGTGCCGTACGTGGGGTTCAGCAGGACCGGCGGGGCGGCCTCGGTCGCGCCGAACAGATGGACACCGCCAATGTGGTAGTCCCGTACGACCCGCACCAGGTCATCGAACGCCTGCGAGTCGGTGCTCAGAAAGCTCGACGAGACCGACGAGACGAGCATCTGACCCACTTTTTCGTCGAGGGTCATTTTGCGAAGCGTCGACTCGACCCACTTCTCGCTCGCTTTGTCGAGGCTCGGTTTGTCGGGAGATTGCGCGAGAAGAGCGCCGGAAACGGCGGTCGCCAGAGACACGAAGACGGCGAGCCAGCCCTGGATGCGCATCGACGAGATCTTATCTTGCCTGCGCCGCCGTCGGCTTTGGCCTCTCGCGTCAGGCTCTCTCGTAGGGCGCGGGCTTCAGCCCGTGCCGCGCAGGCGGGGCTAACGCCCCGCCCCTACAGAAACGGAAGTCCGCCCTACAAGGCCCAGAGCCGAGGCCCTGAGCCAACAGCCGATCTACTTCGCCGGCTTCAGTCCAGGCTTCGTCGGCGCGTCCGGCATGCGTACGAGGCCCACGAGCTTCCAGCCGCCGCTCTCGCGCCGGAAGGTCGTGCGAATCGGCTTTTTCCATGCCGGGTATGCCTGGCTGTCGACGGCGATGTCGACCGCGATGAAACTGCCCGAGGCGGTCGGCAACCCGTTCGGAGGGGCGATGCTGGTCGTCGTGCTCTGGGTCTCCGACAGTGGTTGAGTGTCGCCGGTCGCATTGTCGAACCGGAACCACGAAGCGTGGTACGTTGCCGGACCGCTCGCGACGGCAGCGTCGACTGCTGCGTTCGCGAACGTCAACCGGCCGTTCGCATCGAGTCGCGGATCGACGACCGGGTTCACTGCAGTCAGGTAGATGCTCTTGATCTTGTCGCGGCGCTTGATCAGTACGTCGGCAAGGTATTTCTCGGCGTTCGGGTCACTGAACTCTCCGGTGTGGACCGCCGCGCGGATCAAATCGTCGGTGAATGCCGCAACTCGTCGCGCCGCCCAGAATGCGTCATCGTCGCGCAACTCCATGTACGCCGTCGTGGGGCTCTGCGGCCGCCACTTCCTGGGATCGAACACATCGCCCTCGAACTTTCCGATCGAGGGATACTCGACGTAGTCGACCGTCTGCCAGGGGCTGAGCGCAAACCCGAAGGACAAGAGGCGACGCATCGTCGCGTCTCCCTGATAGAAGTATTCCCAACTGAGATCCCATTCGTACTTGTCGTTGCACATGCCGAACGTCGAGCCGACGTCCTGAAGGTAATGCTTGACGATGGAACGGCCGTTCTCGGTGATGACCGTGTCGAGCGTATTCTTGGCCTTGAGATCCGTCAGATTCGTCCATGCCCCGAAAACACGCAAGGCGCGCAACGAGCGGCGGTGCTCGTGCGGGATGATGTCGTTCGGATCGTCGGGACGAGTGCCCTGATAGTCAAAGCCGCCCAGGATCTTGCCCGGAAGCAGCCGGCCAGCAACAACGCGATACGTGCCGTCCTCGTTTCGCGCCACCGTTTCGAGGATCGCGTTCATATCATCCTGGGTCGCCGGCGTCCTTTTGCCCGACGGCCGACGAATCGTGGCCTTGGGATCGATCGTGGCGCGCTTCGGATCGAACGTGGTCAAGTACGACTCCACCTGGTAGTAGCCCAGGGCCCAGAAGATCTTGGTCGCGATCTTGACAGCCGCCGTCGCCCCCTCCGGGAAGTACGGCGGATCGAACTCGAGGAACCACGTCTCGCCGCTGGCGTCGGTCGCCGTGAAGCCGGGATGGGCGCCGGAGGTCTTTTCTCTGATGAGCGTCCAGTGCGATGGATCGGGCGCCGGTCCGCGAATGGCGCCTCGCGCGATCTCTTCAGCAGAAATCGTCGTCTTACCAATTCTGTTCGTGAACCAGCTCGAGTCGGGGACCTCGTCGATCGTGTTGATGTCCTTCGCGCGCAGGCCCGACGGCATGTAACCCGAGGTGACAAACAGATTCCGCGTCAGCTCGTATATCGCACCGATGTCATAGGGCTGTGCCTGCGATGCGTCCTGGGACTCCGGCTCGCGCGAGATTGGATCGTCCGGATAGAAGTGCGGCCCGTTGGTCGAAACGCGACTGCCGAACGCGCCGAGGCCGGCGACGAGAACAAGCAGCAGTAGGCTGGCGTAGCGCGCGCGTGAAGCATGGGATGGTGTCGACATTGGGTGCTCTCAGAAAATGGGAGACGACGCGAAGATGAACGAGGTGCCTTCGTTGCTCCTCGCCACTTCGATGCGCAATGGCGTCGAGAACGGCCCGTGGAAGCGGACTCCGAACCCGTAGTCGCTCTTCAGTCCGTTGAAATCGAGATCGGATCTACGCGCCGTGACTTTTCCAGCGTCGTAGAAGACTGCGGTCTCGAGATAACGGTTCGCCATGATCCGCCACTCCGCCTGCACGAGCAGACTGTTCTGGTCGCGGAAGCGCCAGCTGGAGAAGCCCCGAAGCGAGTGTCCACCTCCAACTGAAGGCAGCATGAAAAACGGAATCTGCTGACCGTCCTTGTCGTACGTGGTCTGGACGAGACCGTGGAGCGAGATGACCCACGCTTCGCGCAAGATCGGAAAATGCTGAATCACCTCGTAATCGACCTGGTTGAATCCGAACTCGTCGTCGCGATCGGCAAAATCGTGCACCGTGACACCGTAGAAGCCGCCGCGTCGGGAATATCCTGGCGAGGTGCGCCAGTCGAAGCCGACCGTCCCCCGTGAGTGAAGGTAAGTAGTCTTAGTGCCGAGCCCGGGAAGTGTTTGCGGCGTATACACCTCGTCGATTGATGGCGCGGTCCCCTGCCCCGACTGGAGCGACCACTCGCTCAGCTCCACAGCTCCGCGCAGCATGAGCAGCCGCCGCGTGGGCCAGAACGTGAGCGTCGCCGACGCGTGGGGCTGTTGGAAACCGTAGTTCGCCCGATTCGAGCTCGACGTGTTCGTCCCGAACCCGTAAAAGCCCACTTGCGTGGCCTCGCGCCACCCGCCGAGCACCGACAAGCTGCCGCGACGCTGGAACAGACGAGGCGCGGTGAACTCGGCTTCGATTCGCTTGTAGTCCTTGATCGAGTAGCTGCCCCGCACATCCAAAGCGCTGTACGCGCCCACAGGATGCGCGTACCCGGCACCGAGCGTGAACCCACCGCCTGAATACGCGTTGTCGAAGAACGGGTGCCAGCGCGGCCGGGCCCCAGCCAGGATGTCCTCGAACTTGTTCATCACCAGTTCGGTCTTGCTCAGAACGGGCGCGTGCAGCGTCTTCGCCTTTTCGGCCTGCTCCTGCTCGATGGCGGCCTCGCGCGTCGCCGGCTGCGACTCCTGCGCGAGGGCCGTCGTCGCACCGCAACCAGCCAGAACGACTACGGTGAAGAGCTTCCACATTGCAACGGTACGCATCAATGACCAACTTTCCGAGGCCGCGCTGCCGCCCGTAATGGACAAACGAGCACGACCCAAGTGAGCAGGTTAAACGCGAATTCTATCGCGCGAACGCAAGACCGCTCAAGGGCCGCATCGGTAGGCCACCATATAATCGACGTGAGTGAGCTCCACGATTCACCGGAAGACTGCCCCGGTCTCTGTGCGCTGCTTCGTGGTAACGATCAGCGATACCCGCACCGAAGCCACCGACACGAGTGGGGATACGATAGTCGAAGCGTTGCGGAGTGCGGGCCACGAGGTTGCCGGACGACGGATCGTCCGTGACGAACCGGACGTCGTACGCGAAGTGGTCGTGTCAGCAACGCCGGAAGTTGAGGTCGTGATCACCACCGGAGGCACTGGGATCACGTCGCGCGACAGCACATACGAAGCGATCACGAGTGTACTCGACAAACGTCTGGACGGCTTCGGCGAGCTCTTCCGCATGCTCAGTTACGAGGAAATCGGATCGGCAGCGATGCTCAGTCGCGCCGTCGCCGGCACCATCGGTCGCACAGCCGTGTTCTCACTGCCCGGCTCGCAGCATGCGGTCAAGCTTGCAATGGAGAAGCTCATCGTGCCCGAGATCGGGCATGTGGTACGGGAGTTAAGAAGATAGGATGCGAGGGCACCCTCACCTGAAATGCGCCCACTCCGCGAAACGATTCCGCTCGACGAGGCCCTGACGCTGCTGCTCGAGGCCGCCATGCCGACGGAGCGTACCGAGCGCGTTCCGATTGCCGAAGCCAACGGACGCGTCGTCGCAGCACCGCCCGCGGCGACGATCGACGTGCCGCCATTCGATCGTGCAGCGATGGATGGCTACGCCGTCATCGCCGAGGATACGTTCGGGGCGGGATCGTACGCACCGAAGTCGCTGACGATCGTTGAACGCGTGTACACCGGCCAGGTGCCGGGTCGCGCCGTCGAGCACGGACAGTGTATCGAGATCGCCACGGGCGCACCGATGCCGCACGGCGCCGACGCTGTGGTCATGGTGGAGGAAACCGAGAAAGCATCGGCTGACGAAGTTCGTGTCCTCACGCCGGTGTATCCGAAGCAACACGTGGGACGACGCGCCGCGGACATCGCGTCCGGGCAGCCACTGCTGGACCGGGGCGCGGTCCTCAACCCCAGTCGCGTCGGCGCGCTTGCGGCGATCGGTGTCACTACCGTCGTCGTGTACGCGCGACCGCGAGTCGCGATCCTGTCGACGGGTAACGAGATCGTCGAGCCAGGACGCCCGCTCGAGCCGGGGCAGATCTACGACATCAATCGATTCACGCTCTCGGCGGTCATTGCGGCGCACGGCGGCGTGCCCGTTGTCCTTCCCACCGCGCCCGATACCGTCGCCGAGCTCACGACGGCGGTGACGAGAGCGTCGTCGGAAGACATGCTCGTGTTCTCAGGCGGCAGCTCGGTCGGCGAACGCGACCTGATCCTGGACGTGCTCCAGCAGCTCGGCGAGGTGATCTTCCACGGCATCGCCCTCAAGCCAGGGAAGCCGACGGTGTTCGGCCGCATCGCGACGCAGCCCGTTCTCGGCATGCCGGGATACCCCTCCTCGTGCCTCTCGAACGCGTACATGCTGCTCGTCCCGATGCTTCGCCGGATGGCCCGGCTCCCGGAACATCGCCCGCACACAATCAGGGTGCCGCTCGCGCGACGGATCGTCTCGACGACCGGAAGGCATCAGTTCTACACGGTGAGAGTCGTCGATGGCGCCGCGACGCCGGCATTCAAGGCATCGGGCGACATCACGAGCATGTCCCAGGCCGACGGCTACATCGAAATCCCCGCGCAGACCGACATCGTCGAGGCAGGAGAGATGGTGGACGTGAAGCTGTTCTGAAAGGCATCTCGCGATCGGCTCAGGGCTTTGGGCTCTGGGCGTTGGCGCCGATACAATGTCGCATCCGTCCCGGCTTACGAAAGCCCCGCTTTTCGCGCTTCCTACACAGAAAGGTGAACTGCGTTCGCTGACCGACTACCTCGCCAAGGGCCCGGTTCTGCTTGCCTTTCATCGCGGCACCTGGTGACCGAACTGCCGCCGCCGGTTCGGTGAACTGGCTCAACACTCCCCCGAATACGCCGCGCGTGGCGTGCAGGTGGTCGCAGTCGTCGCGCAATCGTCGACGGTCGTGCGCCGCTACATCGAGGAAACGGGGCTGCCCTTCAATATCCTCATCGACGAGTCTCGCGATGTGCTGAAGGCGTACGGCGTCTGGCACCGGCTCGGACTCGACGCCTGGAACATCGCCCGACCCGCGCTGTTTCTGATCGATCGGACTGGAGCAATCCGCTACTCGTTCGTGGCCGACACGCAGCAAGAATTCCCCAGCCACGAGGAGATTGTGGCTGCGCTAAATGCGGCTCTGCAAAAGTAAGAAGTTCGAAGTTCCTGCTTTCATTTGAATCGCTTGTTGATGGCGTCCCAGTTGACGACGTTCCACCACGCCGCGATGTAGTCGGGACGACGGTTCTGATATTTCAGGTAGTAGGCGTGCTCCCACACGTCGAGGCCGAACACGATCTTCTTGCCTTCCATGAGCGGGCTGTCCTGATTGGCCGTGCTCTCGATCACCAGTTTGCCGCCGGCATCGATCAGCCAGGCCCACCCGCTGCCGAAGCGACCGATCGCCGCTTTCGCGAACTGATCCTTGAACGAATCGAAGCTGCCAAACGTGCTCTTGATTGCGTCGCCGATCGCGCCGGATGGCGCGCCGCCCTTGCCGGGGCCCATGATCTCCCAGAACATCGTGTGGTTCGCGTGCCCGCCGCCGTTGTTGCGGACGGCCGTGCGGATGTCTTCCGGCACCGTGTTGATGCCGCTCAGAAGCCCGTCGATTCTCGTCTGCTGAAGCTGCGGGTGTTTCTCCAGTGCCGCATTCAGGTTGGTGACGTACGCACCGTGGTGCTTGTCGTGATGGATCCGCATCGTCTGCTCGTCGATGTGCGGTTCCAGGGCGTTGTAATCGTACGGCAGGGGAGGGACTTCGTGCGCCATCAGCAATCTCCTTCTCGATCAGATCAACCTTCCGATCCTATAACCGAAGCGGGAGAAGGCTCAACGTCAACGGTCGATCGCACGTTGGCGTCGATGCGGACAAGCTCAGGACTTTGGGCTTTGGGACGCCCACAGCCGAAAGCCCTAAGCCAAAAGCCGTCTCTCAGACCGCCAGCATGCGATCGAGTGCAAGGCGAGCGAGCGACTTGTCGGGTTCGGGGACGACGATCTGATTATGGAGCCTTCCTTCCACCAGTCCTTCGAGCACCCAGAGCAGGTGGTTCGGGGAGACGCGGAACATCGTCGAGCAGAGACACCCGAAAGGATCGAGTGTGACGACCGTCTTTTCCGGCGCAACTTCGTGCGCGAGCCGATTGACGAGATGGATCTCGGTCGCGACCGCCCAGACAGTGCCGGGCTGGCTGTTTCGAACCGTGTTGATGATGTACTCGGTCGATCCGCTCTCGTCGGCAGCCTGGACGACGTCGAACGTGCATTCGGGGTGAGCGACGATCCTGCCCTGCGGATGCTTGCGGCGGAAGGCGTCGATCTGCTGGAGGTTGAAGCGCGTGTGCACCGAGCAGTGGCCCTTCCACAGAATCAGGCGCGCGTCTCTGATCCGTTCGGGATCCAATCCGCCCCAGATCTCGTTCGGATCCCAGACCACCATCTCCTCGACCGGGACTCCCATCTTGAACGCCGTGTTGCGACCGAGGTGCTGATCGGGAAGCATCAACAGCTGCCTGCCACGCTCCCACGCCCATTTCATCACCATCGCCGCGTTCGTCGACGTGCACACGATCCCGCCGTGATTGCCGCAGAAAGCCTTGATGGCGGCGGACGAGTTGATATACGTCACCGGGACAATTGCCTCGGTGTCGATGCGCATCTCCGACAGCTCGCGCCAGCACATGTCGAGCTGGTCGGGCTCGGCCATGTCGGCCATCGAGCAGCCGGCCGCGAGATCCGGAAGGACGACTTTCTGGTGAGCGCCGCGAAGGATGTCGGCGCTCTCGGCCATGAAATGGACGCCGCAGAAAACGATGTACTCGGCCTTGCCGCGACCGGCAGCGGCACGCGACAGCTTCAACGAATCACCCGTGAAGTCAGCAAACTTGATCACCTCGTCGCGCTGGTAGTGATGACCAAGGATTACGATGCGCTCGCCAAGCGTCCGCTTCGCCCCTGCAATTCGCGCGTCCATCTCATCGTCGGAAAGACGAAGGTATCGGTCAGGGAGCGGCTGGCGCTCGCCAATGCTGGCTTTCTCGACTTCGGTGAGGAGTTTGATGTCCATTTGGATTTCGTGTCAGCGTTCAGGCTCGGTCGGCGGAGGAGACGGAGCAAAGCGTTTTACCGCGGAGCCACGGAGCTTTTGGATGCTGGAAAAGTCTCCTGGTTGGCTTTGATCCCCTTAGATGGACTCTGTGAACTCTGTAGCTCCGCCGTGTACGCTCTTTCCGCGCACTCCGCCTACCCCGTCCGGCCTCAACTACTCTCAATTGTACAACGTGGCATGCACCTCATCGGGAGCCTCCGGCCCCGCGATGACGTTGTACAAAGTGTCGCGCTCGACGGGTTCGCGGCCCGCGGCTCGAATGAGGCGCCGAATCTCAGAAGTGGACATCGACTCGGGCGTGCGCGCGCCGGCCATGTGATAGATCTTCTCCTCCTGCACCGTCCCGTCGAGGTCGTCGACGCCGAACCACAGCGCGAGCTGTGCGACCTCCACTCCGGTCGCAATCCAGAACGCCTTGACGTGCGGAACGTTGTCGAGCATCAGGCGCGAGACAGCATGCACGCGCAACGTGTCCGCAGCGCTGGGCGGAGGCAGTTTGCGCATCTGATTGTTGTCGGGATGGAACGCGAGCGGGATGAACGCTTGCAGACCTCCGGTCTCGTCCTGGAGAGCGCGAGTGCGCAGCATGTGGTCCACGCGCTCTTCGGCGGTCTCGATGTGACCGTAAAGCATCGTGATGTTCGATCGCATGCCCATGCCGTGCGCAACGCGATGGATCTCCAGATAGCGATCCGTTCCGCACTTGTCGTGACAGATCTTGCGCCGTACGCGCTCGGCGAAGATCTCGGCGCCGCCGCCAGGCAGCGAGTCGAGACCAGCGCCGCGCAACTCACGCAAGACCTGTTCGTCGGTCATCCCGTACAGATCTGCGAAAAACGCGATCTCCACAGCGGTGAAGCATTTCAAATGAATGTTCGGACGGATGCGCTTGAACCCGCGCAGGAGCTCCAGGTAGTAATCGAACGGGAGATCGGGGTGAAGACCGTTGACGACGTGGACTTCGGTGAGCGGCTGATCGGCGCGGCTTCTGAGCTTGTCCCATGCCTCCTCGAGGGTCATGGTGTAGGAGCCCGCATCGCCTGGTTTCAATCGAGCGAAAGCACAAAAGAGGCAGCTCGCCACGCAGACGTTCGTCGCCTCGAGACGGATGTTGAAGTTGTAGTATGTCCGCGCGCCGTGCCGTTTCTCGCGCTCGCGATTGGCGAGCCGGCCGAGAACCAACAGATCAGGACACTCGAAGAGCCGCACGCCGTCTTCGAACGTCAGACGCACGTCCGCGTCGAGTTTGTCGCGGATCTCGGAGAGACCGGCGTCCCGGAGCCGACCGTTCATGCCACGCCCATGACTTGAATCCGCAGCGTGCGCGCGCGCGGCCCATCGAGCTCAGCCACGAGGATGCGCTGCCATTGACCGAGGACGACCTCGCCCCCACTCACTTGCACCGTCAGGCTGTGCCCCAGGATCATGGCGCGCAGATGCGCATCGGCATTCATGCGGTCGCAGTCGGAATGCTTCGGATCGTTGTGCAGCCAGTCGCCGTCTCGCGCGACGGTGCGCTCGAGGAAGCACTTGATATCCGAATGAAGCGCCGGCTGTGCCTCGTTGATGAAGAGGGCACACGTCGTGTGCAGCGACCACACGCTGACCGTGCCCTCGCGCACGCCAGCCGCACGGGCGACCGTCCGTACGCGATCGGTGACGTCGATCAACTCCACGCGCTCACAGGTCTGCACGGTCAGTGTCTCTCCGTGCACGACCAGACCGGCTGCGGTCGCAGCCCCGACGCGTTCGACCGGAGCCTCCTGCGAGATCACCGTTGAGCTCTTTCTACTCCGGGGGACTTCGTCCCCCGGCGCCCCTTGCGCCGTCGCTCGCGGGGACCCGTTCGCCCCGCTCCGCTCCGGCGGCTCTCTCGCTGCGCTCGTTCGCTTCATCGCAGTTTCCGCGATCCGAAGTTTGCCAAACACTTCATGTTACCGGAAACCGCGCCAACGCGAACAACGCGGTATACTCGGACGCTGTGAACGTTGGCAATTCCCTCCAGGCCGGGTATGCGACTCGCGACGAGAATTCTCGTTGCGTTCAGCGCATAACTGCTTAGGCGCGCCAGCGGCGCGCCCGCCGGAGCGGGGCGAAGGGGCCCCGCGAGCGACGGCGGTGGGGGGTCCGGCGGGGCGAAGCCCCCCGGTCTAGTAATGTTGCCCGGCGACCACGCGAAGTGGGTGCAAAGCCCACGCGGTGCCGCCACTGTAAGCGAGGAGTTCCGTTCTCGACCGGCTTCCTGTGATTCGAGCCGGACGCCACTGTGCCCATAGCGGGTATGGGAAGGCGCGTGGACGGTGCGACGATCCGCAAGCCAGGATACCTGGCGCCGGGCTGTCTCTCTCATCGGCGCGCGATCACGCCGGAAAGGAGCCCCGTGCATCGTCCTTTCGTCCGCATTCTCTTCCTCGCGACCTCCCTTCTCCTGGCATCGACTGCAAACACGCTCGCGGGACCAATCACCGGACGCGTGGTGGATCCCGACGGCCGCGCGGTCCCTGCTGCAACCGTCCTGCTGATCAGGGGAACCATGGTGATCGGCACGGCCGTGACCGACGCGGCCGGTGTCTTTGCGACGCAGGCGCCGGACCAGGGCAGCTTCGAGCTGCGCGTTGTGGCAGACGGGTTTCGCGCGCAGCCAACGACAGTTGGCGCCAAGGCCGAAGCGCAGGACGTCGGCACGATCGCGCTGACGGTCAGCGCCGTGTCCGAGTCCGTCGTCGTATCGGCCGCTCAGGTCGAGGTCCCGCTGTCCACGACGTCGTCGAGCGTGAGCGTCATCACTGGTGAGGAGTTGAAGGCGCGTCAGGTCGAGAGCGTTGCCGATGCGCTGCGGCTCGTTCCCGGGTTGACCGTGGCCGCATCGGGCGGTCGGGGAGCCATCACGAGCGTCTTTCCTCGCGGCGGCGAGTCGGACTACTCGCTCGTGCTCGTCGATGGTGTCGAGGCAAATGCCTTCGGCGGCGGTTTCGATTTCGCACATCTTCCAATCGTGAACATCGATCGCATCGAGATCGTTCGCGGTCCGCAGAGCGCGCTCTTCGGATCGAATGCGATCGGCTCGGTGATTCGCGTGATCACGAAGCGCGGCGGTCCGCCGACGGCGGATGCGTCGTTCGAGGGTGGCGGCTTCGGGACGACGCGCGCGACCGCGGCGACATCGGGAGGCATTGGTCCGTGGCGCTGGGGCGGCTCGGCAGAGCGACTCGCGAGCGATGGCATGAATGGAGACACGACGGCAGCCGGGGAACGGATCCACAACGATGATTACGAGCGTCACTCGGTTGCGGGCGGTCTCGGCTGGACTCGCGCAAACGGAACGAGCGTCCGTGGCGACGTGAACTACCTCAAAGACGAACGCGGCTTTCCGGGGCCGTTCGGCTCGAATCCGGTCGGCAATTTCACCGGCATCTCCGATTCGCGCGGCACCGACGAACGATGGCTGGTGTCGGTATCGGGTGTCGCGCCGGTGGGCCGGCGCGTTCGCGCGCAGGCGCAAGCGACGCACGCACGCATCGATGGTTCGTTCACCAACTCTACGTCCCTGTCGCGTCGAACGAGCGCGCGCTTTCAGGCGGACGTGACGGTCACACGGGATCTCGACGCATCAGCCGGCGCCGAGTTCGAGCGCGAGCGCGCGGGAAGCACGTACATCACGGCGGAAGAGTCGAGGGAAGTTCCGGTCGAGCGCGGGCTGATCGGTGGTTTTGCCGAAGCGCGATGGAATCACTCCGCTCGCCTATTCGTGACGACTGGATTACGCGTCGAACGAATCACGCGCGATGCGCTCCCAGGTGACCCGGACGGCTTTGCACCGCGCCCAGACTTCCCCGATGATACGGTCGTGTCGGTGAATCCAAAGGTCGCCGCCGCGTGGTATCTCCAATCCCGAGACGGCGAATTCACAAAGCTCCGCGCGTCGGCCGGCACCGGCATCCGTCCGCCTGACGGTTTCGAGATCGCGTTCACCGACAATCCATCGCTCAAGCCCGAGCGCAGCCGAAGCTTCGACGCGGGAATCGATCAGGCGTTCCTGCGGGGCCACGCGCTCGTCGAGGCGACGGCATTCTTCAATTGGTACGACGATCTGATAGTTGCCGTTGGCTCGTTCCGTGAGTCGAGCCGCTTCAGAACCGACAACATCTCGAACGCGCGATCGCGCGGCGCAGAGATCACCGGCACCTTTCGCGCGCGCGCGAAGGCAGGCGTGCCGCTCGACCTGCAGCTGCGCGTCGCGTACACGCTGCTCGATACCGAGATTCTGGCCGCCGACCGGGCATCCAGTGCGCCGTCGCCGTTCACGCCGGGTCAGGAACTGCTCCGACGCCCGAAGCATCAGTACTCGGCCGACGTGCTGATCACCTCGGGACGTTTCACCGGCTACGTGCAGGGCGGTGGCCGAAGTGGCGTGCTCGACGTTGAACCATCGTTTGGTGCGTTTGGCGGACTGTTCGATGCGCCAGGCTACACCGTCTGGAACGCCGGCGCGTCATGGAAGCTCGTGCCGCACGTCGAGCTCTTCGGTCGCGTGAACAACGTGTTCGACCGCCGGTACGAAGAGGTCCTGGGCTATCCCGCCCTGGGGCGCGCCGGGCTCGCGGGTTTTCGCCTTGTTACGAGCCGCTGACGTCACGTTCGGCTACGGCGAAACGCTGGTGCTCCGCGGCGTCTCGATCGACGTGCAGGATGGCGGTTTCGTCGGCGTGCTCGGCCCGAACGGGTCCGGCAAGACGACGCTGCTGCGCGTCCTCGCAGGAACCCGGAGGCCGCGCGGCGGGAGCGTTACGCTGGACGACGTCGATCTTGCACGGATTCCGCGGGCGACGCTGGCGCGGCGAATGGCCGTCGTGCCGCAGGAGACGCACCTCGCCTTCGATTACTCGGTGCTCGAAATCGTGATGATGGGCCGCTACCCGCATCTGGGTGCGTTCGAGCTCGAAGGGCCGGTCGATCACGCGGCCGCGCGGCACGCGCTGGACATCACCGGAACGATCGACTTCGAGGATCGTGCGTTTGCGACGTTGAGTGGCGGCGAGAAACAGCGAGTGGTCATCGCGGCGGCACTCGCACAGATCGCCGCCAGTCGGGACACCCCGAGATCCGGTCGACGGACCAGCCCAGAGGCAAATCGAGGGGCCGTGCTGCTGCTCGACGAACCGACTGCGGCACTGGACCTTGCGTACCAACTCGAAATCGCCGCGCTGCTGCGGGACCTGCAGCAGGTGATGCCGATCTCGATTGTGGTCTCGACCCACGATCTGAACTTCGCGGCAAGCCTCTGTCGATCGCTGGTCCTTCTGAAAGAAGGCCGCGTGGTGGCAAGCGGCGCGACGGAAGAGGTGCTGACCCCGCCGCGCATCCGCGACCTCTACGGTGTCGAAGCCGACGTTCACATGCATGAATCGGCGGGCCATCTCGTCGTCGTGCCGATTCGGCCGGCCGATCCCGAGGAGAGTCGAGGGATCAGCCCCGAGCACAGTCGACCTATCCGTGCGGAGCCGCGTCCCGGGACCGTCGAGGCGCGATGACGCGCCCGATCCATGCGCGCCTCGTGACGTCAGTCGCCGCATTCGGCGCCCTGGCATTTGCGGCGATCCTGACCGCTCCCCTCGTCGGTTCGACGTCCATCAACCTTCGCCGGGCGCTCGATCCCACGATTCGATTCGCCGACAACGTCGACGCGCAGATCTTCTTCATCGCCCGACTGCCCAGGACGCTGGCCGGCGCGCTCGTCGGTGCCGCGCTCGCGTCCGCGGGAGTCGTCTTCCAGGGTCTGCTGCGCAACCCGCTCGCGACGCCGTTCACGCTCGGCGTCTCGGCAGGCGCGGCGCTGGGTGCGATGCTCGCGATCACGTTCGAATGGACGTTCGGCGGCCTCGGCGTTCCTGCCGTGCCGGCGGCCAGCTTCATCGGGTCGCTCAGCGCAGTCGCGATCGTCTACGCGCTCGCGCGCGCCAGACACCTGGGCCTCTCGACCAACATCCTGCTGCTCGCCGGCGTGACGATGAACGCGTTCTTCTCGGCGCTCATTCTGTTCGTTCAGTACTTCGCAGATTTCGCCGAGACGTATCGTACGCTGCGGTGGCTGATGGGGGACCTCGATGTGAGCGCCTACGAGCCCCTTGTTACAGCGCTGCCGCTCATGATCGTGTCATTTGCCGTGTTCGCGTGGCTCGCGCGTCCGCTGAACCTGCTCAGTCTCGGTCCGGATAGCGCTGAAACGCACGGAGTCGACGTCGCTCGCGCGCAGCGTGCCGCGTTCTTCAGCGCCTCACTCGCGACCGGCGCTGCCGTGTCGGTCGGCGGCCCGATCGGTTTCATCGGCATCATCGTTCCACACCTCGTTCGCCTGATGGTCGGCGCCGATCATCGCGTCGTCCTGCCGGCGTCGGTGCTCTTCGGTGCGGCGTTTCTCATCGCGTGCGACGTGATTGCGCGCACGATCCTGGCGCCGGTCGAATTGCCCGTCGGTGTGATCACCGCGCTCATCGGCGGGCCGTTCTTCTTGTGGCTGCTGGTCAGAAAATCTGGTAGCTCGGTGGCTCGGTAGTTCGGTAGTTCGGTGGCTCGGGGTTCGGGATTGGGGGTTCGGGGTTCGCCAACTGGATGTAGGGGCAGGGTCTTTAGACCCGCCCGCGCCGCGGGTCTGAAGACCCCGCGCTACAAGCAAACGGCGTGAACCGCTCATCCAAGACCCTCGGCATCGCCGCCGTAAGTCTGGTTACCTCACGAATCGTGGGTGACTGATAGGGCGGGGTCTTCAGACCCCGCCCTACCCGCGGGGCCTTGAAGGCCCCGCGCTACATCAAGCATCGATGAACCGCTCATCCAAGACACTCATCGTCACAGTCGCGAGCCTGCTCTCGTTCCTGAACGCGAGCCACCGAGCCATCTTTCTCAATGCTCGCGGGGCCCCACCCCCGCTCACGCGGCGGGACCGCTTTTGCGGCCCGCCGCAGCCACAGGCGCTGCTACCGAGCCACCGGCGCCCGACGAATCCCGAGCAGCGTCCGTCCCGCATCATTTCGCTCATTCCAGCCGTGACGGAAATGCTGTTCGCGATCGGCGCGGGGCCGCAGGTGGTCGCGGTGAGCAGCTTCGACGAGTATCCACCGGAGGTGAAGAGCCTCGAACGCGTCGGCGCCCTGCTCGACCCCGATGTCGAGCGGATTCTCGCACTTCATCCAGACCTCGTGGTCGTGTACGGCAGCCAGGAAGACCTGCAGCGTCAGCTGCAACGCGCTGGGATTCCGATGTTCGTCTACCGCCACGCAGGCCTCGAGCACGTGACCACTACGATTCGCGAGCTGGGCGATCGCGTCGGACGCGCAAAGGAGAGTGCGGACGTCATCAGGCGGATCGACGAGCGTTTCGCTGACATCCGGCGACGGGTGCGCGGGCAGCCGCGACCGCGAACGCTCGTCGTCTTCGGGCGCGAGGCCGGCGCGCTGCGCGGCATCTACGCGAGCGGCGGGTTCGGATTCATCAACGACATGCTGGATGCTGCCGGTGGCGAGAACCTCTTCGCCGACATCAAGCGGGAATCGGTGCAGGCGACCACCGAGACGATCCTCTCGCGCAAGCCGGAGGTCATCATCGAACTGCGCGGTGGAACCCACGACAAGGCTCAGATCGCCCGCGAGACCGACGTCTGGCGAACCCTGACGGCGCTGCCTGCCGTCCGCTCGAACCGAATCTATTTCATCGTCGATCCGAGGACCGTCGTGCCAGGCCCGCGCGTCGCGGAAGGGACCGAGCTGATCGCGCGGGCGCTGCACCCGGAGGCGTTCAGATGAAGATTCTGATCTCGTGGAGCAGTGGAAAGGACAGCGCCTGGATGGTCCACGTGCTCCGGACCGAGAGAATCGGCACGCCCGCGGCTCTTCTCACGTCGGTCAACGAAGTACACGATCGCGTCGCGATGCACGGCGTACGCAGCGAAGTCCTTCGCGCGCAAGCCGCAGCCCTTGGATTGCCGCTCGTCACCGTTCCGATTCCTTCGCCTTGTCCGAACGAGGTCTACGAAACGAGAATGGCCGCTGTCCTCCGTCAGGCCGCTGCCGACGGCTTCACGCACGTCGCATTCGGTGACCTCTTCCTCGAGGACGTGCGTCGGTATCGCGAGGAACGGCTGGCGGGAACAGGTCTCACGCCTATCTTTCCGTTGTGGCAACGCCCCACCGCACAGCTCGCGCGAGACATGATCGAAGGCGGACTCGAAGCAATCGTCACGTGCGTGGATTCCCGCGTCCTTTCGCCGGCGTTCGCCGGCCGACGCTTCGACCAGGCGTTGCTCGGTGATCTTCCTTCGGCGACCGACCCCTGCGGCGAACGCGGCGAGTTTCACTCGTGCGTGATAGCCGGCCCGATGTTCTCGAAGAAGCTCGATGTTGAAGTTGGAGAAAAGGTGGAAAGGGAGGGATTCGTATTTGCCGATTTGACGCTGAGATCAGGACCCCGACATGCGTTATCTCAGGAGATCACGAGATAAGGAGGAAAACCATTTGCTGTTTCTCCTCACCTCCTGATCTCCTGTCATTCTTCTGCGGTGACGAATTCCACAGCCACCCGCTGCGGGATCAGCCCTCGCTCGAATGCATCGGCCATCAGCCGCTCGACAGCACATTTGCCCCGGTCGCCGTACGACAGCGTCAAGTCGTTCACGTACATGCCGACGAAGCGATCGGCTCGGGCGCGATCGAGGCCGCGCCCGAACTGCAGCGCGTATTCGACAGCCTCTGGGCGGTGCGAGAGTGCGTAGGCGATGCTGTCGTGCAGCATCTTCGACACCGTGTTCATCAGCGCCGGCCCGAGATCGCGGCGGATGATGTTGCCGCCGAGGGGCAGCGGCAGGCCGGCGGTTCGCTCGGCCCACCACTCGCCCAGATCTACGATCTTGAGAAGCCCTTCGTCGGCGTACGTCAGCTGGCCTTCGTGAATCAGCAGCCCTGCCTCGACGCGGCCGTCGACGACCGCCGGTTGAATCTCGTCGAACGGCAGCACGACGTAATCGAACGAAGGCTCGTACATTCGCAGCGCGAGATACGCGGTCGTCAGCGTGCCGGGAATCGCGATGCGCGCGTCCTTCACCGTTGTCGGACCGTTCTGACGCGCGACGACAATCGGCCCGTAGCGGTCGCCCATGCTCGCGCCGTGCGGCAGGAGCGCGTACTTGTCGGCCAGGTGCGCGTAAGCGTGAAACGAGACCGCCGTCACCTCGTACCGCCCTTCGAACGCGGCGCGGTTCAGCGTCTCGATGTCGGCGAGAACCTGCTCGACAACAACGCCGTTGGTGTCCACGTTGCCGCTCGCCAGCCCGTAGAACATGAACGCATCATCGGAATCGGAACTATGCGCGACGGTGATAGTGGTCGGAGGCATAGACAATTGAAGATTGCAGATTGCGGATTGCAGATTTACGGATTGCCGATTGCGGATTGACGGAGTAGTGATTCCTGGATTAACGGAATTGTTGACTGCTGATTGACGGATTGCTGATTGTCCAACCGACGATCGACGCCGACCAATCTACAAGTCGGCAATCAGAATCTGCAAGCAGCAATCCGGCAAGCCGCACTCTTCAATCCGCAATCTGCAATGGCAGCGCTTCGTATGTCGTCAACTGACATTTGATCTCACGCGGTCCGCCACAGCGCTGATGCGGAGTCGGCCCGTGCTCCGCTGCGCTCTCGACCGTACTTCCCTGAACACCGGCTGCGCCTTTCCCAGACGATCGAGTATTCCAGACGCCCACTGTGAAATGTCACGCGCCGCGACGACGCGGTGCAGCGCGCGCATGCGATACGCGCGCTCCGAAGCCGGCATCGCTATCGCGCGCTCGATGGCCAGCGCAAACCCGTCGACGTGATATGGGTTGATCAGAAGCGCTTCCGTAAGCTCCTGCGCGGCGCCGGTCATCTCGCTCAGAACCAGCACGCCATCCCCGTCGTCTCGCGACGCGACGAACTCTTTGGCCACGAGGTTCATTCCATCGTGCAGCGAACTGACGATGCAGAAGTCGGCGAGGCGATACAGGGCGACGAGCGGGCGCAGCGTCAGAGCCGATTTTCGCAGGCGAATCGGACCACGCTCGGGGCCCTCGCCGTACAGCGTATTGATCTCCGCAACCCTTGCGTCGACCCGGCGTTCGATTTCCGCATAGGTCGAGATCTTCGATCGTGACGGCACTCCGACCTGGACGAATGCGAGCCGATCGCGGAGATCGGGACGCAACCAGAGCAGGCGCTCGATCGCGTCGAGACGCTCCGGAATACCTTTGGTGTAATCCAGCCGATCGACACCCACACCGATGACGCTCACGCGTGGATCGTCGAGCGCGAGCTCTTTTCGCAGGCGTGCCGTTTCAGCTGGGAGTTGCGGATCCAGGGTCGTCCGATGAATCCGAGCGGCGTCGACGCCAATCGGAGCAGCGATCACTTCCGTTACGCGCCCGTTCAGCATCACCTGCCCCGATTCGACGATTGCCGACGGCAGCTCGTCGCGTACGCACAAGAGAAAGTTGCGTCGGTCTCGCTCGAGCTGAAAGGCGAGCAGGTTGTTGGCGAGAAGGCCAATCATGATCTCCCGCCGCCATGGGCAGATCCGCAGGCGGTCGGGATGAGGCCACGGGATATGCCAGAACAATGCGGTACGCGCGCGTGGATGGCGTGTCCGAAGGGCGGCCGCCGTCAGCGCGAGGTGGTAATCGTGAATGAAGACCGGAACAGCAGGGTCCCAAAGCTCGGCCGCGATTGCTTCGGCGAACCGAGCGTTCACGCGGCTGTATTCGGCCCAATCTTCGGATCTGAACAGAGGCCTAACATCGACGGTGTGACACATCGGCCACAGGCCTTCGTTTGCGAAGCCGTGGTAGTAGCGTCGTTCCTCATCAGGAGAGAGCCAGACCCGACGCAGCGTGTATGCAGGCGCGTCACTCGGCACGGCGACTCGGCTGTTCCTGTCGACGACTGCGCGGTCCGCTTCGCCGGCGCCGTGAGCGATCCAGGTGCCACCACGCTCGCGCATCAAAGAGTCCAGAGCGACTGCCAGACCGCCGGTTGTTGCCGTCGCGACAATCGGCCCGTTGTGGCTGTACGAGTGCACGTAGGGCTCGCGATTCGAGACGACGACCAGCGGTCGACACCTACTGTCGGGCTTGAGGTGTGGCATCGCGGTAATGCGAGCAACCTTGTTGCCACGACGCGCGTTTGCTCGTCCGTACTCAGTGGTTTGGGTAGACCAACTTACAATTGCGTGAACGGGGTCTATCTGTCGATGCTGACGGGCGGATGAGGCCAATCGACCGGCCGACGCAACTCGTTGTGCCGCGACTGCTTCCGCTGTTCGACTGAACTGTGAGCGCGCAGAATGGCTGGCCCTTGAGAACGCCGGTTGAACACGAATACGAAGGACAAAAACGTCAGTGGAAGATACCGCTCGCGTGCCCAGGCGTACGATTGCGAGCCCGAGTGGAAGCAATTACGCGACGGCGCGGAATCCCGTCAGCGGAACGCGAAAAGCTTACACCGGTGCGCGGTGCAAGCTCTGGACAACAGTGCTGACGCGATCAATGGCGAAATCGATATCGGCGGTCGTCGTCGCACGTCCAAGGCCGAAACGAATAGAGGCTCCGGCGCGTTCGCTGACGGCGCCAATCGCCTGCAAGACGTGCGACGGCGCATGGCTTCCCGAGCTGCATGCGGATCCGGTTGATACCGCAAGGTCGCCAAGCGCCATCAGCAGCTTCTCGCCCTCGACGTGATCGAAGCTGACGTGAAGGTTGTGAGGGAGTCTGTGGGTCATCGATCCGTTGACGCGGACCTCGTCGAGATTTCGTTGCAGACCCTCGAGCAGGCGATCGCGCAGCGCGGAAAGTCGTGCGCGCTCGCTCGACATCTCCTTGCGGCAGATTTCGGCCGCCTCGCCAAGTCCGACGATCCCCGGAACGTTCAACGTGCCCGAGCGGAGCCCGTTCTCCTGACCGCCGCCATCGAGCAGACACGCGAGCTGCAGCCGTGGCTTCCGCCGCTTCACGTACAGCGCGCCAGCGCCTTTCGGGCCATAGTACTTGTGGCCCGTCACCGACAGGAGATCGATCCCCATTTGCTGCACGTCGATTGGAATCTTGCCCGCGGCCTGCGCGGCGTCCGTGTGCAGCAGCGCGCCGGCGGCATGTGCGATCGCCCCCATTTCATCGAGCGGCTGAAGGACACCGATTTCGTTGTTCGCGGCCATCACCGACACGAGCACCGCGCGATCGGCCACCGCGGCACGCAGCTCGTCGAGATCCACCAGGCCGTCCGTGTTCACACGTACGAACGTCACGCGCCAGCCTTCCGTCTGGAGCCGCTTGAAGCAGTCCAGCACCGACTTGTGTTCCGTTTGAACGCTGACAAGGTGATCGCCTCGGCCGCGCAGCGCGTGGGCGGCGCCTTTGATCGCAAGGTTGTTGGACTCGGTCGCGCCACTCGTGAACACGATTTCCCTGGACGACGCGCCGATCAGTTCCGCAACCTGCTCGCGAGCGCGATCCACGGCATCCTGCGCCCGCCAGCCGTAGGCATGCTGCCGGCTCGCAGGATTCCCGAACTCCTCGCTGAAGTACGGCAGCATCGCCTCCAGAACGCGAGGATCGACGGGCGTAGTGGCGTGATAGTCGAGATAAACCGGGCGCTTCATCGCTGCTAAGAATCGTCTCTGGGCTCAGGGCTCAGGGGCTTTAGGCGTGCCTGCCGAATTGCGGCTCTTGGGCAATGAACAGCTCCGTTCAGACTCCATGAGCCCAAAGCCGAAAGGCAAAAGCCGTGAGCCCAGAGCCTGATCACTGGCTTTTCGCGATGCGCGTGAAGGCGAGCGGCGTGGCCACTTCCTCGACCGGCGCCTCGGCCGAGATTTCCTCGAGCGAGCACGTGGCGAGAGCGGCGAGAATTCGATCCTTGATCCGCCACAGCGGATCGCGGACGCTGCACTTCGCGAACTGCCCGCAATTCGCCGCGTCGGTCGAACACGCCGTGACCGTGAACGGGCCGTCGATCGCCTGGATGATATCGGCCACCGAAATCGAGGTCGTCGGCTTGGACAGGCGGTATCCGCCCCTGGTGCCCTGGTGCGAGGACAGGAGACCGCGACGAACGAGTCGCTGCAGCACCTTTGCCATCAGCTCAATCGGGATGTCGTACTGCTCGGCGATCTCGCGTGCGCTCGCCGACGCTGCACCCGGACGGGTCGCCAGGTGCTTCATCGCGATCAGCGCGTAGTCGGCCTTCTTTGAAAGGCGCAGCATTACCAGAGTCCCAACTGGAGCTTCGCGGCATCGGACATCCTGTCCTTGCTCCACGCAGGCTCCCACACGATGTCCACCTTCGCGTCAGTCACGCCCGGGACGGCCTTCACCTTCGTCGCGACTTCCACCGGCAATGACTGCGCCGCCGGGCATCCAGGTGCGGTAAGCGTCATCCGGACGCCCGCGATGCCGGTCGAATCCACGACGATGTCGTACACGAGACCCAGCTCCCAGATGTTCACGGGAATCTCAGGGTCGAAGATCGTCCGAATCGCATCGATGATCCCCGGCTTCAGCTCCGCGGTCTTGGCGGCGTCCGGAACCAGCGCGGCTGTCTCGGTCGTCGACGGCGGCGGCTCGGGCGACGGTTGCGGCATCATCGGTAAAGACTTCATGTTGATCAGGTCAGAAGCTAGAAGCTAGATCGATCGTGACACAGTTCACGCTAACTTCTCGCTTCTCACTTCTGTCTCATGCAGAACGTTTCCCACTCACTCAGTAGACGTGATCGGCTCCCGGTCGAGCGCCGCCTTCAACGTGTGCCAGGCGAGGCTCGCGCACTTGACGCGGACCGGGAATTCACGCACACCCGAGAGCGCCGACAGTTTCCCTAGATCCTCGGTCGGCTGATCCGGCGGCGTGGTGACCATCCGGTGGAAGCGGGCGAACAGATCGCGTGCCTCCGCTACCGACCGGCCCTTGATGGAGTCGGTCATCATCGACGCTGACGCCTTCGAGATGGCGCAGCCCGAACCCTGGAACGCGACGTTCGTCACGATGTCGTCGTCAACGCGCAGAGAGAGGTGCACCTTGTCGCCGCAGAGCGGATTGTAACCATCCGCCGAGTGGTTCGCGTCGGCGAGTACGCCGAAATTCCTCGGCCGCTTGTTGTGGTCGAGGATCACCTCCTGATAGAGGTCGGTGAGGTCCGACATGGGTATGGGAGGACGGGAGTCCATCTCCCGTTCTCGCTCTTTCTCCCTTTCTCTCTACGCGAACAGCGTCCGAACCTGTTTCAGCCCACGCACCAGCGCGTCCAGATCCTCGCGCGTGTTGTACATCGCGAGCGAGGCCCGCGCCGTGCCAGGGATGCCGAAGCGGTCCATCAGCGGCTGCGCGCAATGATGGCCCGTTCGAATCGCCACTCCCTCGCGGTCCACGATTGTGCCGATGTCGTGCGGATGAACTCCATCCATCACGAACGACAGGATGCTCGCCTTCCGCCTCGCGGTTCCGATGATTCGCAGCCCGGGAACCGATGCGAGCGCGGCCGTCCCGTATTCGAGGAGATCGCGCTCGTGCGATTCGATCGCGTCGAGGCCAACCCCCTGGACGTAATCGATCGCGGCGCCGAGGCCGATGGCTCCCGCAATATCCGGTGTCCCCGCCTCGAACTTGTGGGGCAGGTCGTTCCAGGTCGACTTCTCGAACGCGACGGTCCGAATCATGTCGCCGCCACCCATGAACGGCGGCATCGCCTCCAGCCACCGCTCCTTGGCGTACAGGATTCCAATTCCTGTCGGCCCGTAGATCTTGTGACCCGTGGCGGCGTAGAAATCACAGTCGAGCGCCTGAACGTCGACGCGCATGTGATATGCGGCTTGCGAGCCGTCGAACATCACTGGCACGCCGCGCGCGTGGGCCATGCGGACGATTTCCTTCACCGGGTTGATGGTTCCGAGCGCGTTCGACATGTGCGCAATCGAGACCAGCTTCGTTCGCGGGCCGATCAGACGATCGAGCTCCTCGAGAATCAGCTCGCCGCGATCCTCGATGGGCGCCACCCGGAGGCGGGCGTTCCGTTCCTCGCAGATCAGCTGCCAGGGAACGATGTTCGAGTGGTGCTCCATCGCCGAGATGACCACCTCGTCGCCGGCTGCGAGCTTCCATCGCCCGAATACGTTGGCGACCAGGTTGATGCTTTCGGTCGCGTTTCTCGTGAACACGATTTCGCGTGTGCTCGCGGCATTGAAGAAGCGACGGATCTTCTCGCGCGACCCCTCGTACGCTTCGGTCGCGAGCTCGCTGAGTTGATGGACTCCGCGATGAACGTTCGCGTTGATGTCGGTGTAATAGCTCGTGAGGGCGTCGAGGACGGCCTGCGGTTTCTGCGTTGTCGCGGCATTGTCGAGGTACACGAGCGGGTGCCCCCTCACCTCGCGACGCAGAATCGGGAAGTCGGCTCGAATGCGCTCGATATCGAACGCAACACGCCGTGCGGCCACGCTGGAAGTCATGCGGCATCGACCTCGGCGAGATCTTTCGCCAGTTGGGAGTACAACTCGTCCTCGAGCCCGCTGCGCAGATCGGGAATCTGCACGCGGTCGAGAATCTCTCCCGCGAATGCATGGATGAGCATGTCGCGGGCTTCTGCGAACGTCAGGCCGCGCGCGCGCAGGTAGAACAGCGCGTCGTCGTCGAGCTGACCGATTGCCGCGCCGTGCGTACACTTCACGTCGTCGGCAAAAATCTCCAGCTGGGGCTTCGTGTTGATCGTCGCGTCATTGGTGAGCAGCAGCGCGCGATTCGTCTGCTTCGCATCCGTCTTCTGCGCGTCCGGCCTGACGATGATCTTCCCGTTGAAGACGGCTTTCGCCTTGCCCCCGAGAATCCCTTTGTAGACCTCGTGGCTGGGGCAATGGGGTTTCGCGTGATCGATCGTGGTGTGGTTGTCGATCAGGCGCTCGCCGTCGGCCAGATACAAACCGTTGAGCGTGCACTCCGCGCCTTCGCCGTCGAGCAGCGCAAACACGTCGTTGCGCACGAGCCTGCCCCCGATCGCGAACGAGTGCGACGAGAACGTGGCGCTGCGCGCCGCGTGCACGTGGAGGCTGCCGATGTGGTACGCCTCGCGGCTTTCCTCCTGGACGCGGTAGTGATCGAGGACCGCGTTCTCGCCCGCGACGATCTCGGTCACGGCGTTCGAGAAATACGTTTCCCCGCGGATCCCGACGTACGTCTCGACGATACGGGACTGGCTGCGATCGCCGGCAACAATCAGACTCCGCGGATGCGACATTGTCGCGGGTAGAGCCGCGCGGTCTGAAGACCGCAGTGCCGCGTGGTCTGAAGACCGGGCGCTACGATGCGAAGAAAGCGAGGCGCCACGGTGGGACAGTTGTAGGGCGGGGTCTTTAGACCCCGCCGCTGTGGATCCTGTTGAAACAAAAAGAATCTGCAGCGGCTCTTCGAGCACCAACCCGTCCGGGATCACGACGAACGCGCCGTCATGCGCGAACGCGGTGTTCAGCGCGGTGAACGCCCGCGTCCCGAACTCCGCAAGGCGGCCGAAGTACCGCGCGACGGTATCAGCCTGCTCCAACATCGCCGTCGCGAGGGAACCAAACCGAACCCCTTTGGGAAGACCCGAGACCCGCGATAACGCCGGTGCAAAGCGACCGTTGACGATGACGAGGCGATGAGCAGCGCTGGCGTACACGAAGCCGTTCAATTGATCCTCGGTCAGAGCCTGCGGTGCCGACGCCAGTCGAAACTCGGCGTTCGCGATCGGCGCAACGCTCGTGAACCGCCACTCTTCCTCGCGCGTAGTCGGGAACCCGAGCGCCGCGAACTTCGCCGCTCCACGATCCCGAAGATCCTGCAGCCAGCGGGCGCCTCGCTGCGGCCGCGTCTCGAGCGCGGCAAGCCAGGGTTGAAGCTTCTCAGCAACCTGCGACATTTGTTGGACCTGCCTCCGCAGACACCGGCTCTGCGCCGGTCTCAAGCCAGCTGTAACCCTTCTGCTCCAACTCGAGCGCGAGCTCCTTGCCGCCCGACTTCACGATACGCCCGGCGCTCAGGACGTGGACGAAGTCCGGGACGATGTAATCGAGCAGACGCTGGTAGTGGGTCACGATGATGATCGCTCGATCGGGGCTGCGCATCGCGTTGACGCCTTTCGCCACGATCTTCAACGCATCGATATCCAACCCCGAATCCGTTTCGTCGAGGATCGCGAGCTTCGGATCGAGCAGCGCCATCTGGAAGATCTCGTTGCGCTTCTTCTCTCCGCCCGAGAACCCCTCGTTCACCGCGCGACTCAACATGCTTTGATCGATCTCGAGCAGCTTCGCTTTCTCTTTAATGAGCAGCATGAACTCCATCGCATCGAGCTCGGGCAGCCCCTGGTGCTTCCGCTTGGCGTTCACCGCAGCCTTCAGGAAGTAGGCGTTGTTCACACCCGCGATCTCGACCGGATACTGGAACGCCATGAACACGCCGTCGCGGGCGCGCTCGTCGGGATCCATGTCGAGCAGATCGCGCGCCTCGTACAGGACCTCGCCGGCCGTCACCTCGTACTCCGGGTTACCCGCCAGCGCCTGGGCGAGCGTGCTCTTCCCCGAGCCATTCGGCCCCATGATCGCGTGGATCTCTCCGGCATCGACGTGCAGATCGATCCCTTTCAGGATCTGTTTGCCTTCGGCATTAACCTGAAGATTCTTAATATCGAGCATAGATGCGGCACTCACCTGTCAAAAACGCATTCACTGTCGTCGATAACAGGAGATCAGGAGATCAGAAGAAAACGCTTTGAATCTTGACCGAAATCACTCCTGAACTCCTGGTCCCCTGTGAAGATCTCGGTCGTGGTCGTTAGCCAACCGACCCTTCGAGCGAAACGCTCAACAACTTCTGAGCTTCCACTGCGAACTCCATGGGCAGCTCGCGAAAAACTTCCTTGCAGAAGCCGCTGACGATCATGTTCACGGCGTCCTCGAGCGTCAGCCCGCGCTGCCGACAGTAGAAGATCTGGTCTTCACCGATCTTCGACGTCGACGCTTCGTGCTCGACGCGCGCCGACGTGTTCCTGATCTCGAGGTACGGGAACGTGTGGGCGCCGCACTTGTCGCCGATCAGCAGCGAATCGCACTGCGAGTAGTTGCGGGCGTTCTTCGCTTTCTTTCCGATGCGCACCAGGCCTCGATACGTGTTCTGTCCGTGGCCGGCCGAGATCCCCTTGGAGACGATGGTGCTGCGCGTGTTCTTCCCCATGTGAATCATCTTCGTGCCGGTATCCGCCTGCTGCCAGTTGTTCGTCGTCGCCACGGAGTAGAACTCCCCGATCGAGTTGTCCCCCTGGAGAATGCAGCCGGGATACTTCCACGTGATCGCCGAGCCGGTCTCGACCTGCGTCCACGTGATCTTCGAGCCGCGCCCAGCGCAGAGGCCGCGCTTCGTCACGAAGTTGTAGATGCCGCCCTTCCCGTCCTTGTCGCCGGGATACCAGTTCTGAATCGTCGAGTACTTGATCGTCGCATCGTCCAACGCCACGAGCTCGACGACGGCCGCGTGCAGCTGGTTCTCGTCGCGCATCGGCGCGGTGCAGCCCTCGAGGTAGCTGACGTGGGCACCCTCTTCCGCAATGATCAAGGTTCGCTCGAACTGTCCCGTGTCCTTGGCGTTGATTCTGAAGTACGTCGACAGCTCCATCGGGCATCGAACGCCTTTCGGAATGTACGCGAACGACCCGTCGGTGAACACCGCCGAGTTCAGCGACGCGAAGAAGTTGTCGGTGTATGGCACGACCGACCCGAGATACTTCTTCACGAGGTCCGGATGCTCACGCACTGCCTCGGAGAACGACATGAAGATGATCCCGGCCTCCTTCAGCTTCTCGCGGAATGTCGTCGCCACCGAGACGCTGTCGAACACCGCATCGACGGCAACGCCCGCGAGCAGCTTCTGCTCTTCGAGCGGAATCCCCAGCTTGTCGAACGTCCGCCTCACCTCGGGATCGACTTCGTCGAGGCTGTCGAGGGCCTTCCTTTTCTTCGGCGCGGAGTAGTAGACGATGTCCTGGTAGTTGATCGGATCGTATTTGACGTTCTGCCAGGTCGGCTCCTTCATGGTCAGCCAGAGGCGATACGCCTTGAGGCGCCACTCCAGCAGCCACTCGGGCTCCTGCTTCTTCTCGGAGATCAGGCGAATGATGTCTTCGCTGAGACCCTTCGGCACCGTCTCCGTTTCAACGTCGGTGTAAAACCCGTACTTGTACTCGCGGGTCGCGAGCTGTTCGATGGTTTCAGTTGATGTAGACATGATGTCGCTCAAAGCTTAAGCGTTCGCGGGTTCCGGGTTCCTGGAACCTGGAACCTGTGAACTTGGAACCCGTTTACACGCTGAAGGACGTCCCGCACCCGCACGTGCTCTTCGCGTTCGGGTTGTTGAAGACGAAACCGCGGCTGACGAGGCTCGTGTCGTAATCGAGCGTCGTTCCGTCGATGAACCGGTAACTCTTCGAGTCGATGAAGACTTTCGACCCTTCGGGGCCCTCGAAAACGTGATCGCCTTGCCGCGGGGTGGCTTCCCAGGCGAAGGTGTAGCTGAGCCCGGAACACCCGCCGGCCTTGATTCCGATACGGAGACCGCCAGCAGGAATCCCGTGGCGGGTGGTCATCTTGTGGATGAGCTTTCCCGCGTTCTCACTGATTTCCAACATGTTTCGGCGCCCTTCGCGTAGTCTGTCTCCTCTGTGGAGCGGTAACTACGACCAGAACAGTCCTAGTTTAGTCTTTCGGCGGCAGCCGATCAACCTGATCGATCGGATCTTGGCACCCTCCACGCTTTCGCCTAAACTTCGTCTGACGTGACAATCACGCTGGTCCTGGCGATCGCGGTCGCCCTGATCGTGGCGACCGCGGCCTGGTTGGTGCTCAAGGCGTGGGCCGAACGCGAATCGGCGGTGCTGAAGGCTCAGCTCAGCACGAGTCTCGCGTCTGCGCAGGCTCGCGCCGAGGAAACGGCACGTCGAGCAGAGGAACTGCAACGACAACTCGCGGCTCGCGACACGCACGTCGTTCGACTGGCCGAAGACGTTGCCGCAATTTCGCAGGAGCGCGCCCGGCTCGAGGCGGAGCTCAGCGCGGAACGACGGACAGCAGTGGAGAAACTGGAGCTTCTCCATCAGGCCGAAGCGAAGCTGCGCGAGGCGTTCGCAGCTCTCTCGTCCGAAGCGCTCCGGCAGAACAATCATTCGTTCATCGAGCTCGCGAAGGCGTCACTTGGAGAATTCCAGCAGACCGCGAAGCTCGATCTGGATGGCCGGCAGAAGGCGATCGAAGAGCTGATTCAACCTCTCAAGGAGTCGCTGAACAACGTCGACGGGAAGCTGCAGCAGGTCGAGCAGGGTCGAATCGGCACGCACTCGGCGATCACCGAACAACTGCGCGCGCTTCAACAAGCGCAGCAGACGCTGCAGACCGAGACTGGCCGGCTCGTTCAGGCTCTCCGATCGCCGAACGTCCGAGGCCAGTGGGGCGAGCTCCAGCTTCGTCGCGTGGTCGAAGCGGCGGGCATGCTCGAGTACTGCGACTTCGATCTGAAGGCATCGATTGCCGTCGATGGCACCCGGTTGACGCCGGACATGATTGTCCGCCTGCCCGGCGGCAAGAACGTCGTCGTCGACGCCAAGGTGCCGTCGTCGGCTTACCTCGATGCCATGGAGACGGATGACGAGTCGGTGCGCGACGGAAAGCTTCGCGATCACGCGCGTCAGGTTCGCGAGCACATCGTGAGGCTCGGGAACAAGACCTACTGGCAGCACTTCCAGCCTGCACCGGACCTGGTGATCATGTTCGTTCCAGGGGAGACGCTGCTCAGCACCGCTCTCCAACGCGATCCCGCGCTGCTCGACTTCAGCCTCGCGCGCGGAGTGATGCTCGCAAGCCCGCTCACGCTGATGGCGCTGCTGCGCGCCGTTGCTTACGGCTGGCAGCAGGAGAAGATCGCGCGGAATGCCCAGGAGATCAGCGACCTCGGACGCCAGCTCTACGACCGAATCCGCGTCATGGCGCTACACTTCGAGGAGGTCGCGCGAGGCCTGATGCGATCCGTCGACGCCTACAACAAGGCCATCGGCTCGCTCGAAAGCCGCGTGCTGGTCACGGCCCGCCGGCTGAAAGACAAGGGGATTGCCGCACCCGAGGAGCTGCCGGAGCTCGAGACGATCGATCAAACGGCCCGCCCTCTCGGCGCCCCTGAGCTCACCGGGTTGTTCGATGATGACGCGGTGGATGGGGTCATTGTGAAAGAGCCGCTGTGACTGGCTCTTGGCACAGGGCGCTCGGCTCTATCCCCAAAGTTCACTTGTGTTGCTATGGGCGGGGTCTTCAGACCCCCCCTTGACGGGCCTGAAAAGGCCCGCTCCTACATGCAAACACAAATGATGGCGGGCCAGGGCCGGCCAAGAGCCAAGAGCCCTGAGTCCAGAGATGATCTCGATCACTTGATCGCCGCCGTCAGCGTCACCATCGATTTGATCTCCAACTCCCCGGGCGCGACAGGAGTCTGCGGCGCGGCTGCTTCGGCGCGCATTGTCATCACCATGGGTCGCGGTGGAGGACCGGTCTCGACGCGGTGCTCTTCGATTTTCACGACACGATCTACACGCATTCCTGCGCCGGCAGCGGCGGCATTGGCGCGCGCGCGCGCATCTTCGACCGCGTGCTGCAGCGCCTCGCGCTCCGCCGCTGCGCGGTCGCGCAGATCGAATCTGACGCCGGTGACCGACGTCGCACCCGCGCCCACGGCGGCATCGAGGATCTCGCCCAGCTTGGGCAGGTCGTCCACGCGCACCTGTACCGAGTTCCGTGCGACGTATCCGCGCAGCGTCTGCCGTCCGTTCGCGTAATCGAACTCGGGTTGCAGGTCGATGGCGGAGGTCTGGATGGCGTCGCCCGCAAGGCCGCTGCTCTTCAACTTCGTCATCACCGCTGACATCGCTTCCGCGTTCATGCGCTGCGCCTCTCGCGACGTCTTCGCGCGCGATTCCGCGGCGATCGTGACCCAGGCGCGATCGGGCGCACGCTTGACCGTCCCTTCACCTGAAGCGACGACGACGGGGACGTCGTACGTTGACGAGGACGTCGACTGTGCAGGCGCTCCAGCGCCGGAGGCGAGTAAAGTGAGCGCGACGACTGTCGTTCGAAACACGTGAGCCTCCAACTGGCGTTCCCACCGCGCGAATCTTGCGGGGCGGGAGGAATGGACGAGATCGCTTCAGAATAGTTCTCATTCTTCCATTACTCTAGGACGGAGAAAGCGCGCCGGCAGCTCGGGAATTCCGTGGTTCGGTGGCTCGGTCGCCCGCAACGAGAGGCGTTGATGCAACTCGAAACGTTCGAGATGGAACGGCTGCAGTCGACGTGGGAGAACCGCGTCGCCTGGAACCTCGCCGAAAGCGGGGTGCATCCACTGCGTGTCGAGGAATTGGCCGACACGACGGAGGATCAAGTTGCCATTCTGGGCCAGTCGCTCGGTTATCCGCAGACCAACGGCACGCCGGAGCTGCGATCGCTGATTGCGCATCTGTATCCGGACGCGACCTCGAGTCACGTGCAGGTCACCAACGGAGGCTCGGAAGCGAATTGCATCAGCATCTGGCACCTCGTTCAACCGGGTGACGAGGTCGTGATGATGGTGCCGAATTACATGCAGGCGCGAGGGCTCGCGCGAGGCTTCGGCGCGATCGTCAAGCCCTGGCCGCTCGTACACGACGCGAGAAGCAGCACGCCGCGATGGCGGATCGACATCGATATGCTTTCGCGACTCGTCACGCCGAAGACGCGTCTGATTCTCATCTGCAATCCCAACAACCCGACCGGCAGCCGGGTAAGCGCGGAGGAGCTCGATGCCGTCTGCGCAATTGCCTCACGCACCGGCGCCTGGGTGTTGTCCGACGAGATCTACTGCGGCGCCGAGCTCGATGGACAGGACACGCCAACAGTCTGGGGACGCCACGAGCGCGCGATCGTCACGAGCGGGTTGTCGAAAGCGTACGGCCTTCCCGGACTGCGGATTGGCTGGGTGGTCGGGCCGCCGGACGTCATCGAGGCCCTCTGGGGCATCCACGACTACACGACGATTGCGCCTGGCGCCGTCAACGATCGTCTTGGCCGCATCGCGCTCGCACCCGGACGCCGCGAACGGCTCCTCGCGCGCACTCGACAAATCGTTCGCACGAACTACCCGATTGTCAGACACTGGATCGAGCGGAGAGCGCCCGCGCTGTCGCACGTCCCCCCGGACGCGGGCGCGATCGTATTCGTCCGCTACCATCACGCGATCAATTCCACGGCGCTCATCGAGCGGCTGCGCGACGAACAGAGCGTCCTGGTCGTGCCCGGTGATCACTTCGAGATGGACGGGTACATCCGAATCGGGTTCGGTCCGGATCCTTTGCATCTGACCGGCAGCCTTCAGAAAGTCGGCGAGCTGCTCGACACGATTCCGGTCGCGACCGTTTCCGATGCGCGCTGATCTGGCGCTGATCGGATTCGGCAACGTCGCGCGTCGGTTCGTCAAGCTCCTCGAGGAGCGACGCGATCAGCTGACGAGTTGCGATCTGGAGTGCAGGGTTGTCGCGATTGCCACACGACGGCACGGAGCGGCATTCGATGCGCGCGGTGTCGACGCTCTCGCTGCCGCACGGTCAGTCGAGCAGGGGGCGACACTGTCAAAGATTCACGATGCAGGACCGACCGTCGCGAACAGCTACGAAGCCATCCGATTGCTTGGACGATCGAACGCGCCTCTGCGTGTCGTGATCGAAACCACGACGCTGGATATCACCGCGGGCCAACCCGCTCTCGATCACGTCCGCACCGCCCTTTCTTCCGGCTGCCACGTCGTGACCGCCAACAAGGGACCCGCCGCGTTCGCGTACCACGAGCTGCGCTCAGAGGCGATGCGTGCTGGTCTGTCGTTTCTGTTCGAAGGCGCCGTAATGGATGGCGTCCCGGTGTTCAACCTCGTGCGCGAGACGCTCCCGGCCATCGAGGTTCGCGGGTTTCGGGGAGTGGTGAACAGCACGACGAACCACATCCTGACGGCGCTCGAAGACGGAGAGGCGTTCGAGCCAGCGCTGGCGCGCATGCAAGCCGACGGCATCGCGGAAGCCGACGCGACGCTGGACATCGACGGGTGGGACGCGGCTGCAAAAGCCGCCGCGCTGGCGAACGTGCTCATGGACGCGCGCACCACCCCGCACGCCGTGCGCCGCATCGGCATCGGACCGACCACAGGGCCGCGCGCGCGCGCGGCAAAGGAACGCGGACGGCGTCTCCGGCTCGTCGCGTCGGCGCGCCGCGGCGACACGCCGATGGTCGAACCCACAGAGCTTCCGTCCGACGATCTGCTTGCCGGCCTGCGGGGCACGTCGAATGCGCTGGTGCTCGAGACGGATGTCCTCGGAAAGATCGCGATTCATCAGCTCGATGGCGGCCTGATCCACACGGCCTACGCGCTCTTGAGCGACTTGGTTACAATCCGTCGCCGACACTGAATCCGGGACACAACCTGGAACGCAGGACCCTGAGCATCTATGTCGTCGGACTCGAACATTCCCCCTCTCGCCGGCTTGACCGTCGTCGACCTCACCCGGGTCCTCTCCGGCCCGTATTGCACGATGCTCCTCGCCGACATGGGCGCGCGCGTGATCAAGATCGAGCAGCCGGGGCGTGGAGACGACACCCGCGCATGGGGTCCGCCGTTCGTAGACGGCGAGAGCGCGTACTTCCTGAGCATCAACCGGAACAAGGAAAGCCTCACTCTCGACCTGAAACACGCGGCGGGCCGTCAGATTCTCGAACGGCTGCTCGATCGCGCAGACGTGGTCGTCGAGAACTTCAGGCCAGGCACGATGCAGCGGTTCGGCTTCGGCTACGACACCGTCGCCGCTCGCTGGCCACGCGTCGTCTACTGCTCGATTTCGGGATTCGGTCAGACGGGTCCGCGGCGCAGTCAGCCGGGATACGACGCGGTCGTGCAGGCCGAAGGCGGTCTGATGAGCATCACCGGGGAGGCGGACGGCGCGCCCTTCCGTCTCGGCGTCGCCATCTCGGACATTGTCAGCGGCATGTTCGCCGCGCAGGGAATTGCGATGGCTTTGCTCGCTCGGGTTCGCACGAACCGCGGCCAGCATGTGGACATCGGGATGCTGGACGCCACGACGGCGCTGCTGACGTATCAGGCGGGCGCGTACTTCGCGACGGGCAGCGCTCCCGTGCGCATGGGCAATCGTCACCCGACGATCGTGCCGTACGAAACATTCTCGGCACGTGACGGCGACTTCGTCCTGGCAGTGGGCAACGATCGGCTGTGGCAATCGTTCTGCCGGGTCGCCGGCCTCGGTGCGCTGGCCGAGGACGTGCGGTTCGCGACCAACCGCGATCGCGTGGAGTGGTACGAAACGTTGCGTCCGCTGCTTGCAAGCCATCTGCGGACTCGCACGCGTGCGGAGTGGATTGCGGCATTGACGGCAGCGGGGATCCCGTGCGGCGCCGTCCGCGACGTCGCCGAGGTCCTCGAGGATCCGCACCTGCACGCGCGGGACATGATTGCTTCCGCAGAGCATGCGGTCCTCGGCGCGGTCCGCGTTCTCGGTGTTCCGATCAAGCTGTCTGATACGCCTGGTCGAATCGAGAGTGCGCCGCCCGTCCTGGGTGAGCACACCGATCGGATTCTTCGTGATGATCTGGGGATGAGCGGCGCCGAGATCGCCGAGCTTCGCGCTTCGCAAACCATTTGAAGGGGATACCCACTCCGGTCCCTTATCGCTCGATCAGCGACACGATTCCGGGGAGCAGGAATTCGAGGACGTCCTCGTCCGTGAGATCGCCGATGGATGTGCCCTCGCGGATGACGCGTTCCGACGACACGTTGCGACGGCCACGTCCGCGACTCGTCCGGCCGACGACCCCAGGCGGGTCCAGGCTCGTATCGAGCGCCAGTTCGATGAAGTCGTCGCTGGAGCTCTCGGACACGAGACGGACGGAATCAGCCGGCGTGAAGATCGTGAACCGGTGACCGTCGCCCGCGAGCGCCGAGGCGAGCAGACGAAACGTCGGAGTCGCGCGCTGCGCGAGAAACGTCTCGTAGTCGCGGTGAGCGGCGTCGGATCGCTCACGTCGCGCGGCAGCCTCGCGCCGTGCGGCATCGATGGCGCCGCGCAGCCGCCGGCGCACGTCGGAAACATCCATCGCGACTCACCCCGCGCGATACACGCGCACCATTTCGACCAGCTTATATCCCCGCGTCTGATACGGCGGCACGACCCGCTCGGTTCGGAGGTACTGGAGCATCCCCTCGTCTGCGTAATCCGGTGCGCCGATGTCGGGAAGTTCCCCGAGGACTGTTGAAAGCGAGTCGATGGTCATCAGCTCTCGCTGGTTTCTCGCGAACGACACGTACACTTCGTTGCTGATGAAGCTGAACGACGGGTCGGATCGCGACGCCGGCGCATCCTCGACCTTGACGAAGGCAATCGCGGGAACGTTCTTCAGCGCTTCGACGAGCACCTGAGTGAATTCCCCGTCGCCCGACCAGCCGGAGGCGTCGAGCTCCATGATGTTTGGATGGTAACAGAGCTGAACCCGACGGAGACGGCACGGCGGCAGGCGGGCCTTTGCCGCCGCGACGCTTCTCGCCGCAGGCTTGGCGAAGGCGGTCGAGCGCCGTTCGCGTGGGCGCGGTCTCTAAAGACCGCGCCCCACAAGACCCGAACTGCGCGCGAGCCAGCGGCCAGGAGCATTCCTGGAAACCAACCTTCTGGTCTCCTGCCTCCTGTTTACCTGCCACGACGTGGATTTCTGAACAACCACCAACTACCGAGCCACCGAACGACGGGCGTCGGGTCTCGACTCAGCGCGCTGCGCGGTGGATCGCCATCAACCCGCCGAGGACCGGCAGATACTCGCAGGACGAAAATCCTTCCTCGCAGACGATGTCGCAGACGGCGAGGGCCCCCGGGTAGCGCCGAATCGATTCAGGAATGTAGCGATACGTGTCCGGATCGCGGTGGAGCACAAGTCCAAGCGCGGAACCCACGATCGTGAGGTACGAGAGATAGACCGCGCGAACCAGCGCGCTCGACGGACGGTTGAAATCAAGAGAGAGGAACAAGCCGCCCGGCTTCAGAACACGATAGATCTCGGCAATTGCCGGCCGGAGAACGGGGACGTTCCTGATGCCGTATCCGGCCGTCACCACGTCGAACTGGGTGGGCGCAAACGGTAGCGCCATCATGTCGGCCGCGACGAACTTCGGATTGGTCGGGTCCTGCCGTTTTGCGTTCGCGAGCTCGAGCATCCGCGGCGTGATGTCGAGCCCGACCGTGTGCGCGCCGCGCGCAGTCAGCTCGAACGTGATGTCGCCGGTTCCGCACGCGAGATCGAGTACCCGCATGCCCGCCGAAATCGACGCCAGCGCTGCCAGCCTGCGTTTCCAACGGCGATCCTGCCCGTACGAGAGCAGGACCGTGATCAAGTCATAGCGATCGGCAATCGTCGAGAACAACCGGCGGACGTAGCGGCCCTTCGCGTCGGGAGTCGCGAGAGCCGTCCCCAAGCGGGACATAGGGACTACAGATTGCTGATTGTTGATTGCTGATTGCTGATTGACCACAAGGCAACCAGCAGCGGACACGCTCGAGTCCACCAATCTACAATCAGCAATCCGCAATTGAGCTATTCCACTTCGATGGTTCCCTGCATCATCTCGGAATGTGGAGTGCACTTGTAGGAATACGTGCCGCGGGCGGCTGGTGCGGTGAAGTCGATCGTATCCGAGCCCCTGCCCTTCAGGAGTCTGGTGCCCACGGTCCATGAGGGAATCTGCAAGTCGTGCGACATTCCGGCATCGTCATTGCTGAGCATGATTCGGACGCGTTGACCTGCGCTGACGCGAAGCGTTGGATTAGGTTCGGGAATCCCCTCGAGGAAATACGTCATGTCGCGTACGTTCATGCGAATCTCGCGCACGGTGCCATCCGCACGTGGCTGCACCCGAGCCGTCACACGCGGCAACACCGCCGAAAGCGCCATCGCCAGAATCACGAGACCGACCCGAATCCGTCTATGCACTGAATGGCCCATTCTGTCCCTTTCCCTTTTCCCTTTTCCCTTTTCCCGTTCCTAGCCGACCAGCAGCCCCGTCGCGTACATCAGACCAAACCCCACGAGCAGGCCAGTGAGGATTGGTCCTGACGCGAATCGCTGAAGGACTGATTGACTTCCGGCCATCTGCCTCGCGATCTGGATGATGACCTGCGCGATCGCCCCGGCGCCGAATCCGAGACACGCGACGGCGATCACGGGCGAGTACACGAGACCACCGAGCCAGGCGCCCGCTATCGTCGGGACGCCGCCAAGGAGTCCGAGCTTCGCCAAGGTCATGACCGATGGCCGCTCCCTGGCAAGCGGCGCCACGATCGCGAGACCTTCGGTCGTGTTGTGAAGCGTGAAACCGACAATGAGAAGTGTGCCGAGGGCGGCTTCGCCGAGCGCAAAAGCGGCGCCGATCGCGAGGCCCTCGCCAAGGTTGTGCAGTCCGATACCCACAGCCACGAGGAGCGCGAGCACGAGCCCCGGCGATCCTGCCTCGCGCGCGCTGGAGCGTCGTCCTTGCAGCCACGTACTCAGGGACTCCAGCGCGAGATACACGGAGACTGCGGCGGCGACGAACAGCGCCAGACCCTGGTACGAGGCAGGCATCTCGCCGGCCTTTTCGATCCCCTCGTGAACCGCATCGACGAACAGGAACGCGAGCAGACCAATCGTGAGCGCCAGGAGTGCGTCGAGCGCCTTGTCGCCGAGCCTGGCCATCAGCGGCCACCACAGCAGACCGAGCGCGACCGGAATGACACCAACGTAGAGGCCAATCAGCGTGAAAACGCCGAGCGATCGCAGGTTCGGCTCCGGCGACCTCACGGCCACCGGAATGTCGTGCTCGAAGGTCGTTCCCGTGGATGTCATGACCTTCACGACGTGCGCCTCGCCTTTGACCCAAGGGTACGGGATCCAGAGCGTCGTTCGCCCCAGGTGATTGAGAACGTGGCCCGGAGCCGCGCTGAACGACCAGTACGCATCGTCAACCGTCACCTGGGCGATCGTGACCGGGTCGGGGCCGTCGTTCAGCACCGTGAGCACGATGCCATCGCTGCGCAACACTGCGCGTTCGATCGCCAGGCGCTCGACAGGCGGCACGTCTTCTCCGCGGAGTTGCTCCGCTGGACCGGTTCGCAGAATGACGACGATCAGGGCGGCGAGCAGGCCGAGAGGCACGAGCGCAGTGAGCCAGAAGCCAGTACGCGACGCCGAGTGCGCGGCGAGATCACGTGTCACGACGTGCCTCCACCGCCTCGAACGCGCCCATCCATCCGAGCTCCGCAAACTCGCTTTGATGGGCGTGGAACATGAAACGTCCGGGATAGCGGAACCGTGTTTCGAGAATCGCGCGCTCTCCCTGGCAGAGCATGATCGTGTCGGTGCGCTCGCCCGGCGCCGTCGACGTTCCGGTGCGAAAGACGTCGAAGAACATCCCGTGCAGGTGCAGGCTGTTGATCAGATCGAATTCGGTCACATTGACGAGATACATGCGAACGAGCCGTCCGACTTCGACGCGAATGGGCTCGTGCATGAAGTGATGCGCGATCGTGTTGACGGCGTAGACCTCGTTATCCGCATCGAAGTTCGTGTCGAACCCGTTCATGACCATCACGAGCTCGTCGGCCGGCGGCCGCGCATTCTTCGGATCGACGATGAAGACGCCGTAGAGACCCTTGTGAATATGTCGCTTGAGCGGCACCGCGTGGCAGTGATACAGATGCAGGCCCAATGGATCCGCGTCGAACTCGTACAGGAACCGCTCGCCAGGCATGACCTGGTGTTCCGGCAGCGACCCGTCCATCGCCGGTGGATGCCAGCCGTGGAAGTGAATCGTATGCGGGTGGGATCCTTGATTGACGAACGTCACGCGAACGTGATCGCCCTCGGTCGCTCGCAGTGTCGGACCTGGAACCTGTCCGTTGAACGTCCACGCAGGAAAGAACACACCCGGGGCGATTTCGATCTCCCGATCGACGGCAACAATCTCGTACTCGCGCAAGTACGTGCCGTCGGGCCTCGCCGTCTCGCGATAGTGCCGCGCGCGTTTATCCGGCGGAAGGTCGGAAAAGTTCCAGGTTCGAAGAAATGCGCCCGGGTCGAACACTTCGGTGGACACTCGGCCGACCGGCCCCATCGCGTGAGCGGCATGGCCCGTTACACGGTACGAGGACTGAGGCGACTGACCCGAAAGACTCCGGGCGCTCAGGGCCGCTGCCCCAACGCTGGAGGCGAAAGTCGTGAGACGAAGGAGAGCTCGACGCGACAGCGACATTTTGTATGCTTCAATACAATTTTTTGATGACACGAAATATAGAATAATGTCTCATAAAAGTCAATGTTTCAGTCACACACGGTCGAGAACTATCTGAAGGCAATTCTCCAGGCGCAGACGGCTGCGCCGCCGGACGAGCTGGTTCCAATGGGACACCTGGCGTCCGCCCTCGGCGTCGTTCCGGGAACCGCCACGACGATGGTGAAGGCGCTGTCGGAGTCGGGTCTCGTGAGATACGAGCCGTATGCGGGTGTCCGCCTGACGCCGGCAGGAGAGAAGCTTGCCGCCCTGGTGCTGCGTCGGCACAGATTGATTGAACTCTTTCTCGTGCAGGTGATGGGGATGAGCTGGACGGAGGTTCACGAAGAAGCCGAGCATCTCGAGCACGCGGTCTCCGACCGGCTCATCGAGCGTATCGACGAGATGCTCGGGCACCCGTCAGCGGATCCGCACGGTGATCCAATCCCGGATCCCGAGGGCACCGTCAGCCGTCAGCATTACGACACACTGCTGACGTGCCCCTTGAACGCCCCTGTGACAGTTCGTCGGGTGAGCGATCAAGACAGCGACTTCCTCAGATTTGCGGAGAAACACGACCTGAAGCCAGGCCAGGTCGTCTCGGTGGAGGGACGCGACGATGCCGCCGACAGCGTTCGGCTTCGCGGCCGCAACGATCGCGTTTTCACGATCGGCTCCCGGGCCGCTTCGAAGGTGCTGGTCTCCGCGGGACGCGTCGTGCTGTTCTTTCTGCTGCTGGCCGGTTCTGCGCACGCGCAGGATCCTTCGTCGGCCGCCCTTCCTCCGTTCGGCATCATGGATAATTCGTTTTTGGTCGAAGAGGCCTTCAACCAGGAGCGCGGGGTCTTTCAGAACATTTTCGGTGCGATCAGAGTCGATGGCAGGTGGGCCGGAGCCTTCACACAGGAGTGGCCGATCGGGTCGCAGACCCACCAGTTCTCGTACACGCTGTCGTTCCTGGACTCCGGGATCGAGTCAGGCGTCGGTGACACGCTGATCAACTATCGATACCAGGCGCTGGTTGAAGGACCGGGCAGGCCGGCGTTTGCGCCTCGCGCAAGTCTCATCCTGCCGACTGGACGCGTGAGTACCAGGCTCGGATCAGGATCAGGGGGGCTGCAAATCAATCTTCCGTTCAGCAAACGACGGGGGTACTGGTATTGGCATTGGAACGGCGGCTTCACGTGGCTGCCGCGCGCGGACGCACCCGCCGTCCCAGGAGTTTCTGAGGAGCGGCGCGTCGATCTGTTCTTACCGTCGCTGGCCGGCAGCGGCATCTACCGCCTTCGATCGATGCTCCATCTCATGATCGAGTCCGTAGTGCTCTTCGAAGAATCGGTGGACGCCGGCACCACTTCGCGCCACACGCTCTTTACGCTGTCGCCGGGCGTCCGCGGCGGCTGGAATTTCGCCGACCGTCAGCTGATTCTCGGCGCGGCGGTACCGGTCACCTGGAGGGAATCCGACGCGAATACCGGCGTGTTTCTCTATCTGTCCTACGAGTTGCCGTTTCAGCGCTAGGGAGCCCGCGTCCGCGCGCCTGAGGAGACGGAGGGCACGGATTCCAGGTGCTTCGTGGCTCCGCGGTGAGAGATCCTTCCGTGACCCCCGTCTCCTCCGAGCGGCTGTCGCTCACTCTGACGCGCTGTAAGTGGCGAAAGACGTCGGCGTCTCCCACACGCGAACGGTGACGATATCGACGCCGAGCTCGCGGCCTTTCTCGAAGATCAGCCTCGCGATCCGTTCGACGGTCGGGTTGCTCTCCAGCAGATACATGGGCTCACCGAGCTCGCGCAGCGGCGAGACGAGCGGGTCGTCGTGGCGGAGAATCATCTTGTGATCCAGCTCGCGGTCGATCCAGCCTTTCACCACGCGTTTGATGTCGCTGAAGTCGGCGACCATGTTGCGCGAGTCGAGCCGATCGGTGCGCACGTCGATCTCGGCGCTGGCGTTGTGACCGTGCGGATGCTTGCACACGCCGTCGTAATCGAGAAGGCGATGCCCGTAGCAGAATTCGATGCGTTTGGTGACGAGGTACATACTGAAATTCTAACTTCTTCCTTTCATGATTCCGGTCACAGCCGTCCTCTTTTCGAGCGGTCTCGACAGCGCGGTGCTTCTCGCACACGCGGCGCAGCAGGGAGTCGTCCAGCCGATCTACGTCTCGGTCGGCCTCGCGTGGGAGGCCGAAGAGCTCGCGATGGCGGCGCGCCTGCTCGATGCGCCAGGTCTTGCCGGCAAGGTGCTGCCGATTGTCACGCTGCACCTCGACATGCGTGACGTGTATCCGCCGTCGCATTGGGCGATCAGGGGTGAGCCTCCCGGGTTCGATACGCCGGACGAAGATGTGTACCTGGAAGGACGGAACATCATCCTGTTGACGAAGGCGGCCGTGTTCATGGCGCGTGCGAGCCTGTCGCACGTCCTGATTGGACTGCTGGCAGGAAACCCGTTCCCCGACGCGAGTCCCGAGTTCCTTCGAGCGATGGAGCGATCGCTCTCGATCGGGCTTGGTGCGCCGATGACGATCGAAACGCCGTTCTCGACGTTGCACAAGGCCGACGTCATAAAGCGCGGGCGTGCGCTGAACGTGCCCTTCGAGCTCACGCTGTCCTGCATGCGCCCCGCGAACGGACTTCACTGCGGCCAGTGCAGCAAGTGCCGCGAGCGCCGCGATGCCTTCATCGAAGCAGAAGTGGAAGACCCGACCGCCTATGCGGTCAAGCCAGTCCGATAGGTGGCTCGGTGGCAGCGCCTGCGGCCGCGGCGAGCGAGCGGGGTCCCCAACGCGCGTTTGTGCGCGTTGGGGTGCTCGTAGCGAGTCGAGCCGCAGCGCGTGGGGATGGGGCCCCGCGCGGGCTGAGAAAAGTAGCTCGGTCGCTCGGTCACTCCGGAGCTCGGTAGGTGCGTCGATCAATAGGGCGGATTCTGCAAGGGGTCGCGAACCGTTTTCACCGATTCAACGATCCGAAGAGTCGAGGATTAAGGATTCACGATCAGGGATTAGTGACCAGGGATTGAGATCACGACACGTGCAACCGTATCGACCCATCCCCGGTGCGTATGCGAAGGAGTTTGCCTCCGTCGCCGATGCGGCCGCGCACGGTACGGCGGCTGACCTCCCCCCCGCCGGCAGCCGAGACATTCAGTTCGTTGCTGATGCCGCCATCGCCCGTGTGTGCGTCGAGCTCCGCGCTGAACTCTCGCGGCAGGTATAGGGTGACGCCGCCATCGCCGGTCGTGATCTCCCAGTCGTCGGACATCGCGGTGCCCTGTTCCGCGCGGTAAACAATCGAGCCATCACCAGTGTGGAGCTTCACGGCGGTGAGCTTGCCCGAAACGTTCACGCCGCCATCGCCGGTGTTCAGATCCAGCCGTCCCTCTGCCCGATCAACATTGATCGAGCCGTCCCCCGTGTTCAATGTGAGCTGCCCGTTGACGTCGGTCGCATGAATACTCCCGTCACCGGTTCGAAGCTCCATCGTTCCTGTGACGCGCTCGATCCGGATCGATCCGTCGCCGCTGCGGGCCCAGATATCCGCGCGAGGCGGAACGGAGACGATCAGCTTCGCTGACGCCGAGTGGTGAAGACCAATCCTGCCGAACCCCTCGGATCGCGGACGCTTGACCTCGAGCTCGATCCGGTTGCCACTCTGATTGACGCGGACTTCGAGCTCCGCCACCGCTTCGCGCGTCGCTCCGCGTTTCTCGATTTCGACGAACACGTCCGGCTTGTCCCAAGACTGGATCTCGATGGCCCCATCGAACGTGGCGAGCCGAAGCTCAGGCGTGCCCGAGACAGTGAATCGCCGTTCCTCGCGGACCACCTCGGCCTGGGAATCGACGCTGACCATGCAGGCGGACCCGAAGGCGAGGGCAAAGATCAGCGCACCTGTCATAACAGCACACCTCATATGGCCATAGACGGGATTGATCAACTCGGCGTTCCCCTCGTCGCCCAATTTCCGATCTGAAAACCGGGGGGTCTGGAAATGGGAAACCCTTATACATCCTGCATTTCCCATTTGCCATTTCCCATCAGGCCGTCTTTTTCAGGCCTGTTAGACCCCGCCGCTCTTCATCCGCGGGCCCACACCTGTCTACCGCCGATATAAGTCCGGACGACCGACAGACTTCGATCGAGGACCACGACGTCCGCCGTCGCACCCGAAGCGATGACTCCGAACCCCTGCAGACCCAGCGATCGCGCTGGCGTCGTTGCACAGATCGTTACGGCGTCGACGAGACAGACGCCCATGCTCGTCACGAGACGGACGAACGCGCGGTCCATGGTCAGAACGCTGCCAGCCAGAGTGCCATCATCGAGGTAGGCCGCGTCGCCAACGGTGATGTTGCGGCCGCCAATCGTCGCGCGGGCGCCTCGCGGCAGCCCGGCGCCTGCGGTCCCGTCGGTGATTGCCATGATCCCCGACGGCTGCTTTGCCGAAAGAGCGATCCGCACCATCGATGGATGTACGTGAACGCCGTCGCAGATCAACTCCGCGGTGACGTCCTCGTGCTCCAGCACCGCCGCGGCCAGACCCGGCGATCGATGCGAGATCGGAGTCATGCGGTTGTAGAGATGCGTCGCATGCCGCGCCCCCGCGTCGATTCCGGCGATCGCCTGTTCGTACGATGCACCGGAGTGTCCGAGTGACACGGTGTGACCGTTCGAGACGAGATCGCGAATCAGCTCGAGCGCGCCCTCGATTTCCGGAGCGATCGTGAGAATACCGACGTCCGGCCGCGCCGCAGCGATTTCGTCGAGAATCTCCGCCCCCGAGAACTCTCCTTCGCCGCCACTTCGATACGGCAGTCTCAAGCACTCGAGCGGCTGGGCGCCGCAAAACTCCGGGCTGATGAAATTGCTTTCGAGGTGTGCCGGGAGCACCCGCGCGTGGTTCGCGGGCGTCGTCCCGCGCGCCGCCCGAACGGCTTCCAGCATCGTCCGCAATTTCCCCGGCGTGCACGCGAGGGAGGTCGGGCAGAACGCCGTCACGCCGTAACGAGGGAGCCGCTCGGCAACCCGTGCAATCGCGGCAGGACCATCGAGCGTATCCGTTCCCTCGACGCCGTGCACGTGAACGTCGATGAAGCCGGGAACAACGTATCGATCGGTGCAGTCGACGATGGTCGCGTCAGGTCCACCAGCGCGCGTCCCTCCGACGACCTCTACGATCGTGTCGCCTTCGATCACGACCGTCGCCGGGCCGAGCAGTCGATCGGGGAGGACGACGGTTGCACCGGAGAGCAGAATCATGTGTTCCACTGGAGCTTCCGCCCCTCGAGCGGGAGCGCCGTCGCGCCTGGAGCTCTGAACAGCTCGCGGTCGACTCGCTGCATCAGTTTTCGCAATCGCCGCTCGTCAGGCGCAGAGAACACGATGAGTCCTGCGCCCTGTTCGGGCGGGAACCGCTCGTCATCGACGTAGTCACGATCGAGCGTGACGAGTGTGCGGCCGAGCTGTCGCGCCAGCCGATAGTGCTCGACGTCCGGCGCGCGCCTGAGATTGTCGTGCTCGAGCACGAAGAAGACGTCCCAGCGCAGAGTGACGCGCATGTATTCGACGACACCGTTCGGAATATTCGCGTCGACGTAGACGCGCGGCTGCGGAGCCGAACCAGTGATGTACGGCGTGAGCTCTGAGGAGAGCGTCCCCATCACCTGTGCCTGTCGATTTCAGCGGGCTCGGAAGTAATCGGTTTCGACGCGCGCGCGTCCTTCGCCTGGCGCAACAGGTCCGCGACGAGCACGTCGCGTTTGTGCACCAGCTCGCGACGCGTGCGCCGACCGTGCTTCGAGCCGATGACATACTCGCAAAAGAGCGGAAAGGCGATCGTCGAATCACAGTACGCGACTACGGTATCCGGCAGCACGCCCGGATTGACCTTGCCCCAGCTCACCGCCTCGGCCGGCGTTGCACCCGACAGGCCGCCCCACACGACCTGATCCGTCGTGATCTGAATGAAGTAGTCGTTCCCACCTTTCGGGATGCCATAGACCTCCCAGAGTGTGGGCTGTCCCTGTAGATAGAAATTCTTCGGCGAGCCGCCGCCCAGGATGACGCATCCGTTCTGCCGTCCCGCAAGGATGATCGCGCACACTTCATTCACGTCGCGATTCGGGTCGATCATGAGCGTGCCGCCGTTGATCAGCTCGTGGTATGCGATGTTCATCCCGATCGAGCTATCTCCCGGAGACGACGTGTAGATCGGAACGCCCGCGAGGGATGCGCGCGCGACGACCGAGTATTCCCCGCAGCCTGGATGGTGGCCGAGCAGATCCTGTCCCAGCGCGTAGTGGAGCTGGGACGACGAGATCGGACCGGAAAGCGTCGTGCGTTGAAGAAAATCCCGAATGTACGCGTCCGTTTCGAGGAGCACGCTCGCCGGGAAGAGAACGTCGTAGATCCGGATGATCCCCTGCTCGTAGAGCTCGACGTCGTCGAGAAACGGAGAACCGCGGTGGAGCGTGAAATTCAACGCATAGTGGAGGTCGTGATAAAGATTGGCCCCGGTGCTGATGATGAAGTCCACGAGACCGCGATCCATTAGCTCGATGACGCATCCGCCGAGCCCGGCGGGAGTCATCGCGCCGGCGATCGTCAATCCGATCGTCGTGTCGTTCGCCGGATCGAGCATCTTCTCCGTGAAGATGTGGCACGCTTCGGAGAGTCGGCCGGCGTTGAACGCCTGAAACCCGTCGTCGATGAGCTGTCGGACATCTGCGCTGCCACGGGGGCGGTAGTAGGTGATGGCCTGGCCGCTCAAGTAATGATGACCGTGATCCGGGGCGCCAGGCGCTCGGTGCGGCACGACGAAGACCTCCGGCCGTCTAGCTTAGCATCACCCCGCCACGACCACTTTGCCGGATTGCGTCGAGGAAACAGTCCACGGGCTTCTCGCGAAAATCACGAAGATCCGAAGACCACGATGTAAGCTCAAAGACATGAAATGCGCTCTCGTGGTCTTCGTACCCTCGTGATCGTTGTGAGGACGCCGTCGGCGCCGTGACAGCGAAAACGCTCAATTTGGCGGGTTTGAGAAGGGTCGAATACAGATAACTCCGCGAACAGCCGAAAACGCTTGACACGGGGCCGCTCGCGGAGCGAAGTTTAGTCGCCCGCCGGCTTGTCTTCCGCATCCGATTCGACGCATGCCCGATTCCACCGCTGGCTCCGGCACTGACCTTCTCTGGATCGTCGCGCTGTTCGCGGCAGTCCTGGTCATCGCAGCCATCGTGTTCTTGTGGGCGAAGGGTCGCAAGATGCCCGGGCCGCACGTCTTCCGCGCGAGCCGTCTGAGTCGTGGCAACCGGCTGTTCCCGACCCAGGTCGCGGTGACGCCAACCTCGGTTGTGCACTTCACACCGGAATGGTTCGGCGCGCGCGAGCAGTCGATGCACATCGCGCACGTTGCGTCGGTCCTGATCGATCGCAACATGTTCTTCTCGGACGTGCTGATCGAGAGCTCCGGCGGGGCCAGCCCCGTGCGCTGCCACGGCCACCGGAAGGGAGACGCCGTCGAGATGAAGCGGCTGATCGAGCGCTTTCAATCGGAGTATTATCGCGGTCGCTCGTCCGCCACGCCTGGCCCGGGCGAGGGCCGGACCTAGGGGAAGCCCTGTGGAGAATGTTTCCGCCGCCGGCCGGCGCGTAGAGCCCACCGAAATCGAGACGCGTTTTCAGGCGCTGGTCCAATCGCCGCTTCGCGCGGCGCTGCTGCGCTTCCTGTGCGCCCGGCCCGAGGAAGCGTTCGATGTCGAAGCCTTGATGCAGACGTTCGGCCGCATGCGGCTCGACGTCGAGAACTGCATCCGCGAGCTGGTCGCGTTCGGCGTCGCGCAGCGTGTCGCGGGCAGCGGTGTGCCCCGGTATTCGTTCGTGCAGCCGGAGCAGGAAGCGATTCGTGATCTGCTCGATCAGTTCCTCGAGCGACGCGCGACCGTCAGCCACGAGGATCGGTCCCCTGCCGTTCAGCGCTTCCGCGAGATGATCGGCCGTGACGAGAAGATGCTCGTCGTGTTCGAGTGGATCCGCACCGCCGCCAAATCGGACATCTCGGTACTGATCCTCGGGCCGACAGGATCGGGTAAAGAAGTCGTCGCGCGGATGATTCACGAGCTGAGTCGTCGCGCCAACAACAAGTTCCAGGCTGTCAACTGCGCGGCCCTTCCGGACACGCTCTTCGAATCGGAGATCTTCGGATACGAGAAGGGCGCGTTCACCGGCGCGCACGATCGCAAGCCCGGACGGCTCGAGCTCGCGAACAACGGCACACTCTTCCTCGATGAGATCGGCGATCTCTCGATGATCGCGCAAGCCAAGCTGCTGCGCGTCCTCGAGGAGCACCGGTTCGAGCGGCTCGGCGGCAACACGTCGATCGAAGTCAACTTCCGGCTGATCTCCGCGACGAATCGCCCGCTCGATCAATTCGTGCGCGACTCGCGGTTCCGCGAAGACCTGTACTATCGCGTGAACGCCTTCTCCATCCGTCTGCCGTCGCTACGCGAGCGCGCCAGCGACATTCCCGTGCTCGGCCAGCGGTTCCTCGCTCGATACTGCGCGGCAAATGGTCTCCAGCTCGATGGCAAGAGCTTCTCGAAGGAAGCCATCGATTTGCTGATGCAGTATCACTGGCCCGGAAACATCCGTGAGCTGGAGAGCACGGTCTCGCGTGCCGCGCTCTCCTCGCCGGGAAGGGTGATTCGCCCGGGTGACATCGAATTCCTGCACGCCAGCGAGGCTCCCGTCGACACGCCGCGCGAGCGGCTGCCCTCGCTCGCGGAGGCGGAGCGCGCCCACATCGTTCGAGTGCTCGAGAGCGTCAACTGGAACAAGAAGCAGGCGGCTTCGGTCCTCGAGATCAGCCGAGGAACGCTGTATCGAAAAATCCTCGAGTACGGGCTCGAAAGCGAACCGAAGGCAGTCCGAAACAAGACATCCAGGCCCGACGAATAGCCGGAGAAAGGCTCATCAGGCCGGTGTGCTTTGGCCTGACGACCCATCACTCGCGGGCGCAGGGCGGCTGCGACGGTACTCGCGTGTTCGCAGACGTTTACGGCTCGATGCGACATCTGGTGTGCTGAAACTGGACAACCAGGCGCCTGCCCCGCGCCAGCGGCCGGTTGAGGCTTGCCAGTAATCTCCTTTTCCTCTATCGTTTACGCCACTCACCCCGGCCGTGGTGTTCCGGGCAGATCAATTGCAGTTTCGCACCGGTCCCCCAAAAAGGACGGTGCTCTGTACGATGGTGCGTTCGCGACTTCGTCACTGCGTACTCGTCGCGTTCGTTGTGGTGTCCTCGCCGGTCCCGCAGGGCCACGTCGCGGACGCCAAGCTCGATGCAGCACTTGTGCGGCGCGCTCACGAAGCGCGGAGCACGTCGCGCGTCATCGTGCGCACCTGTGCGGGGTGTTCGATCGACTTCGCGGTCCGCAGTCTCGGCGCCACGTTCGCGGGCAACCTGTCTCGGGACAACACGCTGATGGCTGTTGTCCCGGACCGGGCGCTCCGCGCCCTCGCGTCGATACCCGAAGTCTTGAGCGTCAGTCTCGACAGGCCCGTCGTCGGGACGATCGATCGAACCGCCACGACGACCGGCGCCCGGTGGGTGCAGGAGAATCTCGGCTTCGATGGATCGGGCGTGGGGGTTGCGCTGATCGATTCCGGCATTACGCCCTCTCATGAAGATCTGCTCGAGCGACGGGTGGTTCACTTCGCGGATTTCGTCAACTTCCTGCCGGCGACCTACGACGATTACGGTCACGGCACCCACGTCGCGGGGATCATTGCTGGCAAGAGCGACGACACGAACGGCGGTCCACACGGCATCGCGCCCCGCGCCAATCTGATCGTGCTGAAGGCACTCAATGCCGGCGGCGGCGGGTACACGAGCAACGTGATCGCGGCCGTGGACTACGCGATTGCCAAGCGCGACATCTACAACATCCGCGTAATCAATCTCTCGGTCGCGGCCGGCGTCTACGAGTCGTACAACACCGATCCGCTCGCGCTCGCCGCAAAACGCGCGGTCGACGCCGGCATCGTCGTCGTCGCTGCTGCCGGAAACCTGGGGCTGAACGCGCAGGGAGCTCCGCAGTCCGGCGGAATCACATCACCGGGGAACGCGCCGTGGGTGCTGACGGTTGGCGCCTGCAACGATATGGGCACCGCGGATCGGAACGATGACGTCGTGGCGCCATTCAGCTCGCGCGGTCCGTCGTCGATCGATGGCGAGGCGAAGCCGGATCTGGTCGCTCCCGGTGTCGGCATCGAATCCATCGCGGATCCGGCGAGTGCCCTGTTCGCGCTGCATGGACGCTCGCAGGATGGAGGCGGCGGGGACGGCGTCGGAGCGCCGCATCTGCGACTGAGCGGGACGAGCATGGCGGCGCCGGTCGTGACCGGAACGATCGCCTTGATGCTGCAGGCGAACCCGACGCTGGATCCGGGGGCCGTCAAGTACATTCTCCAGACGAGCGCAGAGAAAAAGAGCCGCTACGATCAATTCACGCAGGGCGCCGGCTTTCTCGATGCGCGCGCTGCCGTGCAGCTTGCGCAGCATTTTTCCCCTTCGATCGCGTCGGACCGGGACGCGAGGTATGGCATGACGGGCTCCTCTTCGCTCGGCGTGAATCGTGAGGCGAGCGACGGCGAGACGAGTCCTCCTTCGCGCGCAGAGCAACCTGACGCGAGCTACGGCGGGGCGGGCCGGTGAGGACCCTCCCGATTGGCGCACGCATTTACGTGTCCGCTGTGATTGGGACAGGGGTAGTCGTGTTTGCCGCCTTTTTCCCCTTCCGCTCGCTCGGCGGTTCGCCGGGTCTGTTTCTGCTCCTCCTCGTCCTTTCGTCGGCCACATCCGTCTACAAACTGAACCTGCCGCTGACGCGAAGCGGATCGACGATGTCGGTCTCCTACGCGGTTGACTTCGCCTCGCTGCTGCTGATCGGACCGGGACCGACCATGATCGTGGCGGCAACGAGCGCGTTCAGTCAGTGCACGTTCCGCAGCAAGGAACCAAATCCTCCGCACCGAACGCTCTTCAGCATGGCGTGCCTGGTGCTGACCGTTCAGGCCGCCGGCGCCGTTTACGTCTGGCTTGGTGGCGTGCCGGGGAGCCTGGGCCTGCAGACCCTCGGGCGACCGCTCGTCGGCGCCGCCACGACATATTTCATGGTGAACACGGTCGGCGTCGCAACAGCAATTGCGCTGTCGACTGGCGAATCGGTCAAGAAGGTCTGGAACGAGAATTTTCTCTGGAGCGCACCGAGCTACTTCGTGGGGACGAGCGTCGCGGCAGTCGCCGCGTGGATCACGGCGGAGTTCCCGGGCAAGTGGCTCGCGCCGCTGGCCGCCGCGCCGTTGTACCTGACCTATCGCAGCTACAAGGTGTATCTGGGCCGGATCGAGGACGAGCAACGGCACGTCCGCGAGATGGCGGACCTTCACCTTGCGACGATCGAAGCGCTTGCGCTCGCCATCGACGCGAAGGATCAGACGTCGCAATCACACATCCGGCGGGTCCAGCTGTACGCTGCGTCGGTTGCCCGCGCGATGGGGATGAGCGACAAGGAAGTCCAGGGCGTGAAGACGGCGGCACTGCTGCACGATATCGGGAAGCTCGCGGTGCCCGAGCACATCCTCTCGAAGCCGGGACCGCTGACGCCGGAGGAGTTCGACAAGATTCGTGCGCACCCCAAGGTCGGCGCCGACATCGTCAGCTCGGTTCCGTTTCCGTACCCCGTCGCGCCGCTGATTCTGAGCCATCACGAACGGTGGGACGGGACCGGATACCCCGCGGGTCTTCGCGGGACCGAGATTCCGCTGGGCGCACGGATTCTCTCGGTCGTCGACTACTTCGATGCGCTCGTAGCCGAGCGGGCATACCATCGAGCGATGGACAGCGACGCAGCCGTAACGTTGCTGCAGCGCGAGGCTGGCACCGCGCTCGACCCGGTCGTGGTTTCGACGTTCATCGATTTGCTGCCCTCGCTTCAGTCCGAAGCCGCGCGACTCGAGCACGTGCTCCGGAAGCCGGCGGCAGACAGCACCGCGGCACAACACGGGCGGCCCGCAACCGGCATCGTGGCAGAGTCGACGAAAAAAAGTGTGTTCGATGACATCGCCCTCGCGCACCGCGAGATCTACGCGCTGTACGAAATCGCGCAGGCGATGGGTACGAGCCTTGGTGTTTCGGACACCATGGGCCTCATCTCCGCAAAATTGAGCAATCTCGTCCCGTTCTCGTGCACGGCGCTGTTCGTCTACGACGAGGACCACGAAGTGCTGCGCTGTCGCTTTGCGACCGGGACCGATGCGGAGATCATTCAGCAAGTCGCGGTGCCCAACGGCGAAGGACTCACGGGGTGGGTCGCGCGCAACCGCCAACCGGTCGTGAACGCGAGACCCAGCGCCGACTTCGAAGCGGCTGGTCTGAACGCCGTCTCATCGACGCTGCAGTCCGCGCTCGTCTGCCCGCTGCTGTTCAATGGCCGCTTCATCGGCACGCTCTCCGTGTACCACGTCGAACCCGACTTCTACCGCGACGATCATCGGCGGCTGCTCGACCGCGTTTCGGAACAGGCGGCCGCGGTCATCAACAACTCGATGGTCTTCGAGCAGACCCAGGAAGACTCGCTGACCGATCCGTTGACAGGCCTCCCGAACACACGCTTCCTCTTCATGCACCTCACGCGGGAGCTCGCGCGCGCGCAGCGGCTCGGTTCCGAAGTCGCGCTGATGGTCATGGATCTCGACAACTTCAAGGACATCAACGATCAGCACGGCCATCACACCGGCGACCGCGCGCTTTGTGAGGTTGCGCGTGTCCTGCGCGCGGCAATTCGCCCGTACGACATCTGCGTCCGCTACGCCGGCGACGAGTTCATCGTCGTCCTCTCGGGGTGCAATATCGAAGAGGCCAACCAGAAGCGGCACGAGCTGCAAAAAGAGGTCGACGAGGTGTACTTCGAGGCGCGCCCCGGCAAACGCCTGCGCCTCGGGATCAGCGTTGGCGTGGCGGTGTTTCCGCGGGACGGCGAACCGTACGAAGAGATCGTCGCGATCGCCGATACGCGCATGTACCTCGACAAGGCGGAGCGCAAGCGCGCTGCTGCGGCACCCGCCGCCGCTGAACGGTGACGGCGCACCGATCTACCAGCTACTGAAGGGGCGACCGAGTGACCGGTCAGCGTAAGATTCAACAGTGTCCGATTCCCTCGTCTTGAGGGTCAGCAGCGTTCGTCGCGAGACGCCATCGACACGCATCGTGCGGCTCGATCTTGACGGCCAACGGTTCGTCTACGAATCCGGTCAGATGGTGATGATCGGGATCGCGGGACGCGAGGAACGCGTTCCTTACTCCATCGCCTCATGCCCCGAGGAAACGCGCCGGTTCGGCTGGCTCGAGTTTCTCATCAAGGTCGAGCCTTCCGGACGCTGGGGACACAAGTTCGATCGGATCGGGCGAGGCATGCGGATCGCCTTGCGCGGACCTTTCGGCTCGTTCACCTTTCCGGCCCGGCCGCGCGATCGTCACTTTCTGTTCATCGCCGGCGGCACGGGCATCGCACCCATTCGATCGATGATCCGCCACTTGCAGCTCGCGAGCGTGCCGGGCCGCGCGCGGCTTCTCTATAGCGCGAGAACGCCCGGAGAGTTTCCGTACGTCCGCGAGCTGCGCGCGGTCGCGCGCGTCCGACGCCTCGAGCTAACGCTCACCGCGACGGGCGAAGTCGGCACCGGCTGGCGCGGCGGACGCGGACGCATTGCAGCGGCGCGCCTCTTGCCGCTCGTCGATTGTCGCGATACGCTCTGCTTCGTCTGCGGCCCGGCAACGATGGTGGCGGAAGTGCCGCTGATGTTGATAGGGCTTGGGATCCCGAAGAGCAAAATCCGAGTGGAAGAGTGGTAGGAAAGTACGAAGTAAGAAGTACGAAGTAAGAAGTTTAAGAACGTCGTTCGGTCGTACCTCGAACTTCTTACTTCGTACTTCTTACTTCGTACTTTCTTCCTGCTGTACCTGTAGAGTCGACTTGACGTCTTTTACGCCGCCGATCTGGCGTGCGATGGCAACGGCCTTGTCGCGCTCGGCCGGCGACTTCACCGCGCCCGAGAGCGTCACCACCCCCTTGAACGTGTCGACATCGATGCGGAGGCCGCCGACGTCTGGATCGTTGAGGAGGGCCGTTTTCACTCTCGTCGTCACGGTTGCATCGTCTATCGTCTCGCCGGCCGTCTTGCCGCATGCGGCGGCGAGGAGCGGAGCGATTAGCGTCAACGCCAGCAGCATCGTCGTAGCGTGGCTGTACTTCTTCATCGAAATGCCCTCCGACGAACAGGAGAAGGGAAATAACAGGAGAACGGGAGAAGGAAAGAGAAAACTAGTACGGTTTCTCCCTTTCTCCTGTTGGTTTGTCTTCTCTCTCCTCCTGTTGATTTGTGCAAGCTACATGCCCGTGGCGTGATAGCCGCTGTCGACCATCAGCACTTCGGCGGTGATGGCTCGACCCCCCGGGCCGAGCAGGAACAGGGCGGCATCGGCGACCTCGGCCGTCTCGACCGTTCGCCGCAGCGGGGAACGGTCGCGGTAGTGCTGCAGGATACGCGAGAATCCGGCAATGCCGGAGGCCGCGATCGTCTTGATGGGTCCGGCCGATATCGCGTTGACCCGAATTCCCTTCGGCCCGAGGTCCGCGGCAAGGTAACGCACGCAGGCTTCGAGCGCCGCTTTCGCGACGCCCATGACGTTGTAGTTCTGGAATACGCGCTGACTGCCCAGATACGTCAGCGTGAGGATGCTCCCGCCGCCGCGCCGCTCCATCAGCGGCATCGCACCGCGCGCCAGCGCAACGAGAGAATACGCGCTGACGTCGAGCGATAAGCGGAACCCTTCACGGGTCGTCTCCACGAATGGCGACGATAGCGCCTCCGGCGGCGCAAACGCCGCCCCGTGGACCAGAAAATCCAGTCCACCGAACTCACGATCGATCGACTCGAATACGCTCGCGATCTGCCGATCGTCGGTCACATCGCACGGGAGCACGAGCGGATTCCTCAGTTCGCTCGCCAACTCGCGGACGTTCTCTTCGAGCCGCGCGCCTTGATACGTCACCGCGAGCCGCGCGCCCGCAGCCGTTGCGGCCTGCGCAATGGCCCACGCAATGGAGCGCTTGTTTGCAATGCCGACGATCAGTCCGGTCTTGCCACTCAGGTCGGCCATAAGAAGATGTGCGAAACGGCTCTCGGCTTTAGGCTCTGGGCTTCAGGCTTTGGGCGCGGGCCGTCTCAAAGAAGTCGGAGCGTAAGGATCAACCCCTTGCCCGACAGGACCTACAGAACAGGGTAGGCCCAAAGCCTTGAGCCGAAAGCCGGCTGCTCCCGCTTCGGATTCTAGCTTCTTTTCAGCATTCAGCGCTTAGGCGGCAGCAGCTTCTTCGGGAACTTCGCAACGACCGTGTAGTTGGGATCGACGACGTTGGCCACACGCGTGTGGCCGCCTTGCGAGATGACCTGATACGCTTCCATGCGCTCGAAGCCGTACTCGTCCACGAGCCAGTCGATGAGCTCGACCTGTGCGATGCGGAACGCATCGACGAGCGGGCGGCCGCTGCCGAGCACCATGATGTCCTCGGCGTCTTCCGCCCGTGGCCAGCGAATGCGTCGACCCTTCACGAGATCGAACTGGAACGTGACGTCCATCGTCGTCTCGAGCCCGGAGCCGCAGATCTCGCCATCGCCCTGGAGCGCATGACCGTCGCCGAAATAAAAGAGCGCGCCCTCGTGAAAGATCGGCAGGTACATCGTCGTGCCCTCGCGCGCGTCGGCCGCGTCCATGTTGCCGCCGAAGTTGCCGGGCCACAGGCCGCCATACGCCTCTTCACCAGCCGGAGCGACAGCCAGACGCCCGAGCATCGGCCGGAGCGGCATCTCGATCGACTTCGATGCCGAGTTGGGGAGATCGAGAGTGCCGACATTGCGCGTACGATCGAGATGCCACACGAACCGGCGCGCGGGTAACGGATCGTTCAGCATGCGCGTGCGGGAATCTCCCGCGACCGCGCTGATTCCATTTGGATTGACCGCCGACACCGCGGTGTCGCGATTCGGGCGCACGCGCAGGAGGCGCACGACCAGCGTGTCGTCGGGTGTTGCGCCTTCGATGTAGAACGGTCCGACCTCACCGGGCCACGCGGCACCGGCTTTCTCGTAATAATCGCCGCCGCGCGAAAACGTACGCGATTGCACGATCGTGCCGGGTTTGATGCGCAGGACCGGTTCGCGTACCGCGAATGTCGGTACACCTTGAGTGGGCTCGAAGGTGATGGTCGTCGTCTGAGGTTGCTGCGCCTGACCTGATGCCGCCGCACGCGAATCGAGCGTGCTGGGGTGCAAGAGGGCAAGCCACAGCACGGCAGTCACTACGTGCATCGGCTCGCTCCGCGAAGAGGGACGACGGAACTCGGTGAAGGGCTATCGACGGAGGATTCTATCTCGAACGCTTCTTGCCGCCCCGACGTGTGGGCTGGGACGCGCGGAACCCGCCGCCGCTTTGGCCGCGACCGGGCATGCCTCGACCCGCGCTTCCGGGACGCGACACACCGAAGCGCTGTCCACGACCGCCGTTGGGTCCCTGGCCGCCACGCGGCTTCATGCGTTGATCGCCGCGGAAATTCCCGTTGTTGCGCGGCCCGGCGTGACGGATGGTGAATTCAGGCAACGGCCGCGTGTCCTTCTGACCCTCGGGACGAGGCAACGTTGCGCGGATCAGCGGGCGATGCACTGGTCCGTCTTCCGCCGCCGCGAGCGGCTGCGCGTCTTCCTCGGGCTGCGCGTCTTCCTCGGGCTCCGTGTCTGCGGGCAGTGAGGTTTCGGAGGCATCAAGAGCCGATGGACTGTCGCTGGCACTCGCTGGCTCAGAGCTTTCTGGCTCACTTTGTACGTCGTCGTGAGTTTCAGGAAGGCTTGCTGCCGCGTGGGGGGTGTCGTCGTCCGGGGTCACGCTCGTCGACTCGGTATCTGCCGCGTCGGCGACGGGAGTGCTCACGAGCATCGCCCCGTCACTGTCGGGCATGCTCTCGAGCACTTCTTTGTAAAGCGTCGCGGGCGTTTCCTTCTTTCGTCGCCGAGGCGCCTTACCGCCCTTGTAGGCGTGCTCTGCGTCGCAGGTCGTGCAGCGGGTCTGCTTCACGTCCTCGTCGACCATGGCGACAATCGCATGGTTCGTTACACGACGCTCGCGCGGACAGTAGTCGTCCAATATGTCTCCGAGACGCAGCCGACGCTGCTCCATTCACTCCCCCGAACTACTCGCGATTGTCAGTTGGAAAAGACTGCTGGCGCAGGCCAGATGAGTCTAACAGAGCGCATCCGGCAGGCGCAACAACAGCGGCCTACAAAACCTTCGTTCTTCAACGCTATTGCACGGCGGGTCCGCGCCGCGCCCGATCGATCCATTCGAGCGCCGTCAGGAGCGGGGCATCACGACCCGCGACGAGATCCTCGCGGCGGAGCGGCACCTGTTCGTCGGGGATGACGCCGCGCCCTTCGAGGCGCGTACCATCCGCGGTTACGAAGTCGGCGTACGCGTGTATCAGCACGTCACCGTTCGGCAGCTTGTCGAACAGCGCGGGTAGTGCCTGCCCCATCGAGGGCTGACCGAACACGCGGGCGCGCCCGATTGCCTGCATGCCGCCCGTGAAGCATTCCGATGCGCTGCCGGTAAGCGCGTCGACCAGAATCGCGACGGGACCCGCAAACGGTCGGACCTTTGTGCCCGTGGCGCTGACCAGCCGCGGATTCGCGACGAACCGGAATTCGCTGTCGCGCGTCTTCATCACGCCGAGCGGCTTTCGCTCCTCGAGGAAGTGCCCCGAAATGCCCATCAGCATCGCCGCCAAGCCGCCGGGATTGCCCCGGAGGTCGATCACGATGCCATCGGCCTGACGGTAATCGTCGACGGCGTCCTGAAACTGCGCATCGACCGCCGCCATCCAGACGTTGAATCGAATCACCCCCACCGATGCGCCGGACGACGTTCGCCGGCGTTCGGCATCGACTCTCACGTGCATCGTCGGCAGGTGACCGACGGTGACCGGCTCCCCAGGCTCGGGGCGTCGCTCGATCGCCTTTGCAACACTCCTGCCGGTTCCATCGTCGAACGTGACCGTCACCGCCGAATGCTCCGGCCCGCGCAACCGATTCTCTATGGCGCGCCATGCCTCGACTTGCAACAGACGGTCCGGTGTGCCCGAAGGAAACGCGTCGATCAAAGCGCTCACCGGCTTCGATCCGACGGCCAAAAGTCGCCACCCGGGCCGAACGGCGGCATCGGCAGCTCCTCCAGTCGCGTCGACGTGGGTGACCAGCATGTCACGCCCCACGAGCCGAACATCGAAGCCGGGATCGCCGTGTGTGTCCACCGCGTCGGCGCCGGACGTATCGGACGCGGACGGAATCAGGGCGAAATGCGACTGCCCGAGACGCCCTAACATCTCGCGAATGACCGCACGAAGCTCGGCGGGTGTCGCCGCTGCTGCCGCGCGGGGTCGCAGCTCGCTGCGAACGGCATTCCAGTCCACACCGTTCATGTGCGGATCGAAGTGCGAGTCCCGAACGATCTTCCAGGCGGCGTCGAACGTTTCGACCGCGAGGGGAGTCTCGGCGGCAATCGGCGCGCTCAAGGCGCAGGCAAGCGCGAGAGCGATCTTTCGATTCGTCACTTCAAGAGCGCCTTGATCGGGGCCGGCGGCTCGAACACGACCGGATCGACTCTGTCGAACTCCACGGATGCAATCGTGATCACCTGCTGAAGGCCCATGATCGTGCTTCTGATCGTCGTAGGCTGCATAATGCCGCCGAATTGTCGATAGTCGCTCTCGATGGTCGTCTGCGTGAACGCACCCATTGGCGTATCGCGCGTCGCGATGCCACCCGCTTTCAAGCCGGTTTCGACGTCGTAGAACTCGAAGTCCTCGCCGCCACCCTTTCGAACGAGCCGCACTTTGTAGCACGCCCGTCCTTGCGCGGCGGACTGCGCGCTTTCACCGCCCGGACAGTTGGCCTTCTCCACCGTGGTCATTGATTCGTACTTGTCGTCCGCCTTCAGATCGCCGTAGTAGTCGGCGTCGAACTTCCTCTGCTCGAGCTCCTTGCCTTGGAGCAGCGTCGGACCGGTCATTGCCGATATCGACCAGCCGTTGCGTCCGTCGAATCCTTCCTGGACGTCCCCGATGCCGCCGAGCGTTATCCGCGTCACTGTCTTGTCGGGCTTCGCGGCGAATACCTCGAACGTGCCGGCCATGCCCGCTGACGGAACGGCAACCGTCCCAATCGCGTGCATCGACGTGTGACGCAGGATCGCCGCCCTTCCCCCGATAGCGGCGACATGTCGATCGATGATCTGCCGCGCCGTCGGCAGCTCCGCTGGCGTGGCGCTGGGAGCCTTTGCCGATGATGGCGCCTGACCCGTCTGTGCAACTACCGAAACCGCTGAGGCGACGACGACGAGGAGCGCCGCGGCGCGGCCCGGCCGGACACGAACTCGCATGGAGGAGAAGCTCCTGCTTCAGGAGACGCGGGGGGCTCTATAAGTTTGAAGCAAACCCACGGCCAATGCAAATTTCTGCGCGCGTCAATCTCATTCGCTCATTCGGCCCTGGTAATGCTCGTGACGACGCCCAGCACGTAGTGCAGATCGACCCTGTCGCCGGGCTCGAGATGCCGGGGTACTGCCTCGGGACCAATTCGCGCCAGGCTGACCTGCCCCTCCGGATCATCGGGATCTACGAAATAAATGTCGAGCGAGATCTGCCCGTGGATGCTGACCGGCTGAACTTTCTTGACGAGCGCGGCACGAACGCCCTTTAGCACAGTTCGCAGTCTACTCGGGGCCAGCAAAAGGGAAAAGGGACAAGGCAAAAGGGACAAGGCAAAAGGAAAACGGGCCTCTATCGCTTTTCCGTTGTCCCTTTTGCCTTTCCCCTTTCGAACACGGCGGCGGCACCGAACATCGGGCCATCCACTGGCTGGGCTTGCAGCCACGTTCTCAGACGTGCGGTCGGGGAAATCAGCAGCGCGTTCCTCTTCTGATCGAGCGTCACCGAAAGCGGCGCGACTTGATCGGTCGTCCGGACGTGATCGTAGAACCAGTCGTATGACAGCGGCGTCAGCTCGAGGCGATCCTGATCGAGGCGAACTTTCAGAATCGCGTGCACCGGGATCAGGAACGACCCGCGGTCCTCGCCGCGGGCGGGCATCACGTCGAGGTATCGCTGGTCTCCGATCGAAGTGAGATACGCCGTCACGTCACCCGTCTCGATCGGGTGAACGTAGTGCACGCGATACGACTTCCATTCAGCGCGCTCGATCACCAGCGACGCATTGTCGTCGGCGTCCTGCCACTCTCCGACCAGCGCCGGATCCCAAGTCAACGACTCGTCGTCGTACGCGGGATTCATGCTCAGAACGAGACAGGCTGAGGTGCTCGACGAAAGGATGATCAGCGCGATTCGGAGGATTTGCGCGAATCGTGTGGATGAGTCGGAAAGGAATGCCATGACGCTCCTGAGGCGAAGCGGTCGCAGTCCCTCCGCATGTAATTGGACACCACGTTCGGCCGCGCGGATGCCGGGCCGCAACAACGCGCCGCGAGGTTCCCGGTTCCCGGTTCTCGGTTCAAAGCTGGTTCGAGATCGTAGTCCGAACGAGGAACCAAGAACTGGGAACCGGGAACTGTGAACCGGGAACCTCTCGCAGATGCCTTTTCAGCATTCTGCTACGCGAGCGCTCTGCCTTTGGTTTCAGGGATCCATACCCACATCACTGCAGCGAGAAGAAACGCCGCGGATGAGATAGTCAACGCAGTCCCAAAACCGTGCGTCTGCGCCAGGGTGGCGACGGTCAACGGCGCGAGCGCACTGACGATGCGCCCGGTGTTGTATGTGAAGCCCTGGGCGGTCGCACGGATTGTCGTCGGGTAAATCTCGGCCGTCACAGCGCCGAAGCCGCTGAAATATCCGGTCGCGAAAAATGCAACGAACGGCCCGAGGACGAGCAGCAGCATCTGCGCGCGAAGCGACACGTAGACGAACACCAGGATCGCGGCAGTAATGAGGTATGCGACGTACGTCCGCTTGCGGCCGACGCGATCGCTGATGAAGCCGAACGTGACGTACCCGAACCACATGCCCGCCTGCATCACGATGATGAACGCGGAGCTCGAAATGAGCTGAAGCCCCACGCCGCCTCGAGCCGGAGGCGCCGTCAGGAAGCTTGGAAGCCAGAGATAGAAAGCCCACCATCCGAAGAGCGTGCAGGTGTTCATCAGAGTGAGTGCGACGGTCAGCGGCGCGAGACTTCCGCGAAACAGCCCGGCGAGGCCGGCAGCCGGCGTCGATGACGCCGCTCGTCTTATCCAGATTTCGGGCTCCTTCACCCGGCGCCGAATCCAGATCGTAAAGAGCGCGGGAAGAATCCCGACGAAGAACACCGCCCGCCAGCCGAACGCGGGCTGCACGAGCGCATTCACTCCGGCGGCGATCGCGTACCCAACGGCCCATCCACTCTGCATCAGCCCCAGGGCCTTGCCGCGATGTTCGGTGGGCCACGTTTCCGACACGAGCGCGGCACCGCTCGCCCACTCACCGCCCATGCCGAAGCCAAGCAGGGCGCGAAAGACGACGAACTGCCAGAAGTTCTGCGCGAGACCGCACGCGGCCGTGAAGACTGAATACACGAGCACGCTGAGCATCAACGCACGCGTGCGGCCGAACCGGTCGGCAATCCAGCCGAACGCGAACCCGCCGAATGCAGCGACCACCAGCATCGTCGAGCCGAGAAGACCGCCCTCCTTCGATGTGAGCCCGAGGTCCGCGCTGAGAAAGGGGAGCGTCATCGCGAACAGCGTGACGTCGAAGGCATCGAGCATCCACCCCAGCGTCGCGGCGAAGAGCGCGCGACGCGCGTCTGGCGTGCCGGTGCTCCACCACGATGTCACGTCGATCGCCCGAGCGCGCTCGTCGTCACGCGAGCCTCTTTACGACGATTCCGTCGCGCTCGAGTCCGGCTCGCAGGAGCCGCGTCAGCTCGTGCGAGCCAGGCGTGTCGCCATGCGTGCAAATCGTGGCAACACGCATCGGGACGTCTTGTCCGTTGGTCGCCGTGACGACGCCGTCGCGCGCCATGCGGACGGCGCGCCGGACGACTTCATCGGGATCGTGGATGACCGCGCCCTGACGGCTCCGCGGCGTCAGCGAACCGTCAGGCTCGTACGCGCGATCCGCAAACCCTTCGGCCGCGACGGGCAGGCCTGCGGCTTCCCCTGCGCGCAGAAGCTCGGTACCAGGCAACCCAAAGAGAATGAGGGATCGGTCGAACGCGGAAACCGCCCGCGCGATTGCGTCGGCGAGCACCCGGTCGCGAATCGCCATGTTGTAGAGCGCGCCATGGGCCTTGACGTGCTGGAGCCTCACGCCTTCCGCGACGGCAATCGCGTGGAGCGCGCCAATCTGATAAAGGACGAAGTCCTCGACGTCTCGCGGCGACGCCGCCATGTTTCGTCGCCCGAATCCAACGAGGTCGGGAAAGCCGGGATGTGCGCCGACGGCGACCCCCTTCGAGCGTGCCAAGCGGACGGTGTCCCGCATGACATTCGGGTCGCCCGCGTGGTATCCGCATGCGACGTTGGCGGAGGTGATGTTCTCCATCACCTCCGCGTCATGACCGAGCGACCAGCGGCCAAACGATTCACCGAGGTCGCAGTTCAGATCGATCCACGACATCAGAACTGATATCGCACGGCGAACTCAGCCTGCCGTGACGGGGCGTTGATGTTCGTCAGCAGCGACTGCGACTGTCCGAAGAGCGGCCGGCCGTTCGTGTCGTTGCCGGCAGTAACGCTTCCGTTCGGCGTTGCGAAGTTTGCACGGTTGAAAACATTGAACAGCTGTGCGATGAACTCGACCCGATGCGGCCCGAGCCGGAAGAACTTCGACATCCGCAGATCCATGTTGACGAACCCTGGACAATCCACCTGCGAGACGGCGGTCAGACCGCGTCCGGATCTGAAGGTATTCAATGCTTCGAGATTCAGCGATCGACAGCCAGACCAGGGCAACACACCCGCCGACAGATCGACGTTGTAACCATCGTTGTTCAGGTTGACGGTGCTCGTAGGGCTGAACGGCAGGCTGGACTTGAAATCGCCGATGGCCGACACCTGCGTTTCCCCCGGCAGCGTGACGATGCCGCTGACGACCAGACGATGACGACGATCCGCAACGGCGTAACGGTCCAACTTGACCCAACCGTACTGGTCACCGAGCGTGTTGACGAAACTGTTGTCGCGCGTCTTGCTCAGCGTGTACGACACGAGATACTGGTAGTTGTGGGTCATGCGCTTCTCGACTTTCACCAACAGCGCTCGGTACGTGTTGTCCGCGGTGGATTGCCAGAAGTTGACACGGCCGAACTGCGGGTACAACTTGACGCGCGTCAGCTGATCCGGAAGGTTCGGGTCGACGGTATCGCGATCGGCATAGCGGTTCACGATCGTGAAGTCGGCGCTCAGGGCAATCACCCGGGCGAAGACGCGACTGACGCCGACGTTGAACTGATGCGCGTAGGGATTCACGGTCGCATTCGACATCACCGTGATGTTCGGCGGGTCCGTCGACAGGAACGACTCACGGGAACGGCCGCCGAACGGATCCGGGAACGTCGGGCTGTTGATCACGATCGGCTGTGCCTGCGGCCACGTGAGCTCGCCGAAGTTTTGGAGCGTACGCATGTTGTCGTAGTAGAGCCCGTACCCGCCGTGGACGTTCGTGATGCCATCGTGCCGGGGATCCCAGGCGAAGCCGACGCGCGGTCCGAAGTTGTTGTAGTCGCCTCGCCCGGACTTCGGCTGCGCCACCACGGAGACGTCAACCGGGAAGCTGCCGCCCCGACCCAGCTTGTCCTGAATTTTCGCGAGAAGATCGGGAACGTCCTCGTTGAACGCACCCTTCTGCACGTCGTAGCGTAGTCCGAGGTTCAACGTCAGGCCGGGACGGACGCGCCAGTCGTCTTGCACGTAAAAAGCCATCGTCGTCGTCGGAATATTTGCGTACGTGGGCAGCGAGTCCGTGTAGGTCGACGGATAAGTCGTTGGATCGGCCTGGTTATAGACCGCGTCCTTGGAGAAGGACCAACTGCCGAGCGGCGATTGGGTGTTGTCGCCTTCGAATGGGATGTAGCTCAGATCGAACCCGACCTTCCACTGGTGCGTCCCGCCCCACCGCTGCATCAAATGGGAAAAGTCATCTTTGACTTGCCACCGATGCTCAGGTCCCATCTGGGCGTTGCCGCAGCCGCCCACGACGATCGAAGGATAGGTATAGATCGGCGTGCAGTACGGTAGCCGTGCCGTGAAGTCGCCCGGGTCCCAATCACCATGGCTGTATGGCGGGGAGACTTCGTATTTCGCGTATGCGTACTGCAACCGAAAGTCGTTCAGCGAGGCGCTATTGAGGATCCACGTGTGGCTCAATACCGCGGACTGCCGCGGGACGGCGAAGTCGAAGCTGTTGCTCGGCGTGATCCGGCCGGCTGTCGTGATGATCGGCCGGTACTCGTCCTCCGCGCCCCACCGGAAGAACAAGCTCTGGTTCGGACTCAGCTGATGATCGACCTTCGTGTTGTACGTCCAGCGATCCTGTTTGCTCTCGAACGTGCCCTCGTACTGCGGCCAGAGGCCGCGCGCGCTCACGCTCAAAAACTGATTCTCGTTCGTCCCCTCGTAGGCCGCGAAGAAGTGCGTCTTATCCTTGATGATTGGCCCGCCCACCGCGCCGCCGTACTGATACCGCTGGTAGTCAGGTTTCTCGATGTTGTTCGCCTTCTGGAAGTACTCGATCGCCGTAATCGCATCGTCTCGCATGAAGAGCAGGGCGGACCCATGGAGCTGGTTGGTCCCGGACTTCGTGACCACGGTGAGCATGCCACCGGTCGCGAGGCCGTACTCCGCCTTGTAGTTCGACGTCGACACTTTGAACTCCTGAATCGCGTCCATCGCGAAGTTCTGACGCGGTTCCCCCATCTCCGCCCAGGTGTTGTTCACGCCATCCACGACCACGCCATTCGAGTATTCGCGGGCTCCGGCGCCGAGGTTGACGTTGCCGCGGTAAAAGAATCCGCGGATGTTGTCCTGCGACGATCCCGGTATCAACATGGCGAGATCAATCCAGCGCCGCGAGCTCGTCGGCAGGTTCTGGATCTGATCGGTCGAAATCGACGTGGAGACATCCGACTTCGTGGTGTCGACGATCGGCGTCTCCCCACTCACGGTGAGCGTCTCTGAGACGGCCGCGGGTTTCAGGACGATGTCGATGATCGCGGTCTGATCGATCACGAGCACGATGTCGGGACGCGATTCCGTGCCGAAGCCTGCCAGCTCGGCGGAAACGTTGTAGTTGCCTGGCGTCAGCGATACGAGACGGTACTCACCGCTCGCGTCGGTCACCGCCGTCCGCGTCAGGCCCGTGGCGGTGTTCTTGGCGGTGACCGTCACGCCGGGCAGCACCGCGCCGCTCTGATCTTTCAGCGTGCCCGTGACCTGCGCGTTCTGGGCAGACGCAGTGGCACTAACGAGGAGTCCGACAAAGAACACGACGGGCCTTGTGAATCTCCGCATACTGCCTCCTCCAATCTTCACCGGGGGACTTCGTCCTCCAGACCCTTTGCGTCATCGCTCGCGGGGACCCCCTCTGCCCGCTCCGGCGGCCCACTCGCTGCGCTCGTTCGCTTGAGCTGACCACTTCGTCCACGAGCCGATTGCGCCTCGTACTCTAGTTCGGCGACGCGGTCGGCGCGCACGACTGCGTGCATCACGGATGGTGACGAAGTCTCGATCTTGCCGAGATCGCGGCTGACGCGCGTCGGCTTCTCGACGCCCTTTTCGCGATACGTCACCTCGAGCTTCGGCTTGGTCGAGGCATTGCCGGCAAACAGGATGTGCGCCCGACCCGCCTGATCCGGTCGATCCGGATGAATGATCGGAAAGATCTTTCCCGGCGCGGCAAGCCGGCGGCGCGTCGTCGTGCGACCCAGCGCGTCGAAGAAGTCGAGCGTCACGAAATAGAGATCTTCATGAAGCGATTCGAGCGAGGAGACGAGCTCCTCGTCCACGCCGATGCGGAAATCCGGCTCGCTCATCCAGACCTCGACGTCGAGGTCGCGATGAAACGGCTGCTTGTCCGGCAGCGGCCGGTTGTCGGTGATCTTCATCACGTGGTCGTAGATCTTCGGCAGCACATCTGCCTGATAGTGATCCCAGAAGCGCTCGGGATCCGTTTTGATCCGCACATCGGTGGCGACCTGACCATCCACTTCCGCGTGCAGCCACCCCGTGGTCACGTCGACGCGTGACCAACCGGGAAACTTCTCGAGGTACTCGCGCTCCGCGAATTTCGGCGAGAACGTAAGCGCTCGAGGACGCCGCCGGACCCATCCACCGCTTCGACCGTGTAGATCTCCTTCGGTACAGCCATCAGCTCGAGGCTGAACTGCTCCTTCGGGATGCCAAGCTCTCGCTGCACGATCTCAGTTCAGCGTCTCGGGCTGGAGTCCGCGACGGTGCGCCTGGTCGAGATCGGCGAGGGCGCGAACCGCCCGCTCTCCCTGACCGGCCGGAGGAGTCAGACGCACCAAAACGGACGCGAGCCCGCGCCGATCTGCGTCGACGACCATCGACGTCGCGACTGGCCGTGGCGCCTCGACGCCGTGGCCCTTCAGGTACTTCGCGAGCTGTTCCTCGATGCCCGACAACGTGATGCCCGTCATGTTCCACGCGCGCGGCAATCGCGACGCGAACTCGTTCGCCGCCGCAAGCGTCCCTTGATCGTCCGCGCCGGCAATCACGACGGCGATGCCGTCACCCGACGGTGCGGTAATTGCGGCAATTACGCCCTGTCCCGGGATGAGCCGGTTCAAATCGATCGCGCCGCGCTCGACCAGCTTCGACACCAGCGTGTTGGATCGGCCGACGAGAATGAGAAGAGGCGATTCGCGATCGGTCCCAGCATTCGTCACCTTCAGGTCGGCATCGTGCACGACCAGCGGAAGCGTCAGCGCGCTCGTTTCGTAGCCCATGCGGGCCGCGATGTTGGCTGCCGACTGGACTTCTTTGACGGTTGGTGACGCAGGCACGACGCAGACGCATGCACGAAGCCGCGTCATGATGACCTCCGGTATTTGACGAACGCGAGGGAGAGAATAACAGGAGAAAGGAAGAGAGAATTCTGTAATCAATCTTCTCCCTTTCGTCTGTTATCCGCTCCATGGCTCAATTCGCCAAAACTGCTCCAACGATCTCGATCCCCTGGAACAAATGCCCGAGCCGCAGGTTCTCGTTCTCCTCGTGCTGGTTGTTGTCGAAATTCACGATCGGCACGAGGACGGCTGGAAAGCCGAGCGCCTCGATGAACGGAGCGATCGGGACAGTGCCGCCAGCCGTACGGATCTGCACGGGCGCCGTGCCGAACGCGCGGCCGATGGCCTCCGCGATCCGACGCGCCTGCGGATCCGACGGCGAGGTCCTGAAGGCATTCGTCACGGACTCCGAAACGCTGATCCGAGCAATCTTGGAATATTCCGCGCGCACGGCGTCGTCGGGCTCGGCGTCCACGAGGAAGTACCCCTGACCGCGAACGTGCGCGCGGATCTTCTCGAGCAAATCCGCCGCGGGTGTTTCCCTCACGAGCCGGACATCGATCGCGGCCGTTGCGCGGTCCGGAATGATCGTCCGCGCGCCGCTGCCAACGTGGGCGCTCGCGAGCCCCCGGATGTTCAGCGTCGGCGACTGAAACGCATCCTGCAGCTTCAGGAACGACCTTTCCGGCCGGGCCACCCCGAACGCCTGCAGCATTCGCGCCGAATCATCCGGCACCGCGTCGAGGAGCGCGCGCTCCTCGGCCGTCAACGGAACGAGGCCATCGTAGAACCCGCCCACGAGCACGCGCCCGTCCTCGTCTTTCATGCTGGCAAGGAGCGCGGACAGGCGCTGCGCCGGATTCGGAATCCAGTTTCCGTAGTTGCCGCTGTGCACGCCCGCCTTCGGCCCGAAGACCGTCAGATCGACCGTCATGATGCCGCGAGCGCCATACACGATCGTCGGGCGTCCGCTCGAGTGAATCGGGCCGTCGAAAATGATCATCGCGTCTGCGCGCAGCTTGTCCCGATAGCGCGTGATAGCTGGAACAAGGCTCGGTGAGCTCGCCTCTTCTTCGCCGTCGAGGATCACCCTCAGGTTCGACGCCGGGGAGAGGTCCGCCGCCTTGAGCGCATCGAGCGCTGCGCACAGGGCAACGATTGGCGATTTATCGTCGGAGGCGGATCGTCCGTAGATTCGCCAGTTGTCCTCGAACTTCTGAAGACGAGCTGGAGTCGCGATGACGTCACCTCCCGCGTCCATTCGATCGGTACGAAGGACAGGCTTGAAGGGATCATCCTGCTTCCAGGCACGAGGATCGACGGGCTGGCCGTCGTAGTGCGCGTACAACAGCAACGTGCGGGTCGCCGCTGGCACGCGCATGTCGGCGTAGACGAGCGGATTCCCGTCCGTCTCGAGCAGTTCCGACGTGAAGCCCCGCTTGGCGAGCATCTTCTGAAGATGTTCCGCGTTGCGCCTGATGTTCTGCCGATCCGACGCGACGTTCGGGATCGCGAGAAGCTCCAGCAGCTCGCCGACGATCTGCGGCTGGTTCGCGCTGACGAAGCTGCGAACCCGCGCGCGCAGATCCTGTGCATTGCCGGAAGTGGTCAGAAGAATGGCGAGGCCGACGAACGACATCAAATAACGCATTCTGGGATGACCTGTATAAGTCGGGTAATCCGGTGACTTCAATCCGCGCAATCCGCGCAATCCGCGAGAATCCGCGTATCAGAACTCAACGAGGATTCCTGCCGACGGGACGATTGGTATGAGCGGCTCGAACAATCGGCTCACTTCGCGCGTTCGACCGTCGATCGACGGAGGACTGTACCGCACGTTCGCGCGATTGAACACGTTCATGACTTCGGCGAACAGCGTCAGCCGCCGCTGCGACCATGCGAACGTGCGGTTCGCGCGCAGATCCAACCGCGCATAATTCGGGAGGCGCACCTCGTTCCGTCGATTGCCGACAAAATAGCGCCCCCCGGTCTCGGAGAAATACCCGGGCGCAGGGAAATTGCTGCCGGCACGAAGCGTTCCAGAGACACTGCTGCGCGAGCTCAATCGGTACTGCGCGTACAGGTTGAACGCATGGCGCTCGTCGAAATCACCCCAGAACGTCTCGCCTGTCAACGTATCGTGATACCGATTCCGCCCGTACGAGTACGACAACCAGCCAGTCAAACCGGTCGCGTTGCGGCGCTGTATCAGCACCTCCACTCCACGCGCGAATCCATCCAGACGGTTCGCGTAGCGGGCTGCGCTGGTTCCCCGCACGAGGCGCGTTCCGCTCAGGTGCGTCTCGGCGTCGGCTCGTCGCGCAAAATCGCGATCTTCACGATCGAAGACCGTGAGCTGCAGGCGAACCGACCTTCGAAGCATCCGCTCGACGCCGACATCGATCTGCGTGGCACGTTCCGGCGCGGCATCAGGCGATCCCCAGGAGCCGAGAACCTGCTCGAAGTCCGGGAACTGCTGATAGACGCCGGCGCCAGCTCGAATCGTCAGCTCACCGGGCAGATTCCAGGCCGATTGGATCCACGGCGACGCGGTCGTCGCCTCCGTCAGCGACCAGCGATCGACCCGCACACCTGGCACGATCGCGAATGTCGGAGTGATCGTCAGAGTGGCGAGACCGTAGGCGCCCGATCGGACCGCGGTCCCTGCGTAGTCGTTGACGACTCTGAAGGCGGCTGACGAGATCGGCCGCTGCCGCCACCGCGACTCGTGAGCCTGATCCGCAATTACCCCGCCCTCGAACCGGAGGCGACTTACGAGTTGATAAGCGAAATCGATCCGGCCGGCCAGCTGCTCGTCAGAACCTTTGTCGAAGGTGATGTCGTTCAACCCGTCGTTTCGGAAATCATTCGTGGCAGAAAGCACGCGCGCCGAGAGGGTGCCTCGTGGCATCGCGAGTCGCCATCCCGCGATACCAATCCCAGTCGCGTTCCTCGCAACGAACAAGTCGTCCTCGTCTGTCTCCGCCTCGGGCTCGCGCAACCGCGAGTGCCCTGCGATCACCGTGAAATCGAAGCGCTGCCGCGGAGAGATGTCGTAAACGAGCCTGGCCTGCACGTCGGAGAATCCGAACTGCAGCGGATCGTCGGTGATGCGATCGATGAGCAGGTCGAGATAACTTTGCCGGCCCGAGACGAGCCACGAACCGCGCCGCGAACGACCGAGTGGTCCCTCCGCAACGAACGACGCCGCCGTGCCGCTGACGGCCGCCCTGACCTGGCGCCGATCTCGCGAGCCGTCGCGCAGCCTGAAGTCCAGCGACGCGCCGGTGCGGTTGCCGTTTCGCTGCGCGTATCCGCCGTTGAGCAAGGTGACGCCTTCCAGCACGTCACTGTTGATCATCGCAATCGAGCCCGAACTGGTCCCGTCCTCGACCGCCCGAATCGTGTGGAGGAGAAACGGTGTTGCGAAGCCGTCCACCGTGAAGTTGAGATGTGCGAAATTGCTTCCGCGGACGCTGAACTCGCTGCGAAGATCGTCGCTCGCGGCGACGCCGCCGAGTGCCTGAACGGCGCGCAGGGGATCGTCGGCGAGCACACCTCGCAGGTTCTGAATATCCGCGCTGTCCAGAACCTGCTGCGCGGGAGTCGCAGCGTCCACTGAGTGAAAGCCATCCGCGACAACCGTAACCGTCTCGGTGTACGTGCCGGTGCCGCGCGTGAGGGGGATTGTCACATCGGTTGTCGCCCCCGGCTCGACCCTCACGTCACGTCGCACCAGCACGTAGCCAATCACCGAGACGTGGAGGCGTCGGGGACCTGCGGGGAGCGCGAGCGAGAATCGACCCGCACGATCGGTGGTCGCTGATCCCCCGCTCGATTCGTCGACGACAGGAATGTCGGCGAGGCCAACGCCCGTCGACGCGTCGACCACCGAGCCCGTGAGCCGGCCCAGATCCGCATCGCCCTGGCCGCTCAGTCGCAGGGGGGCGAGGACAAACAGCGTCGTGGTGAGCCCCACCGTGGACAGGACGCGCATGCAGCGGGCTCTCATCGCGATTAGGGTCCGACCCCCATTTCGCGAACCGCCCCCGTACGAAACCAACGTCCGGGGTGTTTACCCCATTCATGTGGGCTCTCACCCCGGAGACGCGTCGCGCAACGGTTCGCAGAAACAGTAACGCCGACCAGATCAAAATCGTAATCGACGTGACGATTTCGTACGCGCGATTCGCGAGTGATCCGCGTAAGTGCTTGAAAACGTCACGGTACGACGCTTGCTCAATGGGAGGGCGCGAGCGGCCTGAATATTTACGGCAGGGAGCCGTGAGTTGCTGGGGAGCCGGGTCGCCCGCAAAATCCGAGGGCATCGTCATGGTGGCGATGCCCTTTTCTTATGCGGATCGAGAACAACGAGACGCGGGTTTTACGGACGTCCGCGGATCGAAATCTCTCACGACGCGGATTCACACAGCAGCACCCTCAGGATACTGCAGCGCCAACCGCAGTTCCTTTGCCAGCAGGTCGACCGTCGTCCCCGATCGCTTCCACGCCCCCTCCGTCTCGAACCGCAAATCGCCGATCCTCCGACCCCACGGCGCGATGACGCGGCCAATCGCACGAAAGTCCGTGCGGTCCGCATGCTCCTGATCGAGACGCCGCACGACATCCGGAGCGACCTTGATGAACGCCCGCAGCGCGGTGGCGCTCTTGATGCTGTATTTGCGACCGTTCCACGCGGCGTTGAAGACCTGGGCGACCTGCTTCAGGTAGTTGACATAGAACTTCCTCGACTCCTCCAGGAACTGTTCTCCCTTCCGGCCGGGTCCGAACGCCTCGGCGACAAACAGCTTTTTCAGCTCCTGCGCGAGCGGCGCCTGCGCAACGCGGCCGCTGCCGACTCCCAGCAGCTTGATCTCGCCATACAGCGGCGAGTCTTCGCGGTCGTTCAGCGCGCGGACGATGTCGTGTGCGGCAGCGAGGGCTTCGTCGCGGTAGAGCTGTCGACCGGAGAGCGAGACAAGATGGGAGGCGTTCAGTCGCGTGTGCTTCGCGTTGATCGTCACGAACATCTGAACGACGTGGTCCTCGGGTAGACGGTCGAAAATGACCGCAGGGACCGTGAACTGCTCGTCTCCGAATCGATCGATGTCAGCGTGGAGCGCCAGCAACCGGTGTTGCCCGTCAATGGCCCGCAGGATGCCTTCACGCTCGGGTACCCTCAGCGTGCCTACGGATGAGCCGTCGCTGGCGGGCTCAAAGCGCAGCGGCTCGTCGCACGAGATGATCACCGCGCCTGCAATCGACGGCAGGTCGCGCGCCTGACGGCACTGCTCGTAGTACTGGACGAGCTCGTCGATTTTTCGGCGAATGATCTGCCGCTGATAGGCCTTTTCGCTCGAGGCGATGCGGCGTTCGAGAAGGTCCCAGTTCACCTTGCTTGGAACAGCGGGCGCTTTCTTCCGGCCACCGCGAACCGGTTGCGACTGCTCTCCGTAACTGAGCACTTCGAACCGGACGAGCTTGTCGATGTCGCTCGCCGTCAAAGATGCCTGGTAGAACTGGACCCCGAACTGCTGCATCCGAATCGCGGCAACGCTGATCATGTGCAGATGTATCCTGTCCGTTCGTCTTGCGGTTTCGCTGGTGATAACCCCCGGAATCCATCGCGGCGCGTCGTCCCGAGTGCTTGCGTTGCCGAGCCGACGCTTTTGGTCCGCCGATTTTACATTGGCTTGAGCGCAGATGCTCAAGGCGGCCGGTACCGCGTCGGTTGGATCCCGTAACTCGTTGCAGGATCTTGCAATGGGCGCTGTGCTGCACGCGAGTGCTCTCGTACGGGAAGCGCGCTATTCGATCCGGTCGCTGAGACGCCGGCCTTTGTATGCGCTTGCTGTAACCGCAATCCTCGCCCTGGCGACGGGGGCCGCGACTGCGGTGTTTCACCTCGTCGACGCAACGCTCATTCGTCCTCTGCCCTTCAGAGACCAGCAGCGTCTCGTGACGCTGTGGTGGAGCGCCCCAAACAATCCGCTCATCGAAGTGTCGTATCCCGACTTCCTCGATCTGCAAACCCAAACGCGCGCGTTCGCGCACGTTGCGGCGTACGGAAGCGTGAACTGGAATACGGTGATGACCGGCTACGGGGAGCCTGTTAATCTGCCCTTCTCAGCCGTCTCGTCGTCATTCTTCGAGGTCGTCGGCACTCCGCCGTTGATCGGACGGCGGCTGTTCCGAAGTGACGAACGACCGGGGGCACCGCGCGTCGCGGTACTCAGCCATCGCCTGTGGCGCGAACGGTTCGGCAGCGATCGTGCGGCGATCGGACGGCCCGTGTCCCTTGACGGACGAGTGTTCACGATCGCTGGTGTCATGCCTCCGGCCTTCGACTATCCACGCGGCGCCCAGCTGTGGATGGCGCTGGGGCCTCACCTCGAGGAAACCCTGTCGCAGGACGCGCGAGACAATCTTCGAAACATCGGGTTCCTGTATGTCCTCGCGCGTCTGGCTCCAGGCGTCACGATCGAGGCTGCGCAGGTGGAGACGACCGAGTGGATCAAAACGCTCGCGCCGAGCTTCTTCGGCGGGCAGCGCGAGCAGCGTGCGACGCTGACGCCGCTGGTCGATCACATTCTGGGTCCCACGCGACCGGCGCTTTTGCTTCTGTTCGCCGCGGTCGCGCTCGTGCTGTTTTTGGCTTGCACGAATGTCGCGGGGATGGCCCTGGTCCGCGCGTCCGGGCGCGAGCGCGAGATGAGCATTCGCGTGGCGCTTGGAGCATCGCCCGGCCATCTGCTGACGCTTTTGCTGGCGGAGTCGCTGCTGTTGTGCGCGGCGGCCGTCGTCGGCGCGATACTCACCGCGTTGTTCTGGCTCCGCGGGTTCGTGGCACTCGCGCCTTCGGTGTTGGACCACGTGAGCGACGTCGCGCTGGATGGCCGCGCGATGTCGTTCTTGATCGCGGTATCGATCGCCGTCGCCGTCGTAGCAGGCATGTGGCCGATCATGCACAGAACGGGAGGATCTGGTTCGCTTCGCGTCGGAGCAGAAAGCACCGGGCCGACACCGACGCGACGATTTCTGATCGCTGCCGAGATCGCGTTGACGTTAACTGTGCTGACTGCAGCAAGCCTGGCGGCGCGAAGCTTCTTCAACCTGCGTGCGCTCGACGTCGGCTACACGGCGGCCCGAGTGCTGCTCGTCGACGTGCCGATCGGGTCGGAAACGCAGCCGGTGGACAAGACGCCCGCGTACGCGCGCCAAATCGCCGCCACCCTGGCAACGCTCCCTGGAGTGGAGGCAGTCGGCGGCGTATCGCTGAAACCGCTCGCGTTCGGACCGATAGGCGACGACGCGAGATTTCAGGTGGAAGGGCAGCAACGATCCGACATCCAGCAAAATCCGGGCCTCAGCTACCTGCGGGTCACGCCTGGATACTTTTCCGCGATCGGCATGCGCCTTCTTGCCGGCCGTCTGTTTACCGAGGCGGATATCGATGTCGCGCCGCCGGTTGCGATCGTCACGGAAATAACCGCACTGCGGTTGTGGGGCCGCACCGATGTGGTCGGCCGGAAGCTTCGAGTATTTCGGGGATCGGACAACGATCCTTTCACTACGATTGTGGGTGTCGTTGCAACCCTGCGCCATCGTGAGCTCGCGGAACCGCGTCTCGACTTGTTCACGCCCGCCTGGTCGGTGAAAACGTGGGCGGTCAGAACGACCGCACGCCCGGAAAGCATCGCCGGTGCTGTTCGTACCGCCATTCGCCAGCTCGATGCCAATCAGCCGATTGAGATCACGACGTTGGAAGGCCTGGTCGAGGACGCGCGAAAACCCTGGACGTTCACGTCCGCGCTTCTGAGCGCATTCGCGGCGCTTGCGCTGCTCCTTGCCGCGAGCGGCGTGCACGCCCTCGTCGCGTACGCCGTCAGCATCCGGACCAAGGAGTTCGGTGTCCGGATGGCGCTCGGTGCCACGCGGCGCGACATCATCCTCGTCGTGTTCCGCGGCATCGGTGATACCGCCGCGTTCGGCATTGCCGCAGGCATTCCGCTCGCGCTGATCGCGGCACGCTCGATGAGAACACTCCTCTTCGGCATCGTGCCGCTCGACATCATCAGCTTCGTGACCGCTGCGGCCTTGCTTGGACTGGCGGTGTCGGTCGCCTGCTACCTGCCGGCCCGGCGCGCCGCTGGCGTCGACCCACTCGCTGCGATTCGGTCCGAATAAACGGTCGTGTCGAAGTCGCCGGAGCCGGGTTGACGCATCTGCCACCACGCGACGAAACGATCCCTGCCGATCGAGCATACGAGCATGAAGCCGCTGAAGATCGCCCAGGCCAGCCAGGCCTGTCCGAGAGTCAGCGACTGGTGTAGCGATCTCGAAACGAGGCCGTACACCATCTCGACGTGAATCCAGTAAATGAACAGCGACGTGCGTCCGAGCTGCTCGATGGGGTTCCAGGAACCAACCGCGCGTCGGCGAAGATACCCGAGTGAGACCAGGCCAAGACTGGCGGCCATGAGACCAGCGCGCAGAAAGAAAAAGCACGGAGACGTCGTCCAGAAATAGGACGAGGGGTACGGGCTCGGCAGAAACGAGAGCCCGAACGAACTTGCTGAAATCATCAGCCCGCCGACCGAGACTCGCGACGCGAGACGCACTTCGTCCGCGCGGCTGCGGTTCGCGTCGATCAGCAGGCCAAGCAGTCCGCCGGCGAACACGAACCCGCACCACGGGAACAGCATGAAGTTGTTCAAACTCGAAGTCGGGCGAACGTACGCCTCCAATGGATCGGGAAGGACGGCCAGTGCGTCAAGCCCGCGAACGATTGGTGTCACAAGCGGCACGGCAACCGTCGCGACAGCGAACGCGAGATAACGGCTGCGCGATGTCGTGCTGGAGCGCCACAGTGCGGCCGCAGCCACGATCGACGGTCCCATGATGTTGAGGATGTCGACACGGAGCAGCGTCCACGCGGGTCCCCGGCCAAGTATCCACGCCTGAATGCGGAATAGAAACGCGAGCCCGAAGATCTGGGCTCCCCGACGCGCCACGGCGCGCGAGGCATCCGACGCGCTGCCGTTGCGCCTCGACTTCCCGCCAGCCGAGAGGACAGCCGCCACGCCGGCAAGAAAGAGAAAGAGCGGCGCACCGAAACCGCCGAGAGTTGCCGACCACCTGAACCCTACGCTGTCGCGATCCGCTCCCCCCGTCCAGCTGTCGATGACGTGTGCCTCGATCATGATGAGGACAGCGAGGCCCCGCATCCAATCCAGGTACCCGCGGCGTGCTGGCGGTTTCTCGAGGTCTGCGCGCGGCAGATGGTAAATGGAAAATGGGAAAAACCTCTGCATTTTGCCACTCCCATTTGCCATTTTCGATCAGGCCGCCTTTTTCAGCGGCCTGCTCGACTCTACCTTCTGCCTGCGGGCGGACGGCGTTAGAGTCCGCCCGTGACCTTGAAGGTGACCGTGAAGGCGATGTCCTGGCGCATTGAGTGCCAGACGGAGCAGTATTTCTCGCGGGAAAGATCGATTGCGCGCTGTACTTGATCGTCGGGGACGCTTCCGGTGATTGTGAAGTGCAATTCGGTCGACGTGAACCGCCGTGGTGCCTCCGGCGCGCGATGGCCGGTGAAGGTCGCCTTGAGCCCGCGCAGATCGTACCGGCCTTTGCGCAGGATGTGGACGACGTCCATCGCCATGCAGGCCGCGAGCGCAAACGCGAGTGTCTGCACGGGCGAGGGTCCTGCGATCCCGGCGCTGTCGAAGGTCAGCCTGACATCACCCATGGACCCGCCGACCACGAGGTCGTGCTCCCAGATCAGCTGGACTTGTGTCGGCGGTTTCTGGACCATCCGCCGATTCTACGCCAGCGAGGTTCACCGTTCCCGGTTCCGAACCTTCTGAACCTGGAACCGGGAACCGGGAACCTCTTGCTCGCTACGCTGCCTGCGACCGCTGCGCGTGGCTCCGGTGTCGAAGACTCGAGATCACGAGCCACCCGAGCGGCAAGAGCACGAGGAGGTAAGTCAGATACTGACCATAGATGCCGTCGGGTCCATACGGCTCCGTCGCATCGTGCCAGGGTTGACTGCCGGGGAAGATGTTCGCCTCCGTCAGCTCGTGGAAGCCGTAGATGACGAGTTGCACGACGAAGACGAGCAGGAAGATAGCGGTGACCTGGAAGAACCTCGCGAGGTTAACGCGATGTCCGTAACGCGACCACAACCAGGCGACCGAGGCGGCAGCGGCCGTGCCGGCCAGTGCACCGGTGAGGATGTTCGGCGATCGAACTTGAAAGACGAGCGCGTTCATGAGCAGCGCCGTCTCCATGCCCTCGCGCGTGATCATCAGCAGCGTGAACGCGAAAACGCCGAGGAATGCCGCAGCTCCCGTTTTGACCGAGGAGGTCTCCAGACGCCCTTCGATGTCGCGCTTCATGTGCCGGCCCGCTCGCCACATGTGAATCGTCAGCGATGCAACCAGAACGGCGGCGACCAGGGCCAGGAGCGCCTCCCACAACGCCTGATTTGCCGCCTGAGCGAGCAGCACACCGGCGCCGATGCTCAGCAGAACAGACGCGACGATGCCCCAGTGGACTGCCGGAATCAGTGCATCTCGCCCGGTTTTTCGCAGGTAGGCCAGGCTGATTGCGACAATCAGAAACGCTTCGAGCCCCTCACGCAGGGTCACCACGAACGACTGCAACATGAACCGCTCCGACGGGAAAATGAGACTGATCTCGTTTTGCAAGCGTATCCCGGGATGTCCGACCAGTCAAGTCCGCTTTCGGGAGGACACGGAGCGAGCGGAGGGCACGGACAAGGCCTTTACCACGGAGGCACGGGGCTCACGGGGATATTCGGTTCTATTTCGTCTTTACTTCGGGGAGTGGACGGTACTCATCTCACCCCGGATGTCTGATGCGTGGTACCCCGGATTCATGAATTAACCTGATTAACCTCCGTGAACCCCGTGACTCTGTGGTGAATGCTTGTTCCGTGATCTCCGTCTCCTCCAACCGATGATGGCTCTCGCCGCACTCATGGCGCTCGGCCGAACGCCTCAAGGCTCGCCCAAGACGCGTATCGTCGCGCTGGGCGACTCGACCACTGCCGGCACGCCCGGATGGAAGTCTCCGCTCGAGGCGCCGCCGCGAGGACAGGGAGACGAAACAAGTCAATATGCCTACTGGTTGATGCAGGCGCATCAAGAATGGGAGGTGCTGAACCGGGGCGTCAACGGCGAGCGGAGCGATGAGATCCGCCGCCGCTTCGACCGCGATGTCCTCGACCTGCGTCCAGCCGCCGTCGTCATCATCGCCGGGGTGAACGACGTTTATCAGGGACGCCCCGTCGAACACGTGATCGAGCAGTTGCGTGACATGTACGACCGCTCGAAGCGAGCCGGAATTCGGATCGTGGCAGGAACGATTGTTCCCTACAACACCGCCACACCTGAACAGAACGACAAGATGCATCGAATCAACGCGTGGATTCGGTCGCGCGCGGATTCCGATGTCGCGTTCGTCGACACGCGCCGGGCGGTCGCCGCTCCTGGCAACCCCGACAAGCTGATCGACTCGGCTGATTCATTGCATCCCTCGCCTGCCGGATACCGCCTGATGGCTGAAGCCATCCAGCCTGTTCTCGAACAGCTCCTCCGCGGTCGATGAGAAAATGGCGCGCCGGTAGTGCGGTAGCCCGGGAGCTCGCTCTTGCGCGTCGCGTCGGAGTTCGGGTTTGACTCACGAAGGTTCGGTGGAGCACGGGAGGCTGTTAGACTGTCTCTTGGGGGTGGCGCGGATGTTTCGAGATTGAGGCAATCGTTCGAGACGCATCGCTGCAGGTCGCCGTTTCTCGAACCCGGGCCGTGGAACAAATCCTGCAGTTACTTTCGATCACCATTATGCGAATTCGCGTCCTCGTCTGCCTTGCGACGGTCGTCACGGCGACCGTGCTGTCCATCTCCGTTCACGCGCAGCGAATCAAGGTCGGACCTTCGATCGTCGTGCCGCTCTTCGCGACCGTCACCGATCAGGAGAAGCGGCTCGTCTCGGATCTCGTGCAGGAGGATTTCGAGGTCTACGACAACGGAAAGCTGCAGACGATCACGAACTTCGATAACGAGCCGACGCCGATCACGGCAATCGTGATGATCGACACGAGCGGCAGCATGACCGTCGCGCTCGACTTCGTGAAAGAAGGCGCGGAGCAATTCCTGTTACGGTTGCTCCCGCAGGACAAGGCCAAGGTCGGTGCGTTCAATGACAAGATACAGTTCATTCCGCAACCCGGTTTGCCATTCAGCGACAACCGCGATCAACTGGTGCGAGCATTGAAAGAGCTGGACTTCGGATATCCGACCCGGTTGTTCGACGCCATCGATCAGAGCATCGAGCAACTCAATCCCGTCGAAGGGCGCAAGGTAATCCTCGTTTTCACCGATGGAGATGACAACGCGAGCCGCATCGGATCCGGAGAGGTCGTCGATCGGGCGCGGCAGGACGACGTGATGGTCTATTCGATTGGGTTGGAGAACGAGTACTTCGACGGGGCGAAGCAGACGCGTTCGAGCCCCGATCGGCGGTTGAAAAGGCTGTCGGAGGAAACCGGCGGCGGCTTCTTTCTTCTGAAGCGAAAGGACGAGCTCGGGTCGACCTTCACCCGTGTAGCCCAGGAACTGCACAGCCAGTACCTGCTGGGCTTCTCACCCACGGTCCTTGATGGCAAGGTCCACAAGCTGGACGTCAAAGTCAAGCGGGCCGGCGTCTCGCCTCGTGCGCGCAAAAGTTACGTCGCCACCGCTGTCGAGACCACACAGAAGTAGTCACAACTCCGACTTACGCCGGGCGCGAACCGGAAACGACGCCGCATCGATCTGTCACTCGCCCGTCACAGAAATTACATGGAGTTAACACGACATCGCTAAACTTTGCCCGGGGGTTGCGCGTCTAACCAAGTGAAAGGACGGAAACCCTCATGTTCGATATGGATGTTTCGAGCAACGCGGAAGCTCTGGTAGCGCTTCTGCTCGTGTGCGCGATCGTCGTGTTCGCCTTGGTGTAAGTGCACGACTCCGTCGCGCCCAGCGTGTGCGGCGGAGAGGCTCGCGAGTAGAACGAAATTGCGAATCGTGAATTGACAGCACCTGCGGCAGGTCGTCCGGAGTTACGCGCTGGACCCGAGTCGTGAGTCAATTCACAATTCGTAATTCACTACTCACCGCGGTGTCGAGCGGCTATCCCCCGGAGATCGTCGGGACCACTTCCACGACATCACCGTCGCGAAGGGCGTGATCGCGCGCGCGATACAGCAGCATTTCATCGTTCACGGCGAAATTGAAAACCGAGTCGTCGAGCTGATCGCGAAACCCGGGAATGCGCCGATCCAGCACGTCAATCAATTCTGCGACGCTCGTGACCGGCTCGTGAATCTCGAGCGTGTCGCTGGCGCTCACACGCATCGTCGAGGGAAGTCGCACCGTCACCATTTTAGACCAGCACTCCGACACCGAATCGCGAACCCGGAACCACGAACCGGCGCACCGGAATCCGGGAACCTGTGTGCGCGTCACCAGGTGGCGCGCTTTATCAGCCGGCTAAGACCTGCTCCAGCTCTTTCCGCCACTCGCGCTTCGGCACTCCCTCCTCTGTGAGCTCCGAGAGCTCGTAGAAGCGCGACAGCATTTCATCGAACTCGGCGCGATCGATCCGCTCCCCTGCGTACGCGCCGACTTTGATCGGCTCGTCGAACCAGCGGGCAGGCAGCGTGTCATCGGCACGCCCGACGCCGAGACGCTGATTGATCAAGCGCTCCACGCCGGTGATGTTCAGACCGATGCGATCCAGTTCGGCGACCGACAGCTCGATGCCGGTGACGTTGGCGATCTGCGCGGAGAACTCGTCGAGGCCCGGCAGCGACGGGCTGTTGAACAGCTTCGTCGTGAACCGGCACATGCCTACCGAATCACCGACGCCGTAGACGTTCTCGCAAACGCGCACCGCGCGTTCCTTATCGATGTAACTGTTTGGCGCGGCGCTCACGGGGCCTCCATACAGTCTGGCCTTGAACGCCGGGTCGTCGTTGATGCGCGAATTGATCTCGAGCGTCACGCGATTTCGAAGGTGGTCCATCCCGCGCGTCGCGACGGCGAGACCAAGCGCGAACGCCTTCAGGATCCGCGCGTCGTGCGGGTCGCTTTGCATCAGCCCCTTGACCGCCATTCGATATCGGAGTGCTTCGGCAGGGTAATGCCCTCGCTCGACCGCGCGTGTGCTGTCGGCGAGCGCCGATCCAAACCCCTCGCGGCGCGTCATCATGAACAGGAGTTGCTCGACGACGGCCGCATCGCCCCAGACGAGATCGAGGCCGCCGGTGTTCGCGCGCGTGATGATGCCGCGCTGAAAGAGCTCCATGGCCCAGGAGATCGCCGAGCCCGTCGACGCCGTGTCCAGCCCGAGGTCGTTGCAGAGGTTGTTCAGACGAATGACGGATTCGACCTTGTCGATCCCGAGATTCGGGCCGAACTTGCCGAGCGTTACGTACTCGGGACCGTCGCCGCGTCCGTACTTGTCCGCTGGATTCGAATTGAGCTGATTGAGCGGCCGGCAATTCACAGGGCATCGAAAACACCCGGCCATGCCGGGCCGATACGGCGTGATGTGCTCGGCATCGAGCTGCTCGGTCCACGTCGTTTCCTGATTGTTCTTGGTGCCCATCGCGCCGAGCATGCGGCTGGGCTTGTAGAGGAAGGGAGTCCCTGTTGTCTTGAGCGCGTGCTTCACGACGGATGTGTCGAGCAGCTTCTGCGCGATTGTCCGGTTGTACCCTTTGTAGGGTTGCGCGGTCTCGAAATCTTTCGTGTGCCCCTGAACCACGATCGCTTTGAGCTTCAGCGATCCCATCTTCGCGCCAGGCGCGCCGCGTGCGTAGCATGCCTTCGGCCCGGCCATCATCGCGCTCGTCAGGACGAGGTTCTCCCCTGCGCGCGTGATGTTCACCATCGCGAGATCGCGCGTCCATGTACCACCGAAATCGTTCGGAATGCGTTCGCGGAGATCGATGTTGTCGAGCCCCACGTACGGGGTCGCATCGACAAATCCCACGCGCCCCTCGTGAACGTGCAGCAGGGTCCAGCTCGCGGCGCATCCGTAGAGCACGAGATGGTCTATCCCGTTCATGCGGATGAAGGAGGGGAAGTAATCGCCCGCGTTTGAATCCATGATCACGCCGGATTCCGGGGACCACGATGTGGCGTTGCCGCGCGCGGCGCTCGGGACGATGCCCGTCAGCACACCCGACCCGAAGATGAGCGGTACGTCAGGGTGTAGAGGCGAGAGAGATTCGTCGAGGAGGCGGTGGAGGTAGAACATGTTCGCGCCACGGCCGCCGAGCAGTGCCTTGACGACGTGCATCGGCGTGAAGCCGCGCTGCACCTCGCGCCGTTCCAGGTCGACGAACAGCGTAGCTCCCTGCGTCGGATACTGCGGCTCTCGCGGGAGTTCATCCAGCAACCGCGCGACGAGGGCGCGAATGGACATAATCGGCATTTTACCGCTGATATGCGGCTACAATGCCCTGCCTGGTACCGTGCCGCCTGAGTTATGCCTGTGCCTCGTGCACGTGGAGGCCTCTGTCAACAAGGTAAAGGCAATTATCGACTACAAACGGAAGCCGTAACGCAGTGGATCGCGCTCATCGATGACGAAGCTGTTTTCACC
>JBKPCD010000174.1:0-27397 GCA_046727175.1 Acidobacteriota bacterium | reverse complement strand
CCTCCTGTGATCAACGGCGCTGAATGCGTCTCTGCAGGTGAGTGCGGTGGACTACACGCGACGGGAGTTCGGTCAGGCGATTGCGGCTGGCGCGGCGACAGCTCGATGGATCGCGGAACGTACGCAGTCCGCCGCGGCATCGGGATCGCTCACCGATGTGCCCGGCATTCGAGTCGGGCACTTCACCGACACGCGCCGCCCGACTGGTTGCACCGCGATTCTGTTCGATTCCGCTGCCGCGGCGGGCGTCGACTACAACGGCTCCGCACCCGGTGAATCGCAGGTCGTGCTGCTGCAGCCAATCAGTCCAGTCGAGCGCATCCATGCCATCTTTCTCACGGGCGGCGGCGTGCTCGCCCTTCCCGCATCGCAAGGGGTGCTTCGCTTTTTCGACGAACGCAAGGTCGGGTTCGACTGGGGTACACCCGATGTGCGGATTCCAATCGTCGTGTCCGCGGTGATCGACGATCTGGCAGTGGGCGACGCGCGGATCCGCCCGGACGATCAGGTGGCCTACAAGGCCTGTGCTGCGGCCAGTACAGCTGCGGTCGTGGAAGGAAACGTCGGCGCGGGCGCAGGGGCCACGGTGGGAAAGATGCACCGGTCGCGCGGCTTCGGCGGGATGAAAGGCGGACTCGGCACGGCCGGCGTGAAGCTTGGCGACATCGTTCTCGGCGCACTGGCCGTCGTCAACGCCGCTGGCGACGTGCTCGACTGGCGCACCGGGCAAATCATCGCGGGCGCGCGACGATCGGACGGCGGCTTCGCCGACAGCGTCGCAGTCATACGCGACCTCGTCGCGCGCACACCTGGCGCCGCGCTCGACGATGCCGCGCTTCGGAGCACGACACTCGTCGTCGTCGCAACGAACGTTGAGCTGACGAAGACCCCGCTCACCAAGCTCGCGATGATGGCGAACTGCGGCGCGGCACGCGCGATTCGCCCGTATCACACGACCGGCGACGGCGATCAGCTCTTCGCGGTCTCGACGGGCGGGCTGCAACGACCCGACCTGCCACTGACCGCCCTTGGGTCCCTTGCGGCGGATCTCGTCGCCGACGCGATCGTGCGCGGTGTTCGTGCCGCGACCGGCGTCGACGGCTGGCCTGCGATCCGCGATCTGAAATGAGTCAGCGCTCGATCACGCCGCACAGGTCAGGATCGAATCGGCGCGATTTCCATCCCCAGAGCAGCCGCGGTCGTCGTCTGACGAGCGTCTGCGCTCACGAAGATCACCGCGGCCGTTCCGACGCGACCAGCGAACAGCTGCGCAGATGCCACATGGATGGCATCGGGCGCTCGAAGCGGATGTACCGCCACGAGCGCCTCCGCGACAGTGAGGAGATCGCTTTTTACCTCGACCAGCGTCCAGAACGTGCGATCCCGCACGAAGCGTTTCAGGATCCTCGGCAACTGCCCCGGATCGAGCGTCCCTTCAGAAACGCGGCGTCGCAGTGCACTCCGCAGTTCCACCGGTGCAACAGCGGATGTGACGCAGTTGTTCCGACGAAGCTCGGACGAGGGGCAGAGTCGCGGAGCTGAACCGCGAGGAGGCCGGAAGATCGAGGGCGTTTGGGATGTGAGGGTGTCCATCAGGGATTGTCAGACCGGTGATGTCATCAGAACGGTTCGTGCGACAAACATGTTCATACGCGGCGGAACGTTGACCGAACAGCCCGCTCGCGCCAATCTGATCCTGCGCAGTCCCAGTTTCGGTACGTGGCGCTACGTTGGGGACCAGCAATATGCGGCGGTGTTCAGGTTTTCGCGATTCAATCCGGACGGCACCTTTGCCGCCACCCAAAGGGTCACGCGAACGATCGAGCTCAATCGGGAAGCCACAGCATTCACGGCGACAGCGCTTGTCGAGCTCTTCGACATCAACGACAGTCTCTTTCAAACTGGCTGCGCCACCGAAACAGCCACGCGCCTCGATTGAGCGGGATTTGGCGGTGCGCAGTTTGGAACCGCGAACCCGGAACAGAGAACCGGGAACTTGGAACCGGAGAACCTCGCCGGCCGCCGCCCTTTTTCAACGGGCTGTCACTGCCTGATCACGATGAACCACGCAGCGATTATGGGTCCCTGCGGCCCACGCCCTCGTCCGGTCGCCGGTGGCGGAGCATCCGGCGGCGGCGGCGGAGCGGGACCACGCGCCGGCTGGAAGAGATAGGCATTGTGTGTCACGGGATCGACCGTAATCGTCTTTGCGCCCGCAAAGGTGGGAACGGTGGCGACCACCGTGTAGCCGTCGGCCGAGTCCTGGTGCACGACCGTGACGTTGCCCTCGCCGCCGTTCGGGATGTAGATGAGTTTCTTCGAGGCATCCCATCCCAGTGCATCGACGCGCGTGCCGTTCTTGATTGACGCGACCACTTTGCCCGTGCTCGCGTCCAGGACCACTGACGTCTTGCTGCATCCTGAGAAGATGCGATTGGTGGCTGTGTCGTATGCGATCCCGGTGGGTCCCTCGCACGGTGCGAGCGGCCAGGACGCAACCGCTTTCCATGTCTTGACGTCGATGACCTGAATGGTGCTCTTGCTCTCGTTGTTGACGAAGATGCGGCCGTGGCCATCGGTCGCGGCGCCTTCCGGTGCCGTATCTTCGAGCTCCACGGTTGCGCTGACGTCGCCAGTGGCGGGATCGATCGCCGTGAGCGTTCCGATCGGGCGGCTGTGATTCGTGAGGATGATCTTGTCATCGGGCTCGTCGTACATGACGCCGTCGAGCCCTGGACCAACCTTGATCTGTTTGATCGGTTCCAGCGTCTTCAGATCGAACATCGTGACGGTCCCGTCACCGCCGTTGGTCGTGAAGCCGTGGCCGGCCTTCGTCACAATCCCGACACCATGGACCCCGGGTGTGTTCGGAATGTCGCCGAGCACCTTGCCGGTCGCGCCCTGGACCACCATCACGTGAGTACTGCGTGACACGAACACGCGGCCCGTAGCCGGTTCGACCGAAACGTAGTCCGTTCCTCCTTCGCCCTTGATGTCGAACTTCTCGACCTTGAACGTCTGCGCCCGTCCAGCGGCGGGCGCGAGAATCATCATCGTCCCAAGGACGGCACCCGCAGCGAGTAGTCGTCTGGCCATAGCGGACCTCACAGAAGTTGCTACCGATCAAAGCTGCACGACCGCCGTTTTTCGGCAGCTGTGAGGGTAACGGTTCAAACATGTCGCAGTGATTAACAACTGCTCGCTGCCTCGCAGCGGCTCCGCTTTGCCGTGTGCCGATCGTTCTCCGTTCACTTTGAGATAAGATTCGTCTTCCTCCTGCGCGTCGCTCGAGTAGGTCCGGCTGAAGCCGGGAGACTACGTGGCTCCGGCTGACGACGGACACTGAGAGCAAGAGAGGCGTCCATGAAGCTCCCCGTCTCCATCACCGTCAACGGTCGCGTGTGGACGCAGGATGTCGAGCCGCGGCTGCTGCTCGTGCACTTCATTCGAGAAATCGCGGGGCTCACCGGCACGAAGGTCGGCTGTGACACGAGCCAATGTGGTGCGTGCACGGTGCTGCTCGACGGCATGGCCGTGAAGGCGTGCACGTGCCTGACGGTGCAAGCCGATGGCGCATCAGTGACGACTATCGAAGGGCTGGCCTCGGGCAGCGCGCTCCACGAACTCCAGGAGGCGTTCTGGGAAAAGCACGGACTCCAGTGCGGCTTCTGCACGCCGGGCATGGTGCTCGCGGCCTACGACCTGCTTCGCGCGAATCCCTCACCGGGCGCGACGGAAATCCGCCATGCCCTCGAGGGCAACCTGTGTCGCTGCACGGGCTACCACAACATCGTCCGCGCCGTTCAGTACGCAGTTTCGCTGGGCGCGCCAGCCGCGCGCCTCGCCGGAGCGGAGCGGGGCAGAGGGGGCCCCGCGAGCGACGGCGACCGGGGTCCCCGGCGCGCGTGTTTTGCGCGCTGGGGTGGAGGTGGGGGGTCCGGCGGGGCGAAGCCCCCCGGTCTAGCAGGAGGCCGATCATGAGCGGCACAGCGACCGCGTCGCGTGTGTTCGGGTCCGGGATCCGCCGGCGTGAGGATCCGCGGCTGATGACCGGCATCGCACGCTTCACGGATGACATCACGCTGCCCGGGATGGCCCACGCGGCAATCCTTCGGAGCCCGTACGGCCATGCCCGCATCACGCGAATCGACACCTCCCGCGCGACAGATGCGGCTGGCGTGGTTGCCGTGTTCACGGGGGCGGATGCCGAGAGCTTGCTGAAGCCAATCCCATGTCTCTGGCTCGTGCCGAACAGTGAGCTGAAGACGGCGCCGTACCCGGCGATCGCAAGGGACGTCGTGCGGTTCGTCGGGGACGCGGTGGCCGTGGTGGTCGCCGAGACGGGGTACCAGGCCCATGACGCGCTCGATTCGATCGTGGTCGATTATGAGCCCCTGCCAGCCGTCGTCGATCCGGAGAAGGCCGTGAAAGCCGGCGCGCCGGTCCTGCACGACGAGGCGTCCGACAACGTGGCGTTTCACTGGACCGTCGCGGGCGGCGACGTGAACGCGGCGTTCGCAGCAGCCGACGTCGTCGTCCGCGATCGAATCATTCAGCAGCGGCTGATCCCGACGGCCATCGAACCGCGAAGCGCGGTCGCGCACTTCGTCCCCGTCACTGGCGAGCTGACTCTCTGGAACACGACGCAGAACCCGCATATCGTCCGCTTCGCCATGTCGGTGGTGACGGGAATTCCGGAGGATCGTCTCCGCGTGATCGCGCCGGAGGTCGGTGGCGGCTTCGGCAGCAAGATTCCCCAGATTCCCGGCGACTTCATTGCTGTGTTCTGCTCGATGAAACTGGGGAGGCCGGTGAAGTGGACCGAGACGCGCACGGAAAACTACCAGTCGACCACGCACGGCCGCGATCACGTGCAGGACGTGGAGCTCGCCGCGACTAAAGAAGGAAGGATCACGGGCCTGCGCTGCACGGTGTGGGCCGGGATGGGTGCGTATCTGTCCACAGCGGCGCCAGGCATCCCGACGATCCTGCACGGACTGATGCTCTCGGGCCCTTACGACATTCCTGCCGTCAGGGAGGACGTGTACGGCGTCTACACGAATACGACACCGGTCGAAGCGTACCGTGGCGCGGGCCGACCCGAGGCAACGTTCATGCTCGAGCGCATGATGGATCGGCTCGCGGACGAGATTCACGTCGATCCCGTGGAAGTGCGGAAACGCAATCTGATTCCGCCGTTCACCAACGGTCACGACGTCATCACGGGACTGAAGTACGACAGCGGCAACTACCAGGGCGCGCTGGACAAGGCGCTCGCGCACGTCAACTACGACGCGCTTCGCGCGGAGCAGAAAGCGGCGCGCGAGAAAGGACGTTACATCGGGATCGGGGTGTCGACGTACGTCGAGATTTGCGGTCTTGGTCCCTCGCAGGTGGCGGGTGCCGTCGGATTCCAGGGCGGCCTGTGGGAGAGCGCAATCGTTCGGTTCCATCCGTCAGGCAAGGTGAATGTGTTCATCGGCGCGTCGCCGCACGGCCAGGGAGAGGAAACGACGTTCGCGCAGATCGTCGCTGACGAGCTCGGCGTGCTCGTGAACGACGTGAAGGTGGTGCACGGCGATACCGACAGCACACCGATGGGCTGGGGCACGTATGGCAGCCGCACGACGGCTGTCGGCGGTGCTGCGCTCGCGGTCGCCACGCGCAAGATCAAGGAGAAGGCCAGGCTGCTGGCGAGCCATCTGCTCGAAGCGGCCGTCGAAGACATCGACTATGCCGACGGCAAGTTCTTCGTGAAAGGCTTTCCCGATCGGCACAAGACGATTCAGGACATCGCGCTTCTGGCGAACGTCGCGTGGAATCTCCCCGACGGGATGGAGGCGGGGCTCGAGGCGACGTCCTTCTACGACCCGCCGAACTTCGTGTACCCGTTCGGCACCCACATTGCCGTCGTGGAAGTCGATGCGGAGACCGGACGCGTCGAGTTGAAGCGCTACGTCGCCGTTGACGACTGCGGTCCACAGATCAACCCCGTCATCGTCGAAGGGCAGGTGCACGGCGGCGTCGTGCAGGGCATCGGTCAGGCGCTGTGGGAGGGGGCTGTGTACGACGAGAACGGTCAGCTGCTCACGGGATCGTTGATTGATTACGCGATCCCTCGTGCCGATCTGCTGCCCGACATCGAGGTGCTCTCTACCGTCACGCCTTCGCCGCATCATCCGCTCGGCGTGAAAGGGATCGGCGAAGCAGGCACGATTGCCTCTACGGGCACCGTCTACAACGCGGTCATCGACGCGCTCGAGCCCTTCGGCGTGTCGTCGGTTCAGATGCCGCTCACGCCCGAGCGCGTGTGGCGCGCAATCCAGCGGAAAGGCGCGTGAAATGTATTCCGCAGATTTCGACTACCACCGCGCCCGCACGATTCCCGAGGCGCTCCAGTTGATGGCGTCGAATCCGGGCGCGAAACTGCTCGCCGGCGGGCACAGCCTGATTCCGTTGCTGAAGCTTCGTCTCGCGATGCCGAGCGCGCTCATCGACATCGGCCGCGTGCCTGAGCTGCGAGGGATTGTCGCGAGAGACGGTACGTTGCGCATCGGCTCGCTGGTGACACATGCGGAGCTCGCCGCGTCTCCCGACATCCGGCGATCGGCAGCCGCTCTCGGCGAGGCGGCGGCGCAAGTCGGCGATCCCATGGTCAGGAACCGCGGGACGATCGGCGGCAACATCGCGCACGCGGATCCCGCGTCGGATTTGCCGACGGTACTTGTCGCGCTCGGCGCGCACATCGAGGTGGTCGGCTCGCGTGGCCGGCGAACCATTGACGCTGGCCACTTCTTCACCGGCATCATGACCACGGCACTCGAGGAAGACGAGATCGTGGCGGATGTCGTCGTTCCTGCGGCAGGTCGCGGTGAGGGATCGGCCTACGCGAAGTTCCCGCATCCCGCGTCGAGGTATGCGGTCGTCGGGGCAGCGGCGCTGATCATCGTCAAACAGGGCATGTGCTCGGCGGTGAGCGTCGCGCTCGGCGGCCTGCTCCCGCACGCGCGCCGACTTCCGTCGGTCGAGCGCGCGCTGACCGGTCAGCCCGCGAACGACGCGACGATTGCGAATGCGGCGAGTCGTGCGCTCCAGGATGTCGGGGAGCAAGCAAACGGCGATTTGTTCGCTTCCGCCGAGTACCGCAAAGCGATGGCGCCGGTCTACGTCAAACGCGCGCTCCTGGCCGCGGTGGCGCGTGCCGTCTAGCGTGCTTCCTCTGACACGTTCGGTCGACGCCCTGCAGCACGCGCTGGCTGGCCAGCGCTACATGGCCAATCGCGGGCTCGCGGTCTCGATCTACCTCGCGCTTCGATTGCAGCGTCCGCTGTTCCTGGAAGGCGAGGCGGGCGTCGGCAAGACCGAGGTCGCAAAGGTTGTGGCTGCCGCGCTCGGCACGGAGCTCATTCGGCTGCAGTGCTACGAGGGTCTCGACATCACGCATGCCGTCTACGAATGGAACTACCCGCGGCAGCTGCTCGAGATCCGGTTGCTCGATGCAGCCCACGAGCTCGATCGCGCATCTGCGGCGCGAGAGCTCTTTTCCGAGCCGTTTCTGATCAAACGGCCGCTGCTGCGCGCGCTCGAAGCGAAAGGCGAGCTTCCGCCGGTGCTCCTCGTCGACGAAATCGATCGGGCAGACGAGGAGTTCGAGGGCTACCTGCTCGAGCTGCTTTCGGATTTTCAGGTCACGATTCCCGAGCTCGGCACGATACGCGCGTCGACGCCGCCGATCGTCGTGATCACGTCGAACCGCACGCGCGAGGTCCACGACGCGCTGAAGCGGCGATGCGTATACTGCTGGATCGACTATCCGGACTTCGAGAAGGAATACCGCATCCTCTGCGCGAAAGTGCCGGGTGCCTCCGAGCGGCTCACGTGGCAGGTCGCCGCGTTCGTTCAGGAGCTCAGGAGAATTGACCTCTACAAACCGGCGGGCGTGTCCGAAACGCTGGATTGGGCGGCCGCGCTCGTTGCGCTCGATCGCGATCTGCTCGACAGTGGCGTGATCGAAGAGACGCTTGGTGTGCTGCTCAAGCATCAGGAAGACATTCAGGCCGTCAGCGGCGAGCGCCTGCAGGTGCTGCTCGGCCGCGCGCTGGCCGCGGGGAACAGGAGGAGGGGAGAAAACCCCTTCTCGGACCCAGCGTGAGCAGCGGCGCACTCGTCGGCAATCTCCTCCAGTTCGCGCACCTTCTGCGCCGCGCCGGCCTCGACGTGCACACCGGCCGCGTGCTCGACGCCGTTGCCGCGCTCGACTGGGTCGGCGTCACCGGCCGCGACGATGTGCGGTCCACGCTGCGGGCGCTGTTCGTCCACCGTCACGATGATCTGGCGCGCTTCGACGAGGCCTTCGATCTGTTCTGGCGGGCGCACTTGGGCGCAGCTGACGGCCCGCCGCTCTTCTCGCTCGGCGAACGACCGCGGGTCGTCGCGACGAAACTGCGAGCCGCGTCGGTTACCTTCGATGACGAGCGCGCGGGCGACGATCCGACACCGCCGGTGGGTGTCGGCGCGTACAGCCCGGCGCACGTGAGCCGGACGAAGGACTTTGGGGACTTCACGCCGGAGGAGATGGCCGCTGCCGAAGCGGCGCTCTCTGAGCTCGGATGGGAGCTCGGTGTCCGTCGCACGCGCCGCTGGTCTGCAGGCCCGGCCGGCGGCATCGATCTTCGACGCATCCTCCGGCGCAACGTGAAGCATGGCGGCGAGCTGATCGATCTGCCGCGGCGTGAACGCCTCGCGAAACCGCGTCCCATTGTCGTTCTCGCGGACGTCAGCGGGTCGATGGAGCGATACAGCCGCATGCTGCTCCATTTCGCGCGCGGGCTCACGCGGGAATCGGGACGCGTCGAAAGCTTCCTCTTCGCGACGCGTCTGACGCGCGTCACACGGCTCATTGGCGATCGCGGCGATGCCACGGCGGTCCGGAAGCTGTCGCAGTCCGTGCAGGACTGGGGTGGAGGGACGCGCATCGGTGACGCGCTGCGGACGTTCAACCTGCAGTGGGCGCGTCGAGTGATGCGCAACGGACCGGTCGTCCTGCTCGTGTCCGACGGCTGGGACCGTGGCGATCCCGAGCTGCTCGCGCGCGAGCTCGCGCGCGTGCAACGGAGCTGCGGCCGGCTGGTCTGGCTCAACCCGCTCCTTGGTTCGGCGAACTACGAGCCGCTGACGCGCGGAATGATGGCGGCGCTGCGACACGTGGATGATTTCCGGCCGGTGCACAATCTTCAGAGCCTCGAGCAGCTGGCCGAGCGCTTGCGAACCCTGCGAACGTCGCCTGGACGCCGTCGGAGCTACCGAAGTACCGAACCGCCGAACCAGCGAGGTTTGCGTTAGGCGCGCCAAGGGCGCGCCCCGCCGGAGCGGAGTGGGGCGAAGGGGCCCCACGAGCGACGGCGACCGGGGTCCCCGGCGCGCGTGTTTTGCGCGCTGGTGTGGAGGTGGGGGGTCCGGCGGGGCGAAGCCCCCCGGTTGAGTATGGATCTCAAATCCTCGTACGTCTTCGACGCGCCGCAGCTCCGGGTGTGGGATCTGTTGATGGACACGCGGTCGGTGGCGAGCTGCATCCCAGGCTGCCGCGAGCTGCGGGACCTCGGAGAGGATCGGTACCAGGCCGAGCTGGTCATCGCCATCGCCGCAATCACCGGAAACTACGGCGCGACGATTGGCGTCGAGAACAAGACGCCCCCATCGTCTTACCGCCTCGTCGTGCAGGGCACCGGGCGCACGGGTTTCGTCAAAGGTGAAGCGGACATCGCCTTGTCGCCGGTGGATATCCGCACGCAGGTGGACGTCGCAGTGAAGGCAGAAGTCGGCGGACCTGTCGCGCGTGTGGGCCAGCGCCTGCTCGAAGGCGTGGGACGGATGATGATGGATCGGTTCTTCGCGTGCCTGCAGTCGAAGCTCGGTCAGGCTCCTTAGGGATCGGATCAGTGAGTCAGCCTTACGGCGTCCTCAGCGCCTCGTCGACGATTCGCTGCGCTTCGGCGACAATGTCCTCGAGGTGCGGCTGGCTGCGGAAGCTCTCCGCGTAGATCTTGTAGATGTTCTCCGTCCCCGACGGCCGCGCCGCGAACCAGCCGTTCGGGGCGATGACTTTCAACCCGTCGATCGGCTCGCCGTTTCCGGGTGCGCGCGTCAGGCGTGACACGATTTCTTCGCCAGCAAGTCGTGTGGCAGTGACAGAGTCCGGCGACAGCTTCTTCAGTCGTGCCTTCTGATCGGGAGTCGCCGGCGCATCGATCCTCGTGTAGTACGGCGTGCCGTAGCTGCGGGCCAGGTCCTCGTAGTGGCGGCCGGGATCGCGACCCGTGCGCGCGGTGATCTCGGCGGCCAGGAGCGCCATAATCACGCCGTCCTTGTCTGTGGTCCATACGCTCCCATCCTCACGGACGAAGCTCGCGCCCGCGCTCTCTTCGCCGCCGAAACAGATCCGGCCGTCGAACAGCGACGGTGCGAACCACTTGAAGCCGACCGGCACCTCGGTGAGCTGGCGCCCGGCGCCACGCGTCACGAAGTCGATCAGGCTGCTGCTCACGATCGTCTTGCCTATGGCGGCGCTCGCCGACCACCGCGGCCGGTTGCCGATCAGATAGTCGATCGCGACCGCCAGGAAATGATTGGGATTCATCAGCCCGGCGGAGGCCGTGACAATGCCGTGACGGTCGGCGTCGGGATCGTTGCCGACCGCGACCTGAAATCGATCCTTGAGCGCGACGAGGCCGGCCATCGCGTACGGGCTCGAGCAATCCATCCGGATCTTGCCGTCGTGATCCAGCGTCATGAACCCGAACGTCGGATCGATCGTGGAGTTCACGATCGTGATGTTCAGGCCGTAGTGCGCCGCGATTGCGTGCCAGTACGGCAGCGACGCACCGCCAAGCGGGTCGACTCCGATCGTCACGCCGGCCGCACGAATGGCCTCCATGTCGATGACCTCGGCGAGATCGGCGACGTACGGCGAGACGAGATCCTCGTGATGGGTGGTTGGCGCCCTGAGCGCCGCCGATGCCTCGACGCGGCGGACGCCTGCATGCTTCGACGCGAGCAGGTCGTTCGCCCGTTGCTGAATCCATCGCGTGACGTCGGTGTCTGCCGGACCGCCGTTCGGCGGGTTGTATTTGAAACCGCCGTCCTCGGGTGGATTGTGCGACGGAGTAATGACGATGCCGTCGGCGAGGCGGCTTCGGCGGTTGCGATTCCAGACGAGAATGGCGTGCGAAATCGACGGCGTTGGGGTGAACCCGTCGTCGCGCTGGATGATCGTCTCCATACCGTTTGCGGCGAGCACTTCGAGCGCGGCCGACTGCGCTGGCGCAGAGAGCGCGTGCGTGTCTTTGCCCATGTAGAGCGGACCGTCAATTCCGTGGGCGACGCGATAGTCGCAGATCGCCTGCGTGATGGCCAGGATGTGCGCGGCCGTCAGGCTACCGTCGAGCGACGTTCCGCGATGCCCGCTGGTGCCGAAGCTGACGAGCTGTCGTCGATCCGTGAGGTCGGGTTCGCGATTGTGGAATTCCGTCACGAGCCGGTCGATATCGATGAGCATGTCGCGGCTCGCGGGCTTGCCTGCGAGCGCGTGGACCGCCGCGGTCTTTACAGCACCAGCCATGAGTTCGCCTCCCCGTTTCGACGCGTTAACTCTTATAAGATCGAACGCCATTGGAATGGTACCGTGTCGTGGGGCATAGATCACCTCCGGAGCCAAAGGCCGGGGTGGAGCCCGGGTCCGCGCCGCGTATTGTGCGCGGTGGGGCGGGAGAGCGGGAACGACGAAGCCTATTCGGTAAGGAATCGGCGGTGTCCGAACAGGGTATGGAGGACCTGCGCGCGCTGGTTGCGCGCGCCTCGGCGGGGGATCCTGTCGCAACGGACGCGCTCTTTGCGGCGCTGTATGAGGAGCTCCATCGTATCGCGGAGGCGCATCTGCGTCGGAGCGCCGGTCACGTGACGCTCAGCGCGACAACGGTGCTGCACGAGGCGTATCTCGACATCGCCAGGCGCGATGCGCTGGTGTTCCCCGATCGGTCCCGGTTCCTCGGCTACGCATCCAGAGCGATGCGCGGGCTCATCATCGATTACGTGCGTCGTCGGAACGCGCAGAAGCGCGGGGGCGAGCTGACGTTCACGTCGCTCGCCGAGGAGAGTCACTCAACCGAGCCCGCGGTCGATCTCGAACGGCTCGACGCTGCGCTCCAGGAGTTGGCGTCGTTCGATCCGGCGCTCGCTGAAGTCGTCGACCTGAAGTTCTTCTGCGGGTTTTCATTCGCGGAGATCGCCGCAATACGCGACGTGTCCGAGCGAACCGTGCAGCGCGACTGGGCCAAGGCGCGCGCGCTGCTGCATCAGTCGCTTCAAGTCTAAGACCGGGGGCTTCGTCCCGCCGGACCCCATCCCACCCCACCGCACATACTACGTGCGATGGGGGCCCCGGTATCACGCGTCGCTCGCGGGGGCCTGCGCCACGTTTCAGCCTCTGCTAAGGCTACGGCGGGCGCGCCTAAGCTCACGGACTGTGCGCGGCCAGGCGGGTGCGGGCCTCGACCGTCCATGGATGATCGGGTCCTGCCGCGCGCTCGAGGATCGCGCCAGCCTGCTGCAGTTCGTCCCTGGCTTCGCGAGCGGCGCCCTTCGTCGCGAGAGCGATTCCGAGCGTCAGCCGGGCGCGGCCGACGAACACGTTGGGCGGATCGTGGCCGAACTGCGCATCGGTCAGGCGAATAGCTTCTTTACATTTGCGAATCGCCGTCTCGATATCCGAGAGCTCCAGCGAAATCCGCGCCGCATACTCGAGCAGTTCCGGCTGGCCCGGGAGGAACCTATCCGGGAAACCGGACTCCTGAAGTGCACGATCGACGACTGCGCGCGCGTCTGACGGCCTCCCCTCGGCTCGCGCGACACTGGCGCCCAGGATCGCGTGCGTGTGCTTGTGTATTTCGGGAACCGGCGGCCGCTCGGGCGCTTTCAGCTCGTCGTAGATCGCGCGCGCGTCACTCAGCTCACGGCGCTCGATTCGAAGCAGCCCCTCGGAGAGTTTGCCGAGAGCGGCAAAATTCGTGGGGAGCTCTCCTTGGGAACGTGCCTGCTGGAGCAGCGAGAGCGCCTCGTCACCGTGCGCGAGTGACACCAGAAGTCGAGCGCGGTTGACGAGTATTGTCCCCGGAACGCGGCCTGTCCGATCAGCCGCTCTGGCGAGATCGATGGCTTCGATGAAGCGCCGATCGGCTTCGACCCATCGCCCCAGTCGCCGCATGAAGGACCCCTCGTTTTGCAGCGAGATGACGACGGCCGTCGTTCTTGCCCGTCCAATCTGCCGGCTGATCTCCGTGACGCGCTGCTGAGCAGCCAGAGCTTCGGGAAGTCGTCCGGCGGTCGCGTAGATCACGGCCAGGTTCGTCAGCGCGCTCGTGTAGCGCGTCGACCTCGTGTTGCCCGCTTGCTCGAGGAGAGCCACCGCGCTGCTCGCATGACGGACCGCGTCGTCGTACCGCCGTTCCGCTTCCGCGAGTGATGTTTCTGCTATCGCGCACTCCGCGTTCGTCTCCGGCGTGAACGCCCGACGCAGGTACTTCGCGCCGTCGGCGAGGTGTCTGCGCGCCTCGTCGAGCTGTCGCCGGGTAACCAGCTGGTTTCCGGTGTCGCAGTGCGTCGTCGCGAGCAGCTCGGGATCGCCCTCCTTTTCGGCGAGCTGCAGCGCGCGCGCCATCATCTCGTCAGCGGTCTTGTAGTCTCCGATCTCCAGATACGGCCCGGACAACGCGACTAACATCCGGGCTACGAACGCGGGATCTCCTTCGTACTGCTGCTCGAGCGCGGTGCGACCGCGATCCAGCACCTCCCGCATCGTCATCGGCTTGTTGCCGATCTGCGTCACGAGGTTACGCATGAACTCGCTGGACGCCTGCGCGCGGCGTCTCTGGAAGTCAGCGCGATCGCGCTGGTGTCGGGCCTCGATCATTTCGGCGGTGGTGATGCCGACCGCGGCGATGAGCGTTGCAATGACGGCAGTCGCCGCTGCGACGGCTGACCTGTGGCGCCGCACGAACTTGCCCGCTCGATAAGACCAGCGATCGGGGCGTGCCGCGATCGGCTCGTGGCGCAGGTAGCGGCGGAGATCGTCGGCAAACGCCGTGACGCTTTGATAGCGCTCGGAAGGATTCTTCTTCAGGGCCTTGGCAAGAATGGTATCGAGATCTCCTCGACAGGTTCGACGCAACCGATCCTGTGTCGTGCACCGCTCGTCGAGAATACGCGCGATCTCGGTATCAGCAGTGACGAACCGCGAAATCGCCTCGCTCGCACGGATAGGTTCACGATTGGTGAGCGTCCGCAGGATCTCCGGGTCCGTGGCATCTTTCGGCGCTGTGGGATGACGGCTCGTCAGGAGCTGATAGAGCAACACCCCGAGCGCGTACACATCGGTTGCCGTGGTCACAGGGCTGCCGAGGACCTGTTCTGGCGCCGCGTACTCGGGCGTCAGAGTACGGGCGCCGGTCATGGTTGCCGTTCGTTCGTCGCGTACGGGATCGATCAGCGTTGCAATCCCGAAGTCGAGCAACTTCACTGCCCCGCTGCGATCCACCAGCACGTTCGAGGGCTTCAGGTCGCGATGGACGATCAGGTTCGCGTGCGCGTGTGCGACCGCGTCGGCAACCTGCAGAAACAATTCGATTCGATCGTCGATTGCGAGTCGATTCTCGTTTGCGTGGGCATCGATTCGTTGTCCTTCTACGTGCTCGAGAACGAGAAACGGCTGCCCGCTCGGCATGACTCCGGCGTCGAACAGGCGCGCGATGTGCGGGTGCGCGAGGCGCGCCATCAGCATGCCCTCGCGCCGGAAGCGCTCCTGACCCTCGCGGCCCAGCACCGCTAGATTGACAAGCTTGACTGCGGCGGTTCCCTCGAAGCGGCCGTCGCTCCGCTGAGCCAGCCAGACCGCGCCCATGCCGCCGACACCGAGAGGCCGCACGAGCGTGTACGCCCCAACTACCTGACCCGCCAGAGACGCGATGGCGCCAGGTACGACCGCGTCGGTTTCGAGGAATTCCGATGCGAGCACGTGCTCGTGCTCGATCAGCAGTTGTTCGAGCGCGTCAGCGAGCTCTGATTCATCGGCACGAATGGCGGCCAGCAGCTCCTCGCGGCCTATCGGATCCAGATCGAGGGCGCGATCGAACAGTGGACTCAGTCTGCCCCAGAGCGCCTTGTTCATGGTCGTGAGCCGCACAACCGGCTAACCCGAGATCGGAAACGCGCCGCGAATCACGACGACGGGGGAAGCCTACACCAGTTGCAACGGTCGGGACTCACCAAGCGATCACTTCGAATACCGAGGCGAGAGGCACGAGGAATCAGCTGAGCCGTTAGCCCGATCGCTGCGCGTTGTCGGGTTCGTCCGACCGAACACGATATCTGGGCAGAACGTAATCCCAACGATCCTTCGGGAGGTCTAGTCATGAACCGTTCACAAAGTCAGTTCCCGCGGGCATTCGGCTGCGCGGGCTTTCTCACCATTGCCTGCGCGGTGATCGTCGCGTTCGACGTAACCGTCGGCGCACGAGGCCGCGCCCAGACAGCCGGTCAGGACCGGCAATCGGACGAGGGCGTCTCTCCGAGCGGATTTGGACGCATGTTTCATCTCGCGGCATTTGCTTCCGAGAGCGCTCGAGTGGAAGCCGCGCTGCTGGAGATGGGGAAACGCGGCGGGCTCTTGGACGCGAAAGACGATCTCGCGGCCGGACCAATTGCGCTCATCGTGAATCCTGCGCTCAGCGTGAACAATCCGGACAGCGAACACCACACAGCCGGGGTCACGTTCATGGGCCAGTTCCTCGATCACGACATGACCTTCGACGTCTCGTCGCGATTGGGCCAGCCGACGAACCCGCGAAGTGCGACGAACGGTCGACGGCCATTCTTCGATCTCGATTCCGTGTACGGCGACGGCCCCACGGGCTCGCCGCTGCTGTACGAGCCGTCGGACCGGGCGAAGCTCCGGGTAGAGACCAGCGGACGATTCGAAGATCTGCCGCGCGATCAAACCGGCCGCGCGATCATCGCCGATCCGCGAAACGACGAGAACCTCATAATCGCGGGGCTGCATGCGGCGTTCCTGCTCTTCCACAATCACGCCGTCGATCTCGTGCGGCGTGACCACGCAGCGTGGTCCGCTGACGACGTATTCGCCGAGGCACGACGTCTCACGCGGTGGCACTACCAGTGGATGATCGTCCACGAATTCCTTCCGCTGTTCGTCGGCTCGTCGATGGTCGAAGATATCATGGCGAACGGACGGCGGTTCTACGCGCCGCGCGAAGGCGAGGCGTACATCCCGGTCGAATTTCAGATCGCGTATCGGTTCGGGCACAGCATGGTTCGCCCGTCGTATCGCGCGAACTTCACCGGCAATGATGGTGCCCCGTTCTTTGCGTTCGTGTTCGACGGGACGCCGTCAGACGCGGGCGAGCCCGCGGATCTCCGTGGTGGTGCCCGGAGCTCGCGGCGATTCGTGGGATGGCAGACGTTTTTTCGGTTTCCGGGGTTCGAAGCCGACGTCCGTCCCAACAAGCGGATCGATACCAAGCTGTCTACGCCGTTGTTCGATCTCCCGCTCGGAGCGATTCCAGCCGGCACTCCGCCAACCTCGCTCGCCCAGCGCAATCTCCTCCGTCACCTGACGTGGCGGCTTCCATCGGGTCAGGCGATTGCCGCCGCGATTGGCGCGCCGGTGTTGAAGGACAGCGAACTCGTCGAACTGCGTGCAATCGATCCCGCTTTCGTGAGCTCGACGCCGCTGTGGTACTACGTCCTGAAGGAGGCGGAGGTCCTCGAGAACGGCGCCCACCTTGGTCCAGCCGGCGGCCGGATCGTCGCCGAAGTGTTCATCGGCCTCCTGCAGCTCGACCCCGAGTCCTACCTCCGCTCTGATCCTCAGTTCACCCCGACGTTGGGCGGAGCGATCGGTGACTTTCACATGACTGACTTCCTCACGTTTGCTGGTGTGGCTGACAAACGTTGACGTCTGAGGGTGGCCGGCGCGCGTATACTTCCCCCGATGAAGACCGCGCTGACCATCGCCGCAATGTGCGTTGTCGCATACGCAACGCCGCACACATCATCGACCAGGCTCACGATCGAACAACTCATCGACATCAAGCATCCGTCGAACCCGATCTGGTCATCAGACGGCCGGCGCATCGCTTTTGTCTGGGATCGTGCCGGCGTGAGCGAAACGTACGTCGTCGAAGCCGATGGACGATCGGCGCCTCGTCTCGTCAGCGATCCCGACGGGCCGATCGCCGGAGCAACCTGGAGCAGCGACGGGAAGTCGCTGCGATTCCAGCGCGGCGGCCAACTCTTCGAACTGCCCGTGGCAGGTGGAAGGGCGAAGACAATCCTCCCGGCGCCAATCCGCGGAACGAATCTCGTCGTGTCACCCGACGGCACGCGTGTCGCGTTCGTTCGAACGGGTGCCGGCAGCACGACCGACGCCGCGTCCAACGCTGGCGACGGTCTTGGCGGACGAGGAGCCGGCCGTGGCGGACGCGGCGGAGCGCCAACCGGGCCGAGCGAGCTCTGGGTCCAGACCGCGGCTGACGGCAAAGAGACGATGATTGTCGCGCAGAACACGGGGATTGGAGCAGTTGGGTGGTCGCCCGACGGCGCCTATCTTCTCTTCACGAGCGGTGGCGGTTCGATCCGCCACGAGCAGACACCGCCGTACTCCGGTACGAAGATCATCTACACAACCACCGAGAACGTTCCGGGCCAAACCTATTCCGTGCCGGCGTCCGGCGGCCCACCACTCGCGCTGTCGATCGGCGGGGGATTCGGCGGACGACGGTGGCTCGACGCTCGGCACGTCGTGTTCGATCGGACGTCGGGTGACTTCAAACGGCGGACGAGTTACGTCGTCGACATCACGGGTGGCGAACCGCGCGTGCTGCACGAGGATGTGGAACCGAAATTCTGGAGCATGACGGGTGACGCGAACGCCGGCGCGCAGCCGTCTCCCGACGGGAAGTGGATAGCCTTCCTCAGCGACCGCGACGGTTGGGACCATCTCTACGTCATGCCCTCATCGGGCGGCGATGCCGTGCAGATCACGAAAGGCGCGTTCGAAGCATGGCGGCCGACGTGGTCGCGCGACAGCACCCGCATTGCGTTCGACGCCAACGAGCCTGGCCATCCAGGCGATCGTCATCTCGGCGTCGTGACGCTGAACGGCGACCCGGCGAAGGCGACCATCACGATGATCACTGCCGGCCGGGGCACCGATATCGCGCCGAGCTGGTCCCCCGACGGCAAGCGTCTCGTCTACCAGCACACCGACGGGCACAATTCAGCGGATCTCTATATGATCGAGGCCCTGCCCAACGCCAGACCGATTCGACTCACCGATTCGATGCCCGCGAGCATGGACCGGACCTCGTTCGTCGAACCGGAGCTGGTGCATTACGCCGGACCCGACGGTCAGGAGGTGCCGGCCTGGCTGTTCGTGCCGAAGGACCTCGACCGATCGAAGAAGCATCCGGCGATCATCTGGATTCACGGCGACGGCGTGAACCAGAACTACGATGGCTGGCACGTCCAGCGGAATTACGCGGTTTACTACAGCTTTCATCAATACCTGCTCCAGCAGGGCTACGTGGTGATCGCGCCGGATTATCGCGGCAGCATCGGATACGGCCGTGCGTGGCGCGAAGGCGTGCACATGGACGTCGGCGGCAACGATGCGAAAGACGCGTGGATGGTCACGAACTACCTGAAGACGCTGCCCTACATCGACATGGATCGTCTCGGCGTCTGGGGCCTGAGCTACGGCGGCTTCTTCACGCTGATCGCGGTGACCGATCAACCCAAGCTGTTTCGCGCGGCCGTGGACGTCGCCGGCGTCGTCGATTACGCGATGTACTACGAGGATCCGTACCACGGCGGATGGACGGCGAGTCGCATCGGCACGCCCGAGGAGCATCCCGAAGTCTACGCGAAGGCGTCACCAATCTCGCACGTCGATCGTCTCGAGAGGCCGCTGTTAATCCTGCATGGCACAGCCGACGTGAACGTGCCGTACCTCCACTCAGTGTGCTTGATCGATGAGCTGATGAAGAAAGGCAAGGGCGACCTCGTTTCGTTCATGACCTATCCCGGCGAGTTCCACTACTTCACACGCGCGCACGTCTTGAGCGATGCATGGCACCGCGTTCAGCGTTTTTTTGATCAGAACCTGCGCGACGCAAAACATTGAATCCCTAATCCCAAATCACTTATCACCTAACCTGACTAATCATTAGTCACTCCTCAATCGGCTTAGGAGGTGATCGATGGTGCTCGTAAGAAGGTTGATGGTATCGATCGTCATGACCGGCGTGGTCGCCGCGTCGGCATGGGCGCAAGGCACGAAACCGAACAAAACGGTGAAGGACCTCCCACCGGCCGTCACCAAGGCTATTGAGGCGAACCGGCCTGGCGCCGAGATCGACAAGCTCGACGTCGAGAAGGAGAACGGGATTTCGTTCTACGACATCGAGTTCAAGGCCAGTCAGGGTGAGATGGACATCGCAGAGGACGGCACGGTACTCGACATCGCGACCATCATCGAAATGAAGGACGTGCCAGAGGCCGTCGCGGCGACGATCAAAACGCACGGCAAGGGGAAGACAATCAAGCAACTGTCGCGATCCGAAGTGCGAGCGGAAATCGTGAAAGAGGGCGGCAAGGCACGAATCTCGAAACTGGCGACGCCAAGGTATGTGTACGAGGCGGAGTTCTCGAAGGGGGAGATCGAGGTGGCGCCGGATGGCAGGGTCATCAAGATCGAAAAGTAAGTCCGAGTCCTCTCACGGTGGTCCGCTATGGGAGCCGCTCTGTCATGCGCAGATTGGCGGACTGACGTTCGCGACGTTCGTTACGTTGCTGCTCGTGCCGGTGATTTACGCCACGCTCGTGCTCGATCTGAAGCTGGTGAAGACGGATGCGCACGAACGCGGGTCCGTGGCCATCCGGGAAGTCGCGACGCACGTCGCGGCTGTGTGAAGGAACGCCAAAGACCCGCGCCCTAAGGTTAGAGACCAGGCGTCGTGACGGCGATAGGCCGGATGGACGGCGCTCGTGGTAGTACTTCTGCGATATGGCGCGAACGTGTGCTTCGACCGGCTTGGCTTGCCTGCAACTGACGCGAGCTTCGGCGCGTCGCACCACCTCCAGCCGCCCAATTCTGTAGGGCAGGGTGTCACGACCCCGCCCGACAGACGTCCCAAGGATTCAAGAAAGGTCCCGCAATGACGACGACTCAGATCACCGCCGACGCGCTCGTGTTCTTCGGTGCTACCGGCGACCTCGCCTACAAGAAGATCTTCCCCGCGCTCCACCGGATGGCGCGACGCGGTCACCTGACCATGCCCGTGATTGGCGTGGCGAAATCCGGCTGGACGATCGACCAGCTTCGTGCCCGTGTGGAAGAGAGCGTCGAGCGGCACGGCGGGATCGATCGCGATGCGTTCGACACGCTCATGCGATCGCTCGACTACATCGACGGCGACTACGGTGACGCGAGCACATTCTCGCAGCTGTGCGCCGCTCTTCGCGGGGCAAATCACCCCGTGCACTATCTTGCCGTACCGTCGGCAATGTTCGGCACGGTGTTCGAGCAGCTCGGGCGCGCGGCATGTACACGCAGGGGCCGCGTGGTGGTCGAAAAACCGTTCGGCCAGGGGCTCGAGACGGCACGTGAGCTCAACCGGGCCGTCCACGAGGTGTTCGACGAAAAGGACGTCTACCGAATGGATCATTACCTCGGAAAGACGGCCGTCCAGAACCTCCTCTTCTTTCGATTCGGCAACTCGTTCGTCGAGCCGATCTGGAACCGGCAGTACGTCGAGAGCGTGCAAATCACGATGGCGGAGAACTTCGGCGTCGAGGGCCGCGGCAACTTCTACGACCGGACGGGGGCGATTCGCGACGTGGTGCAGAACCACTTGTTCCAGCTCATGACGAACGTCGCCGCGGAGCCGCCGCCGGGGCTCGATGCCGACCTGGCCCGGGATGAGCGAGTCAAGGTCCTCAAAGGTATTGCGCCGCTTCGCACACAGGACGTCGTCCGAGGCCAGTTTCGCGGGTATCGTGATGAGCCGGGCGTCAGGCCTGGCTCAAACGTCGAAACGTTCGTAGCGCTTAGGCTGTCGATCAACTCCTGGCGATGGAAGGACGTCCCGTTTTTCATTCGCGCAGGGAAACGACTGCCGATAACGGCGACTGAAGTGATCGTTTCGCTGCGTCAGCCGCCTGCGATCTTCGCGGACGTGCCGCCGCCGGCAAACTACTTCCGTTTTCGCGTGACCCCCACGCAGACGATCGCGATCCAATCGTTCCTGAAGGTCCCTGGGGAAGTGTTGCGAGGCGAAGCCGTCGAACTGAAGATGAGCGAGCACGTGGACCCTCTCGCGATGGACGCGTACGAAGAGCTCCTCACCGATGCCATCTATGGCGTCTCTGCCCGATTCGCACGCCAGGACTACGTCGAAGAGGCGTGGCGCATCGTGGATCCGGTGCTCGACGACGCGACGAAAGTCCTGGAGTACGAGCCAGGGACCTGGGGACCAAGAGAAGCGGATCGCGTCGGGCCAAGAGGCGGATGGTTCAATCCAAGCTGAGGGGGCGCGAAACGAGCCCCGAGCCACCGAACCACCGGCGGCGAGGCATCGAACTCACAGCCTTCAAATGACGCTGACGGTCCCAGCGCTCCCATCGACGACAATTCGCTGGCCGGTCGTGATGCGCGCGGTCGCGTTCGCGACGCCGACGACGGCCGGGATGCCGTACTCGCGCGCCACGACGGCCCCGTGCGAGTTGGCGCCTCCCATTTCCATCACGAGCCCGCCGGCGGTCAGGAACAGCGGCGTCCAGCCGGGATCGGTCGAGGGCGCCACGAGGATCTCGCCCGGCTGCAAATGCGCGCCGACGGGATCGACGATGACGCGCGCCGTGCCGGTCACGCGGCCCGCAGATGCGGGCGTGCCCGACAGCGATCCATCCGGCGCGGCTCCGGCCATCGCCATCGTTTCGGGCTCGGTGCCGTCGGAGAGCAGAACGCGCGGCACGTGCCTGCGGCGCAGTTCCAGGTCGTACGCTTCGCGCCGCCGAGCCACGATCGACCGCAGATCGCGTCCGCCCAGCGCCTCGCGTGCTTCGACCAGGTCGATGAAGAACACGTCGCCTGCGCTCTCGAGACGTCCTTGCGCGGCGAGCGTTTCGCCGACGATCGCCAGTTGGCGTCGTACGGCGGCGAGCACAACGATCAGGTAGTACTTAGGCAGCTCGCGCAGGCCAGCCAGCGCTCGCGCGCGACCGAGCGCGAAGCGCACGAGCCGAGCGCGCAGCCAGCCGCGACGTCGCGCGCGTGCGACCAGCATCTCGATCATCGCGTTAGCTTCTGCCACGCCGCGCGCGAATACAGCGTCGGGCGCTCGCTCGTGGTCCTCCAGCCGCAGGTAGTTGGCGATGACACCGATGATGTGCTGCGGATCGTCCGCCCAACGCGGCATACCGATGTCGATCTCGGCGACCGCGCGATGGCCGTAGCGGGCGAGGAATTCGGTGAGGCCTTGTTGCGCCACGGGTGGGAGTTCGCCCGCTTGGAATTGCTTTGCCAACACTTCCGAGGAGCCATCGCGCACGAGCGCAACGGCCTCACGATTGGCTCGGATCTTCTCGGCGAGCGTCCACAGCTGGAGATCCATCTCGGTCGTCACGTTGTGCGGCAGCCCACGCAGCACCGTCTGCAACTCGTCGTAGCTGGCATCGTCGCCGAGCAACTTGCCTGCGACGCCGAGCATGGCCAGGCCAGCGGCTGCCCCCGGCATGACGCGAGGCATCACTGAAACAGAGTGGTGCGTGAGAATCCAGTGAACGAAGTCGAGTCGCTGGTTCGGCGTTGCCGTTTCCGGAACGATCAGGCGGCTGGCGAGATCGACGCCAACCCGCTCAGCGCGGCGGCGACCTGCATCAGGGCTCGCCAGGGCGCGTATCGCCGCGAGCGGCACGTTGTAATGCGCGGCGATGCGCAGAATCCGGCGAGCGAACGGCCACACGGATCGATTAAGGAGCGAGAGCCGCGAGTCTTTCGACACCTGTCGAAGGACGACGGCCGATCGAGCTTCCATGGCGTCGAGGACACGTGGCAGCAGCGCGCGTCCGACGCGGCTGCGCAGAACTCCTGTCGCGTCGACGAACACGCGCTGTCCCGCCTCGACGTATCGAGTCGGACCGTTCAGGGGATTCGCGACGGGGAAGCCAAGGATCTCCGATGCCGTCGATGCAATCAGGCGGAACCCGGCCAGCCCCATCGGTGTGATTGGCCGGTAAAGACCCTGTGCGACGCTGAAGCAGAAGTACACCCGGAGATCGGGTCCGGGCGGCGGTGCCTTTGCGGGCAGTGGAAACAACGTCGTAATCGGCCGCGCCTGTGTGAGCCAGACCGCGCCGCTGTCGTCGATGGCCCATTCGGTGTCCTGCGGGCTTCCGTGGTGCTTCTCGACGCGATCGCCGAGCGCCGCGAGCGCGCGTACTTGATCGTCGGTGATGCATGCCTCGTTCGTGCGCGTTGACCGAACGACCTGCTCAGTGCCGCCGCCGGCCCGCGCACGGATGCTGACTTGCTTGTCGCCGATCCGGCGCTCGAGGATCTCGCCGGTGGCCGTTTCGACGACGAAGTGATCTGGATTGACTGCGCCAGAGACGACCGCCTCGCCCAGGCCGGGACTTGCGTCGATGACGGCCTGTCGACGACGACCGGTTACCGGGTTGGCGGTGAACAGCACCCCGGCAATGGCAGCGTCGACCATGTGCTGAATGACGACGGCCAGGCGAACCGTCCGATGGTCGATGCCGTTGCTGGCTCGGTATCCCACGGCGCGATCGGTCCACAGCGACGCCCAGCAGCGGCGGACCGCGTCCACCACCGCCTCCGCGCCGACGATATTGAGATACGTGTCCTGCTGGCCGGCGAAGCTCGCGAACGGCAGGTCCTCGGCCGTTGCCGATGAACGGACGGCAACGGCCACGTTCGTACCCAATCGCGCGTATCCAGCGACGATCGCGCTGGCAACGTCGTCCGGGATTGGTGTGGCCAGGATCGCGCTGCGGGCCTGGCTCGCGAGCGCTGCGAGCCGGTCGACGTCAGTCGCGGGCGTGGCCATGAGCTCGTCAATCACCCGATCAAGAGCGGCAGATTCGGCCCCTCGACGATATGCGCCGGTGGTGACGCAGACACCTGGAGGAACCGGCAGCCCTGCGCGCGTCAGGACGCCCAGATTTGCCGCCTTGCCTCCGACGATCTGCAACCCCTCGCCGTCAATGTTGCCGAAGTCGAGAACGAAAGGGTTCGCAGACGCAGCCGGCTGGGGAGTGGTCGCTCGTGATGGTGCGGGCATGGCATCGCTCCGTGTCTGTCGAAAAGTCGGTTGAGATCAACGATAACGCGGAACCTGGGCCACGCTGGCTGACCTTGCGTGTGCGAGGCACATGCCAGGGCGGAAGTCCTGGATTGGTGGGAATCGCGTGTATTCGCGACCGTCGACTGTGCCCAGGCAGGGCACACTGTACGGATCGGTACAGGCTGCGCATCTCAACGTCCGGCGCAGACAGATCACGCCTGACCGCGATCAGTGAGATTTGCAACGAATACCACAGAGCCGCCAACACGGAGTACTAACGGGCCGCTGAAAAACCGCGGCCAGCGAGGTTCACCGGTTCCCCGTTCCTGGTTCCCGGTTCGAAAGTGCTGGTTCTGCGCCGTAATCAGAACCAAGAAAGCGGGAACTGGGAACCTGTGAACCGGGAACCGCACGCAGGATGCTTTGTCCTCTGCGTGCTCCTCAACCCAGGTCGACCGACATCATGTTTCGGCGATCGCGGATGTACAAGCGGGTTCCAACGAGGACCGGAGGCGTCCAGGACAACCGCTGCAGCAGCGGCGCCTTTGCCGAGATCTTGAAGCCCTGCGTCGACGGGTGCGCGATCATCAGATTGCCGTCCTGATCGAGCGTGATCAACTTCTGATCCGCCCACACGAACGTCGCTTTTTCGATGCTGCGCTCCTGCCAGTAAATCTGTCCCGTGCGAGCGTTAACCGCGCTCAGGATCGCCTGGCTGAATTTACCGCCGCTCGAGAAGTAGATCGCTTCGCCGATGCGAATTGCATTGCCGTGGTGAAGTCGGAGCCGGTTCGAATTCCAGAGCTCGGTCGCTTTCGTCCCCTGCCCATTCCGCTGGAGCTCGACCACCTTCGCGCCGGCGTTGTATTCGGCGGACACGAACAGGAGGTTGTCAGGACCCCAGAGCGGCGAGGCGACCGCGATTGAGTAGTCCGCCTTGAACGGCACCTGCCACTGGAGATCGCCATTGTGCGGGTTGACGCCGATGACGGCGCCGTCCATCACCGACGCGAGCTGTTCCAGGCCGCCGACGTTGATGAGAACCGGCGACGAGTAGACGTTGCCGAAGTCGTTCTTCGCCCACGCGACCTTCCCGTCGGCCTGCTGGAACGCCATGATCGACTTGCCGCGTCCGCCGACCGGAACGATAACCGTTTCGCGGAACGCAATCGGGCTCGAGGCGTATCCGTACATCATCCGTGAGCCGTGATGGTCCGCCCATAGTTCCTGCGCCCACACGAGCTTTCCGGTCTTCTTGTCCAGGCATTGAAGCCGGCCGGCGACGCCGGCAGTGAACAGCCGGTCACCAACGATCAGCGGCGTCGCGTACGGGCCGTTGCCCTGTTCGGCCGCGGCGTCACTCTGATACCCAATCGGGTTGGACTGTTCCCATAGCGTCGCCCCGGTCTCGGCATTCGCGGCGAGCACGACCTCCTCTCGCGGCTTTCCGTACATCGTGTAGAGCACGCCGTTCTCGACAGCCGGCGACGAGTAGCCTTCACCGATCGAGCGTTTCCAGACCACGCGCGGGCCGGAGCTCGGCCACGTATCGCGCAAACCACTTGCTTCGGTCTGGAAGTTGCGGTGAGGACCACCCCACTGCGTCCAGGCCGCGCCCGGCGCTCGTTCTGTGCGCGCTGGGGTGGAGGACGCTACGGGGCGCGCGCTGCTTTGAGCGGCCGATTTCGCCGCCTGACCAAAGGCCGGCGCAGCGAGCGCAATGCTCAAGAAGGTTCGTCGATCCATGTCTGAGGGTCCTCCCGTCGCAAGGGATGATGCTACGAGCTCTACAGTCGCGCTGCTCGATGTGATCAGCGGACGGCTACAAATGGCATGCCGCGCCAGACGCGCGAGGAGCCAGTTGAAATCGTTGTAGTTAGACTCCGCGAACGCGATTGTGGGCTGGTCGGAATCGAAATCGTCTGTCCGAACGCGAACGCCGCCGGCCTGCCCGACAGCTTGGACAGCGGCGTACAAGTTGTCGGGTTACGGCCAGGTCGTTTTTCCGCTCGCCAGTCGTCTGCGTTCCTCCGCGCGCTCGCAAGGCGCCGTCCTCAACAATTTATCGTGAGCATCCGCGTTCAGCCTGTCTGGCGTCCTCCTTGCCTCCGTCCGACGCGGGTCACGCAAGTCAACACGGAGGCGATGACATGGACGACCGATTCGATTCCACGAGCCCGATCCGCTTCGAGACGCACATGTACGCGGATCACCGCGAATCAGAACGCACTGGAGGACTGACAATGGCAATGCGACATTGATCCTTCGGGCCAACGCGCTCTATCTCGGGATTGCCGCGGCTGTGATCCTTGCTTTCATGGACTTCCCCGGAATCTACTTCGGTACAGGACCCGAGGGGCGGGTCCTCAACGGAGCGTGGGGCGCGGGGGTTGGCTTCGTCGAAGCGCACGGGCTCGCGCTGATCATCAGCGTCCTGCTGTGGCGCGCCGTCCCCGCGCGTTCGTGGCACGTGACCGGAGCTTCGGTCGGAGCCCTGCTCGGCACGTGCAATCTGGTGTTCTGGCAAGTGTTCATCGACACGGATGCACTGGCGATGGGATACATCACGACGTCGCTTCACTGGACGTTCGCATTCGCGCAGTTCTTCGCTGCGATCGGTGCAGCGACCACCAGGGGGTCGGACGGCCGTTTGCGCATCAGCGCGGCGAGCTCGACGCCTCAGCGAAGTCCTCGTGAGGGTCTGTCGTTCGAGTGTGAATGCGATCAGAATTGAACAGTTTGCCCCGTCACACGCCGACGGCAGGTAGCGCGAACCCGGCGTTATGCTGGTGTGACAGCCTGGCTGTCGGCACTGGCTATTGGGCATTGAAAGATTCGCGTATTCGAAGAGGTACTATGACCACCATTACCGCGACTACGAATCCCTTGCCCGCGCTCCAACGACACGGTCAGTCCGTGTGGCTGGATTACATCAAGCGCAGTCTGATGACGAGCGGCGA
>JBKPCD010000173.1:0-8343 GCA_046727175.1 Acidobacteriota bacterium | reverse complement strand
CCTCAACGGGACGGTCAAAGTCCTCGACTTCGGTCTCGCCAAGGCGATCGCCCCACCCGGCGCCGAGCCGCATCACGATGTCGGCTTCTCGCCCGCCATCATGAACTCACCGACGATGTCGGTGTTGCCCGGCACGCAGCTCGGCGTCATCCTCGGGACGGCGGCCTATATGGCCCCCGAGCAGGCTCTTGGCGGGCACGTAGACAAGCGCTCAGATGTCTGGGCTCTCGGCGTTGTTCTCTTCGAGATGCTCTCCGGCCGCAGTCTCTTCGCCGCTGAGACGCTCAGCGACACACTCGCGGCGGTAATCAAGACCGAGATCGATTTCTCGGTCCTACCCGCGTCGACTCCGCCTCCGCTTCGGCAGTTGCTCCGTCGATGTCTCGAACGCAACCCGAAGAATCGTCTGCACGACGTTGCCGACGCGCGCATCGTCGTCGACGATCTGATCGCCGGACGGTCCCCCGACGATGCGGCGCAAGCTGGTGAACCGGCACGACAGTCAAGATGGAAGATCGCGGCCTGGGCGATCGGCCTGTTTGCCCTCGGTGCGGCGTCGGCCATCGGAGTCATGCTCGCGAGCCGCCCCGGGACAAGGGCGGCAGAACCGCTTCGCCTCTCGATCCCGCTCGCAGCGAGCGAGGAGCTTCTGATTGGCGCGAACGGGGTTCTCGCCTTCTCGCCCGACGGCGCGAGCCTCGTGTTCTCCGCGCGGACGAACGGAAAGACGCAGCTGTTCCGCCGCGATCTAACCGCGCGCGAAGCTGTTCCGATTCCCGGCACCGACGACGGCGACTCGGTGTTCTTTTCGCCGGACGGTCGCTGGATTGGATTCGTTTCGGGCGGGCAGCTGATGAAGGTCGCATCCGAAGGCGGGCGACCGTTCCGGCTCGCCAATCAGCAGGGTGTTGGCGGATGCGCGTGGCTGCGCGACGACACCATCGTCTTCGCACCGATCTACTCGGACGGGCTCTTCCGGGTCTCGACCGAGGGGGGAGCGGTACAGCGCCTCACGACTCCCGACCGGGCGAGCGGGGAGCTCGGACATTGGTGGCCGGATCTCCTCCCCGGCGAGCGTTTCGTCGTCTTCACTGCCTTCCGGTCGCCCGTGGACAACTCGAGAGTCGGCGTCGTCGATCTGTCGACAGGGAAAGTTCGGTGGGTCGTGGATAGCGGGTTCTTCGCCCGCTACGTGCCGAGCGGGCACCTTCTTTATACGCGCGGGCAGAGGCTGTATGCCGTTCCGTTCGACGCCGAGACCGCGACCACAAGGGGCGCGTCGGTGGCGGTCCTCGATGATGTGCTCGTATCCCAGACCAACGGTTACGCGACGTTTGCCGTCTCGAGCCGCGGCATGCTCGCCTACGTCACAGAGTCGCTTGGAAACCCCTTGCGCGAACTGGTCTGGCTCGACCGGAACGGCAAGGCGACTCCAGCAACTGCCGAGCGCCGCCGGTTCCTTTCCGTAAGCCTCTCGCCTGACGATCGGCAGGCGGCGCTCACGATTCTGGGTGAGAGTCGCGATCTGTGGACCACCTCTCTCGATCGGGGAACACTTTCGCGCCTCACGAGCGGCGAGAGCACGGAGTTCGATCCTGTCTGGTCGCACGATGGCCGTGAGCTTTTCTACATTCTCGACAAGCCTCCTTTCCAGATTCATCGCATTGCGCTGGGCGCGCCCGATACAGGTCGGCCCGTGTGGGATGAGCGGGCGGCGTTCGACAGCGAGAGCATCGCCGTCTCGCCCGACGGCCGCACGCTCGCGTTCGAGGTGGCCTCGGAGCAGACGGGCCGGGATCTCTATGCACGAACGCTCGACGACACCGCGCCTGCACGGCCGATTCAGGTGAGCCGCAGCGAAGAAAGGAACATCTCGTTCTCGCCTGACGGCAGCTGGGTCGTTTATCAGTCGAACGAGATCGGCCGCCCGGAGATCTACGCGCAGCCCTTCCCGGGGCCGGGCGACCGCATGCAGGTGTCTTCCGACGGCGGGACCGATCCCCTTTGGGCCAGGAACGGCGAAATCTTCTACCTGCACAACAACGAGGTCCGGGTCGTCGCGGCACGCCCCGCGGGACGAAGGTCGTTCGACGCACCTCGTGTCCTGTTCTCGTATCCGATCATTCCGGGGATGATGCACGACGCACAGACGTTCGACGTCACCCGCGACGGATCTCGCATCATTGCGGTGACGATTCCGGAAGGTCAGCGGCCCCGGCAGCTGGAAGTGGTCACCGACTGGACGCGCGAGCTCGGACGTCTCGCTCCGAGAGGCGGTCGATAGCTCCGACTGTTCTGAGCGCCCGCGCGTTCGGGAATGAGGCGTCCACGTGGGCAAAGTCGTTGTCGTCGGCAGCACGAACACCGATATGACGGTCCGGGTTCCGCGCATCCCTGCGCCCGGTGAAACGGTCCTCGGCCGGCACTTTTACATCACGGCAGGCGGGAAGGGCGCAAACCAGGCTGTCGCGGCGGCGCGCGCCGGAGGCGCCGTTTTCTTCGTCACCGCGCTCGGCACCGACGATTTCGGCGAACGCGCGCTGGCGAACTTCGTGCGTGAAGGCATCAATGTCGACTTCGTCCGTCGAGTGCCAGGCGTGCCGTCTGGCGTGGCGCTGATCTGCGTGGATGAATCGGGAGAGAACAGCATCGCAGTTGCGCCAGGCGCGAACCAGGAGCTCCGTCCGGAAGACGTCGAGCCGCCCGCGCGCCTTTTCGGCCGAGGCGACTTGATTCTGTTGCAGCTCGAGATCCCGATCGACACGGTCCAGGCGACGGCGAGAATGGCTATGGAGCAAGGGGCACGGGTCATTTTGAATCCGGCTCCTGCGCAGCCGGTGCCCGATTCCGTCTTCGAGCTCGTGTCAACGGTCACGCCGAACGAAGTGGAGGTTGAACAGCTCACTGGGTTCGGGTTGAACGACGAGAGCGGGTTGCAGCGCGCTGCTGCGGTGCTCCACGAACGAGGGGTCCGCGACGTGCTCATCACACGGGGCGCCCGCGGCGTCTTCGTGTCGACCGGCGGCGTTTCGGAAGTGGTCCCTGCCTTCACAGTGGACACCGTCGACACGACTGCGGCCGGTGATGTCTTCAACGGCGCGCTCGCGGTGGCGTTCGTGGAACAGCGGTCCTTGCCTGACGCGGTCCGGTTCGCCAGCGGCGCGGCTGCGATCTCCGTTACCAGGCCTGGCGCACAAGCGGCAGCGCCGCACCGCGCGGAAATCGAGTCGTTTCTTCGCGAACGCGACGCGCGAAGGCGGAAGCCACGATGATGCACTCCTTCCCACGCGCCGAGACGGCAGCGTTGACCGTGATCGTGGCGGCGTTCGTCGCAGCCAGCTGCGGAACGCCGCGTGAGTCCGCGCGCGGTTCACATCGCATCGGCAGCAAGCCCGCACGGATCGCGCTCATCATGAAGTCGCTGGCGAACGAGTTCTTCGTCACCATGGCCGACGGCGCGAAGGCGCATCAGGCCGCGAACGCCGGGACGTACACGCTGCTCGTCAATGGCATTCGGAACGAGACCGACCTCGCCCAGCAGGTGGCGCTGGTGGAACAGATGACCGCCGTGGGCGTCGACGCAATCGTCATCGCGCCTGCGGATTCGCGTGCCCTCGTGCCGGTGCTCGGCAAGGCTCTGCGCCAGGGGATCGTCGTCGTCAATATCGACAACAAGCTCGATGGGGACACGCTGAAGCAAGCTGGCATCACCGTCCCGTTCGTGGGTCCCGATAACCGCGCCGGCGCACACACCGTCGGGGCGTCGCTCGCGAAGCGTCTCCAACGCGGTGACAAGGTTGCGATCCTCGAAGGGATTCCGACAGCGTTCAACGCACAGCAGCGTCGTCTTGGTTTCGAGGACGCGATGCGCGAGGCAGGGATCGAAGTGGTTGGCGTGCAGAGCGCGCACTGGGAGCAGAACGAAGCGAATACGGTCACCGCAGCAATACTGCGCGAGCACCCCGATCTCAAAGCGATACTCGCGAGCAACGACAACATGGCGCTTGGCGCCACGGCCGCAGTGCGGCAGGCGGGCAGGACCGGGCGGGTCCACGTCGTGGGCTTCGACAATATCGCCGCGATCCGTCAGCTGCTCCAGGAGAGCCGGGTGCTTGCGACGGCCGATCAGCACGCGGACCGTCTGGCGGTCTACGGCATCGAATACGCGCTGAAGATCCTGCGCGGAGAGGCGCAGCCACGCGATATGCAGACGCCGGTCGATCTCATCACTGCCGAATCCCGATGATGCCGTTCGGAAACGTCGTGGAACAGTTGCCGTTGCTGTGCATTCGCGGCCTGCAGAAGCGCTACACGGCGCCGGTCCTTACGGATCTCGACTTCGAGTTGTGCGCGGGGGAGATCCACGCGCTGATGGGAGCGAACGGGGCGGGGAAGTCGACGCTGTCGCGAATCATCTGCGGGCTGACGGCCGCTGATGGCGGAGTCATGAGCCTCGGCGCTGAACGCTACGAGCCTCGCAGCAGGCGAGATGCACAGCGCGCCGGTGTGCAGCTCGTGATGCAGGAGCTGAACCTGGTTCCCACGCTGAGCGTTGCCGAGAACCTGTTCCTGACCGACCTGCCGAACCGGTGCGGTTTCATCTCGTTTGATTCGCTGCTCGACAAGGCGGCGGCAGCGTTGACCGCCGTCGGCCTCCGCGAGCTCGATCCGCGCACACCTGTGGGGAGCCTCGGGATCGGTCAGCAGCAGCTGGTGGCGCTTGCCGCAGCGCTCGCGCATCCATGTCGCGTCCTTGTTCTCGATGAGCCGACTGCTGCGCTGACGGACGCGGAAACCGAGCTGGCCTTCGCTCACCTGCGCCGGCTTCGAACCGCCGGGACCGCAATCCTCTATATCAGCCATCGCATCGAAGAAGTGCGCCGGGTCAGCGATCGCATCACCGTGCTCCGCGACGGCCGGGTCATCGGAACGCGGCCAGCCGCGAATGCGTCGATGGACGAGATCGTCCAGCTGATGGTCGGTAGCCGTGCCATTGATGCGCTCCACCCGAGCGATCATGTCAAGGGCGAAGTCGTATTGCGTGTCGCAGGTTTGACCCGAGGACGCCGCGTGCGCAACGTCAGCTTCGAGGTCAGGGGAGGAGAGATCCTGGGTCTTGCCGGACTCGTTGGCTCGGGCCGCACGGAGACGCTGCGCGCGATTTTTGGCGCCGATCGGATCGATGCAGGACAGGTAACGCGTGCGTCCGGGCCGCCGCTCGTGATTCGTGGTCCCAAGGACGCGGTGCGCGCAGGAATCGGCATGATTCCAGAGGATCGCAAGGATCAGGCGCTCCTGCTCACGCAGGCGATCCGCGTCAATATGACGCTCGCCATGGTGCTCGGCTTCGTGAAGCGGAGGTGGTGGATTGACGAGGGCCGAGAGGCCGCTGCGGCCGAGGCTCTCCGTGTCCGTCTCGATGTGCGGAGCCAGTCGGTCGACCAGCCAGCAGGCGAGCTCAGCGGAGGCAATCAGCAGAAGGTGGTCATCGCGCGGTGGCTCCTGCGCGATTGCGACGTCCTCCTGTTCGACGAACCGACGCGGGGTATCGATGTCGCGGCGAAGATCGCCGTGTATCGAGTGCTGCACGATCTCGTCGATCGCGGCAAAGCGATCGTCGTCGTCTCGAACGAGCTCACCGAGTTGATGGCGCTGTGCGATCGGATCGCCGTGATGTCTGACGGCGCTCTCGTGGCGACGTTCGAACGCCCGGAGACCGGGAAACACTGGAACGAAGAAGCCATGGTCGCAGCAGCATTCAGCGAATATGGCAACGATCGAACGCACCTCAGTCGTGCCGACCCATGCTGACAGCGCAGCAGGGCGGGCAGCTGGTCGCGGCGCGCCAGCCGCGTCGCCTTTCGCAATTCGCCGAGTACTTCGGGCTGATTGCCGTGTTGGTGCTTCTCGTCGCGCTGTTCAGCGCGCTGAGCGATCACTTCTTCAGCCGCCTCACGTTCATCACGCTGGCAAATCAAATTCCATCGCTCACGGCGATTGCCGTTGGAATGACACTGGTGCTGATCGCTGGTGGCATCGACCTTTCTGTAGGGTCGGTGATGGCACTCGGCTCGGGCCTGCTTGCTGTCGCGCAAGTCAACTGGCAACTGCCGCTGCCGTTCGCGATTGCGCTCTGTCTCGGGATCGGTCTTCTCGCTGGTCTCGCCAACGGCTTCATCACGGTGCGCTGGTCTGTTCCCTCGTTCATCGTGACGCTGGGGATGCTGGAGGTGGCGCGCGGCGGCGCGTACCTCGTCACTGATTCGCGATCGATATTCGTGGGCGAAGCCATGGGCACGACGGGCACACCGCTGCCTGTCATCGGCTTGTCGCCCGCGTTCATCCTTGCTGCGCTGGTCGTCGTTGCAGGCGAGATGCTGCTCTCGAGGACGGTCTTCGGACGGTACATCGTTGCCATTGGCACGAACCGCGAGGCGGTGCGACTCTCGGGGATCGATCCGAGGCCGGTTGTCGTTTCCGTGTTCGCGCTGTCCGGGCTGCTTGCCGGCCTGAGCGGTGTGTTCCAGGTCGCCTATCTCGAGTCGGCGGATCCCAACAGCGGGATTGGGCTGGAGCTGTCCGCCATCGCGGCAGTCGTCATCGGTGGAACGAGCCTGATGGGCGGCCGGGGATCGGTGATCAGCAGTTTTCTCGGGGTTCTGATCATCGCGGTGCTGCAGACAGGCCTCGCCCAGATCGGCGCAACAGAGCCGACCAAGCGCATCGTGACCGGCGCAGTCATCGTGGCGGCGGTTATCCTGGATGCGTACCGCCGCGCGATCGGCAACCGGCGTCCGAGGGATTGAGACCGGGAGTCAGACAGGGGTCAGACACGGGTCAAACTAGGGTCAGACTAGGGTCTGACCCTTGTCTGACCCCAGTTTGACCCCTGGTCTTAGAGAGAGGATTGACCATGCGTGGAGTGATTCGCTCCTTCGTTGTCCTTGCCGCGATCGCATCGGGACCGTCCTCGCCGGTTCGAACCGAACCGGCACGCCCAGATCGAACCGTGCGGCTCACCAAGGACGTCCTCCGCGACAAGATCAAAGGCGGGTGGGCCGGACAGACCATTGGCGTCACGTTCGGAGGGCCGACCGAGTTCCGCTACCGCGGCACGATGATCGACGACTACACGCCAATCGCGTGGTACGATGGACTGCTGAAGGAGTCCTTCGAGAAATCACCGGGACTGTACGACGACATCTACGTCGATCTCACGTTCGTCAACGTCATCGAGAAGCACGGGATCGATGCTCCGGCGGAGAAGTTTGCCGATGCGTTTGCGCATGCCGGATACCAGCTCTGGCACGCGAACCAGATGGCTCGGTACAACGTCCTGAAGGGCCTGAAGCCACCCGCGTCGGGCGACTGGCGGAACAATCCGGACGCGGACGACATCGACTTCCAGATCGAGTCCGACTTCATCGGGCTCATGTCACCAGGAATGCCGAACGCCGCATCCGAGATCGCGGATCGTGTCGGGCACATCATGAACTCCGGCGACGGATGGTACGGCGGTGTGTACATCGCGACGATGTACTCGCTCGCGTTCATCTCGAGTGATGTGAACTTCGTTGTCACCGAAGGTCTCAAGGCCATTCCCGCCGGCACCCGGTTCCATCAGACGATCAGTGCGGTCATCGATCTTCACAAACAGTACCCTGACGACTGGAAGCGCGCGTGGTTCGAGATTCAGAAGAAATGGGCGGAGGATGTCGGCTGCGTCGACGGCGTCTTCGCAGCGTTCAACATCGACGCGCGGCTGAACGCGGCGTATGTGGTCCTCGGCCTTCTGTATGGCCAGGGAGACATGACGCGCACGATCGCCATCGCCACCCGCGCCGGGCAGGATTCCGACTGCAATCCATCGTCCGCAGCGGGGATCCTGGGCGCGATCATCGGCTACTCGAGAATCCCGGCGTTCTGGAAACAGGGCCTATCCGACGTGGAGCCGATGACGTTTCAACACGCCGGGCTGTCGCTGAACGGCGTCTACGACCTGTCGTTCAAGCATGCGCTGGATCTCATACGCGCGAAGGGCGGACACGTGGTCGAGGACAGCGTCGTGCTGCCTGTGCAAACGGTCAAGGCGGTCCGTATCGAGCAGAATTTCGAGGGACACTTCCCGATCGCCGAGATCCCGTTGCGCCGGCGGCTCTCGGACGAGACGACGTTCAGCTTCGAAGGTATTGGGTTCGCGGTGCAGGGGAGTGCGCGAACTGAGACTGCGAAAGATCTGGTGATGGTCGCCGACGTGTACATCGACGATCGGCTGGTCGAGACGATTGACCTTCCGAGCGACTTCACCCGCCGGCGATTCACCCCGTTCTGGAAGTACGGCCT
>JBKPCD010000172.1:0-27049 GCA_046727175.1 Acidobacteriota bacterium | reverse complement strand
CCTTCCAGCGATCGGCAAGAACGGTTCGACGTTTCCCATCGACGCGAACACCTATCGCCTGTTCGCCATTCGGATGCGCGTCAGCGAACCGGGGTACTTCTGGTTTCATTGGAGCACGAACACGATGTACGAGCCGCCCGGGCTGCAGACGTCCGGTTACGTGCTCACGAGCCCTGGCTGGCGGATCTACATCGTCGATCTGCCGACGCTGGGTCTGCTGGTCGGAAGCGATCCGTGGACGGGGACGAAGCGATCGCTGCGATTCGATCCCGCGCCCGACAACGCCACCCCCGGCTCGACGATCCAGATCGACTGGGCGCGGCTGGTCGACAATCAGCCAAGTCTTCTGCGAACAATCACCTGGAACAATACCGGTGGGGCCGTCGATATCTACCTCGATAACGACAACTCGCCCACGAACGACCCAAATCAGACGCTCGGGCTTCTTGCCTCGAACGTGACCGGCGGCAGCTACCAATTCAATGTCGGTGCGCTCGAGCCGGGGAACTACTTCGTCGCGATGCGACGGAGCGGGACGAATGACGCGTTCTCGTATTCGTCCGGGTTCTATCAAGTCAACGCGCCTGCGACGCTGACGATCACGGCGCCTTCCGAGGAGGGGAGCGACGACGATTTCGCGACGGTGCATCTGAACGATCCCTGGGACATGACGGCGGCGTCGGACATCGACAAAGTCATGAACGTCGTGAACAACGGCATTGCGACGGTCCCCGGAGCCGTGACCGAAGCCGACACGCCGCTCGGCGACATGACGGCGTTCGTCGGCACCAGCACGTTAGGAGAGTACAGTCCTGCACCGTGTGCCAGCTTTGCGAAACCTGTGGTGTATCCGCTGCACTCGCTGGCACGTGGCGGTATCCAGCACATCGATCCGACCAAATACCGGATCCTCACGGCGGAGCTCGGCCTCCCGAACAAGCCGCGTGATCTCTGCGGTGGCTCAATCGTTCGGGTGGTGTGGCAGGTCTCCGGGCAATCGCAGGAGACCTACAGCTGGGGGATCGCGCTCAACAGCCGCGCCGGCGCCAACGTCCTGAACAAGATCAACCTCGACATGGCGTCCCTGCCAATCGATCCCGCGAGCCCGTCGCAGGCGGGTTGGGTGCCGGGGTCGGGACCGTTTCCGGGTATTACGAGCTTCCGTATAGATCCACACGAGTTCTACAACCCGACGCTGTTCTACATCAAACGCGTGAAGTTGGCTGCGCTCGAAACAGCCGATGCCGGCTACACGGTCCGCTGGACGGCCAGTCGAACGGGCGGCACCGTGCGTGTCTACTACGACACCGACAAGGATCCGTCGATCAAGACGTTCATCGGTTCCACGAGCGCGGCGTCGATCAACGGAAGCCTCGCCTGGAACACGTCCGGCCTGCCGCAGGGACAGGAGTATTTCGTTTACGTGGAGTTCGACGACGGCCTCAACGTGAACGGAGCGTATTCGAAGTGGCCGGTCAAGATCGATCACTCGGGTTCGAGCACGGCGCGGATTGTTCTGAATCACACGACGCTCAATTTCGGCGTGACGGCGCAGACGTTGAAGACAGGACCCCAGCTCCTGCGGCTGACAACGGTCAACGGCTCTCCGTGCTGGAACGCGATCCCGGACCTCAACTTCATGACCGTGACCCCCAGCTCCGGCTGCGGAAGCGCCACGCTCACCGTCAGCCTCGCCAATCAGGGTTACAGCGGCTACATGGATCTGAGCGGGTACATTCGCGTGACGTCGAGCGGCGCGATCAATTCCCCACAGCTCGTGCAAACGGTCGTCCGTATCAGGCCGACTTCCACGCCGCCGACTGGACTTATCGACACGCCTGCGAACGGCGCCACCGTACGAGGCTCTGTCGCCGTGACTGGCTGGGCGATCGACGACATCGGAGTCGCGCGCGTGACGGTCTGCCGAGACCCAGTCGCCGGAGAGGCGGGAGGCCATCCCGCGTGCGGTCCGAACCAGATCTACCTCGGCGACGCGGTCAGCATCGATGACGCGCGTCCCGATCTCGAAGCGTACAGTCCGACAGCCCCGCTGAACTACCGCGCGGGCTGGGGCTTCCTCGTTCTTACCAATACCCTGCCAAACCAGGGGAACGGCGCATTCAATGTGTTCGTGTACGCGTTCGATGTCGAAGGGCGCGCCGCGTCGCTCGGGTTCCGCACGATTTACGGTCAGAACTCGACGGCAGTCGAACCGTTCGGCACCATCGACACGCCAGGACAGGGGGAAACGATCGGCGGGTCGAACTACGCCAACTTCGGATGGGTGCTCTCGCGAGTGTATCGCGCCGATCCGCCCGGCGGCGGCAGCGTGACGGTCTTCATCGACGGTGTCGCGGTGGGCACACCATGCTGCTGGAATCAGCGTTCAGACTTGAACGCCCTGTTCCCAGGCTATCCGGGGCTGAGCACTGCGCTCGGCGTGCTCGGGTTCGACACCTACACGTTCGGAAACGGGTTGCACACGATCGTCTGGGTCGTCACTGACAACGCCGGCAACACCACGGGCGTCGGCAGCCGGTTCTTCTCGATCTTCAACGCTGGCGCCGCGTCGACCGTGGCGAGCGCGATGCGTCCCCTGGGGGCGGACGTGGGGCGCAGCGTCGAGGAGCTTGGTGCGCCCGTCGCCAGTGGGTCAGTCGCCGTCCGGGAGGGATTCCGCCTGCGCGGATCGATGCAGACGGTGGCGAGCGTCAACGGGCTGCGGCGCGTATGGGCAACGGAGCGCGATCGTCTGGAGATCCGGCTGAGCGACCCCACGCGCGCGCGACGTGTCGACGAGTACGCCGCGTATCTGCTCGTGAACGGCCGCTTGCGCGAGCTGCCCGTCGGCTCGGCGTTCGATCCCGCGCGGGGCGCGTTCTACTGGCAGCCGGGTCTTGGATACGTCGGCGACTACGACCTGCTGTTCGTGCGCAGAGGAACGGACGGGACGAAGGAACGCATCCCCGTGCGCGTGACGCTGCAGCCGCGACCCACGGTGCGGATGGCGTCGGTCTCCGGCGACGTCTGGTCGCGAATCGAGTTCGCGAGGTAAACCGAGCACCTGACAACTAGTAATCCCACTCCGATTTGATCCCCACGCGCACGACCTGCGCCGCGGAAAACGAGTTTGTGACGGTGCTGTGCGAGTACACAACGATGTCGTACGTGCCAGGTTCGAGGCCTGACACGAGCATGTTGTAGCCACTCGGCGTGAATCGTGGCGAGCCATAGAACGCCGCGACGTCGGGCCGCGCGCCGCCAAGGAGCGGCACGCCGATGAAGATTGGCGGGCCCGGTGACGAGACCGGATACGCCCAGACGTGAATCGTGTCGACGCCCGCCCCCGACGGGTCGCCAGCATCGATCGACCATCCTGCGAGATGAAATGGCTGCGCGACTGTCGCGCCGTTGAACGGCAGGTCGATCGCGAGGAGCGTGCCCGACGCGATCGTGGTATCGACCGTCTGGATGGCGCCGAAGTTGCCAATCGCTGTCAACCACGCAAAGGCCGCGATCGTGTAGCGCCCCGGCGGCAGACCCGATATCGCGAAACTGAAACCGGAGTACCGGAACTGGTAGCCATAGAGATCCACTAGCTGAGGCGTATGACCTTCAGGGACCGAAGCTCCCAGGAAAACGGGTGACGCACCGGAGCTCGGAAATGCCCACACATGGACAGTGCTGACGCCAGTGCCGACAGCCGCGTTGAGATCGAGCGCATACCCCAAGCAATTGAACGGCTGCGTCACGACTTGATTCGGACGCAGGTTGTCGAAATGGATAACGGGATTCGGTGGACGCAGGCCGATCTTCAGGATCGTCCCGTTGAAGCTCGTTAAATACAGCTCGCCGCTCGCGTCGACGCCGAACGAGCTGATGGGGCCCAGGGGTGTGGTTGTGTTGATCTCCGCTGTGTGGTCTGTGAGATTCAACGCGGTGGCTTCTCCCGTGGCGCCGATGCCCAGCCCAAGTGAGAACAGACGACCGGCGCCGAAGTCCGCGAAGAAGTATCGACCGTGATACGCCGCGCCCAACGCGGTGCCGCGGTACACGAAACCGCCTACTACGGTTGTTCCCAAATCCCTGCCGTAGTCGAAGACCGGATCTCTGAGGGGAAGATAAGCGGGCGGCCTGGACGTGACGTTGTTCAACGTTCCTTCCCGAACGGCCCAACCGTAGTTGCGACCCCCGCGCCCGGCCGGCTCGTAATCGATTTCCTCACGCGCGCTTTGCCCCACGTCACCGACGATCAGCGCTCCGGTACCACCAAGCCGCGGATCGTCGAAGCTGTATCGCCACGGATTGCGCCACCCGAAGCTCCAGATTTCGGGCAGCACACCAGGCATGCCTACGAACGGATTGTCCGGGGGCACGTTGTAGCCTTCGGGATCGCTGTCGGGAACGTTCACGTCGATGCGCAGCATCTTGCCCAGCAGCGTCCCCGGATTCTGCGCGCGATTCTCGGGATCGTTCCCGGCGCCACCGTCGCCAAGTCCGATGTAGAGGTATCCGTCGGGTCCGAAGACCAGGTTCCCTCCGTTGTGATTCGCATACGGTTGTGCGATGAACCGTTGCCCCCCCGGCCACACGAGATCGAATCGCGACGACGGCACGCCTGGGGACAAGGTCGTCGTCGAGCGGAATCGCGCGATGATCGTATTGCCCGCACTGTTCGTGAAATTCACGAAAAACCGTCCGCTCGTCGCGTAGTCCGGCGCGAAAGCGAGTCCGAGCAGTCCCTGTTCAGACCCTGTGCTGATCTCCGCCGACAGGTCGAGAAAGGTGCCATTCAGCCTTTGCCCGAACGGAAGGTAGTTCGGGATCGAAGTCACGCGGATTCGCCCACCCCGCTCGACGACATACTGGATGGCGCCGTTCACCGGATCCGGGACGAACGCGACCGGCTCGTCAAAGCCCGACGCGTAGACCTCGGCGCGAAGTTGCGCTGCGGCAGGCGTGCCGACGAGCAGCAGGAGCCCCACCCCGAACCAGAGGTGAGTTTGAATACGCATGAGCGAAGTATGGACCCTGTGATCGACAGTTGTCGAGCTTGAAAGTCGCAGCTCGACCTGCCAAAATTGCAGGGCTTCCCAGCGCCACACACGACTCCCACCCCTTTTGCCAAGTGCTGCGTGTAGAGCACCTGTAGCCCATCGAGAGGTCGCGCGCATGCGCGTGTTCACGACGCTCGCCTGTCTGATCCTGGCTGCAGTCACGTGCCGACCCGTGTCTGCATCGACCGTAGTGTTCCGCTCGGATGCGGAACTGATCGCGATGTCCGAGCGCGTGGTGCACGCGAAAGTCGTCGCACAGCGAACCGAGCGCGGTGGCCCTGAGCGCGATCGAATCTACACGGTGACGACGCTGGTGGTCCTCGAGGATTTCACCGGAATTGACGCTCGTCTGATCGACGTGTGGGAGCTTGGTGGAACGGCCAGCGACGAGTTCATGTTTGTTGGTGGCGCCGTCCAGTACGAGGTTGGCCGCGAAGTGGTCGTCTGCCTGGAACGAGGTCCGCAGGGTCTGCGCACCGTGGCGCTCGGCCTCTCGAAGTTCGACGTCCAGCCCGGCGCCTCAGATGAACGCATGCTGACTCGAAACTTGCGAGGCGTGGAGGTCGTCGGGGGATCGGCGGACAGTACACCGCGGACGCTCTCGAAATTTCGCCAGCTTGCGGCACAAATCGTTCGCCGCCCTTCGAGACGGTATCAGGCGCCGGTGACGGGAGAGTCCGTGACTGCATCCGCTGCGTTCACCTTCTTATCGGATCCTCCTTTGCGGTGGGCCGAGGCCGACTTCGGTGTCCCCGTTTTTTGGTACAGGAACGTCAGCGCGCCGGCGCCGCTGTTGTCAGGGAACGGGGCCAACGAGATTCAGACCGCGCTGGCGGGCTGGACGAACCCGCCGTCGGCGTCGATTGCGCTGCAGTACGGCGGGACCAGTTTTCAAACCAACCCGACCGGCCCGTGGAACGGTCTCGGAAACGGCAGCGGCGTGATCACGTTCGAGGATCCAAGCAGCGACGTTCCGAGCGGCGCGCTCGCAATCGGCGGCGGTCTAGGCACGACCGGGTCCGGCGGCAGCATCCACGGACAGGTGTTCGATGGCTTCACACGCGCGTACGTCATCTTTCAGAAGGCAGCGAGGCTTCCCTCGAACGTTCGTCAGTCGCTCGATTTCTCGCGAGTGATGGAGCACGAGATCGGCCACGGCATAGGACTGGGCCACACGGACGCGAGCGACGCGAACATCATGTACGCCTCGTGCTGCTCGAAGAATATGCCCGTCCCACCCGCGCTCGGTCCCGACGATCTCGCAGGCCTGAACTATCTGTATCCTGCGATCACGCCCGGCGGTCCGACAATGTCGGTGGACCAGACGTCGCTCAATTTCGGGGCAATCACGAACGGCGCGAACGTCTTGACCCAGACGAGCGCGCAAATCGTGCGGCTCACACAGACCGGCGCTGGCGCGGTGACCTGGTCGGCTGTGTCGACCGTGCCGTGGATTCAGGTAAGCCCTGCATCAGGCGCCGGGTCCGCGACGCTCAGCGTAGCCGTCGTCCCTGCTGCAGTTCCAGCGAGCGGCACCCTCTCGGGATCGATTGAGCTCTCGTTCGTTGGCGCAGGAAATGTCGTCGAACCGCTGAGCGTTGTACTCAAACTGATCCCCAACGGGACATCGTCCAGCCCGTTCGGTGTCGTTGATACGCCGCTTGACGATGCAAGCGGCGTGACCGGTGCCGTGCCGGTGACCGGATGGGCGCTTGACGATGTGGAAGTGGCGAGTGTGACGATCTGCCGCGCGGCGGTTACGGGGGAATCGGTCGCGAGCGATACGCGATGCGGAGGCGCGCCGCAGGTTTTTCTCGGGAGCGGCGTGTTCATCGACGGCGCGCGGCCCGACGTCCAGGCCACGTATCCCACGGCTCCGCGGAAGAATGTGGCGGGCTGGGGATTCATGATCCTCACGAACATGCTCCCTAATCAGGGCAACGGCGTGTCGGTTGTCTCTGTATACGCCACCGATCGCGAAGGCCGAGTAACCGTGCTGGGAACGCGGACGATGACGTGCGCAAACGCGCAGGCGACGACCCCGTTCGGCACGATCGACACACCGGGTCAGGGAGACACGGTGAGCGGATCGCAATATGTGAATTTCGGGTGGGCGCTGACGCAGAATCCGAAGGTCATTCCATTCGACGGGTCGACGCTGCAGGTCTACGTCGATGGCGTGGCGGTCGGGAGTCCGTCGTACAACCACTATCGATCGGACATTGCGACGATCTTTCCGGAGCTGGCGAACAGCAACGGCGCGGTGGGGTTCAGGATCATCGACACGACGACGCTCGCCAACGGCCTGCACACGATCGTGTGGACGGCGACGGACAGCGCGGGGATCACGTCGGGGTTGGGGAGCCGGTTCTTCCGCGTGTCGAACGGCGTGAACGCCAGCGTGACGGCTGCAGCGAGCTCGGCGATGACGAGCGGGCGATCGGCCGCTGTGCTGGACAGCGTGCCCGTCGACCCGTCGTCGATCGTCGCGCGGCGCAGCTGGGATCCGGAGGCGCCGTGGCGCGCGTACGCCATCGGGCGCGCCGATCGCATCGTGGTGCGCGGCGAAGAGATCGATCGGTTCGAGATCGAGCTCGGGGCGCACGCCGGGCAGAGGTATACCGGCTACGTGCGGGTCGGTGACGAGCTCAGTCCGCTGCCGATCGGCTCGCAGTTGGACGTGCAGACCGGAGCGTTCACGTGGTCCCCGGGCGTGGGGTTCGTCGGGACGTACGATCTCGTGTTCGTGCGTTCGACGGGTGAGCAGCAGGCCGCCCGGCGCGAGGTGCGGTTCATCCTGCAGCCGAAGGGCAGCGGGCACGTTGGATCGCAGGTAGTGATCGACACGCCGCGATCGCAGCAGGACGTCGCGCAGCCGTTCCTGCTCGGCGGGTGGGCGGCGGATCTGGATGCGGCGGCGGGCACCGGAATCGACACGCTGCACGTGTGGGCGTATCCGCTGTCGGGTGACGCGCCGGTGTTTCTGGGGACGGCGACCTACGGTGGCGTGCGCCCGGATGTCGCCGCGATTCACGGCGATCAATTCAGCGAGTCCGGGTATGGACTCGTGGTCCGGGGACTCGTGCCGGGCAATTACGATCTCGCGGTGTTCGCGTGGAGCAACGTGAGCGGTGGGTTCGTTCCGGCGACCGTCGTCCGAATCACAGCGCGCTAAACTAAGCCCGGACCGAGCTACCACCAATCCGTGCTTCTTGACGAATCCATCAGAATCCAAGAGTCCCGTCATGAAAAACCTGAATCCGATGCAGCAGGGCGTCAGGACTGCCGCGGTTCTCCTCTGGTTCGCGACCACGGTCTTCGCGCAAACAACCACGGTGTGGCCACCTCCACTTCCGCAACTGTCCGAGATGGCCCCGCCGTCCGCCTCGGCGTTCGAGGTCACGATTCGGTGGCGACCTGCGCTGCCGTCACCCGCCGGTCAACCCGAACCCGTCACCGGCGCTGCGCCTCAGCGAAACGACTTCGAAGTCACCGCGCGCCGATCAGTGAGCGGTATGCCGCCCCGGCAGCGCGATCCGCAGCTCTCGCCCGACGATCTCGTGATCGTCGCCGTCGATGCAAAGGGAACCGACGTCGCGTGGCATCTCATCAAGGATCCGAGTCTGATTCGCGCCGAGACGCCGACCGCGTCGGGGAGCCTGAAGCGCGAAACATTTCGGCGATCGGATGTGACATTTCCGGTGACGCTGCCGGCGGTCACTCCGGAAATCACGGAGTTGCGGGTGTACAAGCCGGAGTGGAACGGCACCGCCTTCGTTCTCGATCTCGTCGGCACCGTGTCAGTCCCGCAGACTGGCCGGTAGATGATGGCCTCCACGTCATCCTGCCCGCGATACGGTTTCCCTGCGGTGGTGATCCTCGCGTGCGCGGTGAGCGCGGCGGCGGAGCCGGTCATGACGATCCGCGCGAACGGGAACAGTGGAAACCGGGTCGACCTGGTGATCCTCGGTGATGGGTATACCAGCGCCGAGCTCGCGTCCGGAAAGTACGCGTCCGATGTCGAGCTTTTCGTGCAGCAGATGTTCCTGCAGGAGCCGTATCAGGAGTACAGCCGCTATTTCAACGTGCATCGAGTAGACGTCACCAGCGTGGAGTCGGGAGTCGATCATCCCGAGCTGGGTATCTTGCGCGCCACCGCGCTCGATGCCGGATACAACTGCGCCGGCATTCAGCGCTTGATCTGCGTAAACGTCTCGAAGGTCAACGAGGTACTGTCCCGCACCGCCCTCGCTGATTCGCAGCGCGACATGATCCTCGTGATCGTCAACGACACCGCGTACGGCGGATCGGGTGGTTCTGTTGCCGTGGCTTCGGTGAACCCGAGCGCCGTCGAGCTCATTTTGCACGAGCTCGGTCACAGCTTTGCCCTGCTTACCGACGAGTACGGCGGCCCGGCGCCTCCTTCGTGCAACAACACGGTCGAACCATCCGCTGTCAATGCGACGGCCGTTACCACGCGCGCGGCGGTCAAGTGGGCACACTGGATCGAGCCGACTACACCTATCCCGACGACCGGAACGACACCGGGCGTCGCAGGACTGTTCGAGGGAGCCGCCTATTGCGACTTCGGCCTCTATCGTCCGACGTTCAACTCGAAAATGCGGTCGCTCGGGCGCCCATTCGAGCAGATCAACACCGAGCAGCACATCAAGCGAATCTATAATCTCGTGGACCCGCTGGACGATTCCTCGCCAGCGGCGTCGTCGGTCGCGGCGACGGCCGGCCAGATGCTCACGTTCTCGGTTGCGGTGCCGCAGCCGCAGACCCATACGCTCGACGTCATCTGGTCCCTCGACGGTTTGCCCGTTGCGACAGCAACGCCACTCGCGTTTACCACGAATCAGCTGGCGGTTGGTTCGCACCTGCTGACCGTCACCGTGCGCGACGCGACGCCATTCGTTCGCAGCGATCCGTTGCAGCTGTTGCAGTCCTCGCGGACGTGGACCGTTCAGATCACCGGAACGTCCATGACGCCCGACAAGTCTTCGCTTCGATTCGGCGCGCTGACCAGCGGTGCGAGCATCGTTGCGCAGTCTTCGTCCAATGTGGTGCGGCTGGTTCAGGCCGGTCCTGGCACGGTGACGTGGACGGCATCGGCGAACCAGCCGTGGCTCACGGTCGATCCTGCTTCCGGCACCGGGCCTGCGACGCTCACCATCGGGATCGTTCCCACACCGGGACTGCCGTCGAGCGGAACTGTCAGCGGCTCGGTCGTATTCGCATTCTCGGGCAGCGGCAACGCCTCGGCGACGGTCGGCGTCACGCTGTCGCTCATTCCGAGCGGGACGTCGGCGAATCCGTTTGGCTTCGTCGACACACCGCTCGAAAACAGCACGGGTGTGACGGGCGCGATCCCGATGACCGGCTGGGCGCTGGACGACATCGAAGTTGCTGGCGTGACGATCTGCCGCGCAGCAGTGACGCCGGAGGTTGCGCCGGTGGACGGGAACTGCGGCGGGAATGCACAGATCTTCGTGGGCAGCGGCGTGTTCATCGACGGCGCACGGCCGGATGTGCAGGCGGCGTATCCAACATATCCGCGCAATAACGCCGCCGGCTGGGGCTTCATGGTGCTGACCAACATGCTGCCCAATCAGGGGAATGGCACCTTCGTGTTCTACATCTATGCACGCGATCGTGACGGGCACGTCCTGCTGCTCGGAACGCGGACGATGACGTGCGCGAACGCGCAGGCAACGGCGCCGTTCGGCACGATCGATACACCGGGTCAGGGCGATACGGTGAGCGGATCGCAGTATGTGAACTTCGGGTGGGCGCTGACACAGAATCCGAAGGTCATTCCGTTCGACGGGTCGACGCTGCAGGTCTACGTCGATGGCGTGGCGGTCGGCAGTCCGTCGTACAACCACTACCGCTCGGACATTGCGACGATCTTTCCCGGTCTGGCGAACAGCGACGGCGCGGTGGGCTTCAAGATCATCGACACGACGACGCTCGCCAACGGTCTGCACACGATCGTGTGGACGGCGACGGACAGCGCGGGGCTCACGTCGGGGTTGGGCAGCCGCTTCTTCCGCGTGTCCAATGGCGTGAGCGCCAGTCCGACGGCTGCAGCGAGGGCGGCGATGACGAGCACGCGATCGGCGGCGACGCTTGCGAGCGTGCCTGTCGATCCGTCGTCGATCGTCGCGCGGCGGAGTTGGGATCCGGAGGCGCCGTGGCGCGCGTACGCGGTCGGGCGCGCCGATCGCATCGTGGTGCGGGGCGAGGAGATCGATCGGTTCGCGGTCGACCTCGGCGAGTATCCCGGGGAGACGTACGCTGGGTACGTGCACGTCGGCGAGCAGCTGAATCCACTGCCGATCGGCTCGCGCCTGGATGCCCAGACCGGAACCTTCACATGGTCCGCGGGCGTCGGCTTCGTCGGGACCTACGATCTCGTGTTCGTGCGGTCGGCGGGCGAACGGATGTTGGCACGCCGCGAGGTCCGGTTCATCCTGCAGCCGAAGGGCAGCGGACACGTCGGATCGCAGGTGGTGATCGACACGCCGCGATCGCAGCAGGATGTCGCGCAGCCGTTCCTGCTCGGCGGGTGGGCGGCGGATCTGGACGCGGCGGCGGGCACGGGAGTCGACACGTTGCACGTGTGGGCGTATCCGCTGTCGGGTGCCGCGCCGGTATTTCTCGGGACGGCGCCCTGCGGTGGCGTGCGGACGGATGTCGCCGCGATTCACGGCGATCAATTCCGCGACTCCGGGTATGGACTCCTGATCCAAGGGCTTACGCCGGGCAATTACGATCTCGCGGTGTTCGCGTGGAGCACCGTGAGCGGCGGTTTCGTACCGGCGACGACGGTTCGGTTGACGGTTCGATAGGTACTATCGAGTCGTCATGATCGCGGCGCTCACCGTCGTATGAGAATGAAGGGAATCCCGAGCGCAGAAGCCCGAATCCCGGCACCCGAGCCACCTACCTTGTCTCAATGCTCGCGGCGCCCCACCAGCGCTCGCACCCCGCGCGCAAGCTACGCGCGCCGGGGACCCCGCTCGGCACCCCAGCGCGCAAACTACGCGCGCCGGGGGCCCCGCTCGCGCGACGGGACCGCGTTCGCGGCCCGCCGCAGCCGCAGGCGCCACTACGCTGCAGTTTCTGAGCAGGATCCGATAATACCTGCGTGCTTCGAATCGGATTCGATGGCCGCGCGCTCGCGTCGCCCGCTGCTGGTGTCCGCCGCTACGCTCGCGAGCTGTTCGGCGCGCTTGCCGCTCTCGACGCCGGATTCACAATCGTCGCCGTCGGCGCTCCGCATGAGATCGAAGTGCCTCCAAGTGTCGAACGTGCGCCAGGTACGATCTCGCTGCCTACGAACGCGGGCTGGATGCTCATGGGGCTCCCGCGCGCTGCGCGTCAGGCTCGACTCGATTTGTTCCACGCGCCCGCATACACGGCGCCGGTCGGCGGCCCTCGCCCGCTCGTGCTGACGATCCACGATGTCAGCTACGAGCGCCACCCGGAATGGTATCCGTATCGTCGGGATCCCATGCGACGTGCTTTCTACCGCCGCAGCGCGCGAACGGCGGATCGCGTGATTACGGATTCCCAGTTCTCCAAGGAGGAGATCGTCGCCGCCTACGACGTGAAACCCGATCTCGTCGCCGTTGCGCCGCTGGCTGCTGCGGATACATTCCGACAGGGGCCTCGCTTGCAGCTGCCGACAGGAATCCCACCGCGGTACGTGCTGCACGTCGGCGACCTGCACGTGCGCCGGAACGTGGCGATGGCCGCGCGCGCAGTCGCGGCAGCGCGCAAAAGGAACGCGACACTGAACAACCTTGCGCTCGTGCTCGCTGGCGTCGACCGCGGCGAATCAGCGTCGCTGCAGGAGATTGCTCGTACCGCACCTGGAACATCGCCGCTCGTCGTTTTTGCCGGCGTTGCAGACGAGCCGACGCTGCTCGCGCTTTATCGATCGGCCGCGGCGCTGGTCTACCCGTCCCGGTACGAAGGGTTCGGTTTGCCGGTAATCGAAGCCATGGCTTGCGGCGTCCCGGTGATCGCCGCGTGCGCTGCCTCGTTGCCGGAAGTGGCCGGCGACGCGGCGGTCCTGCTCGATCCGGACGACGAGGGTGCCTGGACCGATGCGATCGTGCGCGTCGTCGATGATCCCGGGCATGCGCACCGGTTGCGACATGCCGGGATGCTTCGGTCCGCACAATTCTCCTGGCGGCGAACGGCGGAAGAAACAGCCCGAGTTTATCGATCGGTGCTCGACGGATCATGGTGAGCGCACCGGCGGTCTCGGTCATCGTTCTGAACTACAACGGCCGCCAGTGGCTCGGTCCCTGTCTCGATGCGCTCGGGAACCAGGTCGCTGCGCCCTCATTCGAAGTCATCGCCGTCGACAACGCGTCGACCGATGATTCGGTCGCGTTCATTCGCGAACGTTATCCGCGCGTGGTGCTCGTCGAGAACGATGCGAATCTCGGCTTCGCCGCCGGAAACAACGTGGGCGCGAGGCGCGCTCGGGGCGAGATTCTCGTGTTTCTGAACAACGATACGCTTCCGGCGTACGAGTGGCTTGGCCGTCTTTGCGCGCCGCTTCGCGGCGGAACAGACACTGCGCTCGTCGCGTCGCGAATCGAGTTTCTCGACCGACCGGAGATCATCGACAGCGCCGGCGACGGCTATCTGCGTGCTGGCGGCGCGTACAAGCGGGGACATCGAGCGCCGTCGGCATGCTACGGCGAGTCGCGCGAGGTCTTTGGCGCATGCGGCGCGGGCTTCGCTATTCGTCGCGACGTGTTCGAGGCGCTCGGCGGATTCGACGAGCGCTTCTTCATGGTCCACGAGGACGTCGACCTCTCGTTTCGAGCGCGTCTCATTGGACATCGCTGCTGGTACGCTGCGGATGCCGTCGTTCGCCATGTCGGAAGCGGCACCCTCGGACGAATGAGTGCTCGTGCGGTCTACTACGGCCAGCGCAATCTGGAATGGACCTGGATCAAGAATTCGCCGTGGCCGCTTCTCATGCGGTCTGCGCCGGCGCACGTCGCCTATTCGTTTGCCGGGCTTCTGTTTTACCTGCGCGCGGGTCAGTTCGGCGCGGCCCTGAGAGGCAAGGTTGCGGCGCTGTTCGGCCTGCCGGCGGTGCTCGGCGCGCGGAGGAGAACGCAGCGTCTTCGGCGTGTCGACTGGCGCGATATCGATCGCTGGTTGGATGCCGGATGGATCGCGCTCAAGCGCAAAGAGAAGACAGTCGACGAGCGCAACCTCGCCGGATGATCCACTTCGGTGCACCGTCGTTTGTCAACGTGGTTCGACTTTGCCGATCATCAGCAGCGGCTCGTTGATCGACTCTGCATCCGCTACGCGAATGTCGAGCCGCCTGAAACGGGTCCGATCGTTGTGCTCAGGAAGCAGCAGACGCAGATCGTACCAGCGATCCCGCGGCACGACGATGACGTCGGCCGTATGACCGTCCAGCATCAGTTCGACTCGCAGCTCCCTTCCGGGTGGCACGGCGCGTAGCGGGATTCTGGCCGTGCGCGCGTCGGCGGGGACGAACACCGTGCTCCTCTGGTGTGCCACGCGATATGGAACGCCGTCCTCTCCGCGCTGCCACGCTGACAGCCCGATGCCGACGTGCTCGAGATTCTCCGTTTTGATGAGCTGACGCGCGCGCATCGGGATTGACACTGCGGAAAGCACGACGACTGCGCTCAAGATAATGACGTCACGTCTCCGCCAGGTCTGACCGGGGTCTGACCCTGGTTTGACCCCCGTCTGACCCCCTCTGACCCCGGTCGAACCCCACCCAGCCAGGGCGCCCAGGAGCGTCCAGAACGTGAAAGCGGGCTCGTCGATCAACAGCGGGTGTCCCGCGAACGACGTCAAGGCGAACGCGATGACTCCTGTCGCGAAGCCCCAGGCGAGCGGATCGCCCTGTGCGTCCCGAACGGCGGCAAATCCGCGTCGAGCGGCCAACGTCCAGACCCACATGAACGCGGCGAACCCAGCGATGCCGAGCTCGGCGAGGATCTGAAGGAAGTTGTTGTGCGCGTTTTCGTGGGTCGCGGCAGGGAAGAGACGCAGCAGCTCGGGTGAGCTGAAGTCGCCTGAGTGATTCGGGTACTGACCGACGCCGACACCGACTGCCGGACGCGAGGCGAGCATTCGAAGGCTCGTCGCTGTGAGGCCTACGCGAATGCGAAACGCGTCGCCCGCGGAGCTCTGGTTCCCGCGCGCCGGCGCCCGCGACGCGAGCGTCACGCCGGCAATCATGACGAGCGCCGCCGCAGAGAGCGCGAGGCGCAGCGTGGCGCGCCCGCTGAAGCGTTGGCGCAACCACGTCACGGCCGGCATTGCTGCCGCCCCGACGCCCGCGGCGAGTGCCGCTCGGGAGCCTGTGACCCATAAGGCGAGTGCGAGAGGTACGACAGCGAGCAGCCACGCGCGCCCTCTCGGTCGAATTGCGAGCGCGACCGCGATACACAGCGCCATCACGAAATACGACCCCGCAGCGTTGAGGTCGGCGTAATGCTGATTCAGCCTCGTCGTCCGGATGTATCCGACGAATGCGGCGAGCGGTGAGTCGCCTCGTTGTGCAGCAATCCAGAGCCGCCACAGGTTCAAAGCGCCCGCTGCCGTTGCGCCCACGACGAACCATCCCGCGAGCTGCAGAGGGAATCGTGGAAAGCGCCGCGCCAAGCTGGTGGCGACGCGAAACAGCAGCAGCGATTCGATCAGACGCATTGCGGCGTCCAACGGAAGAATTCCGCGTCCGACGAAGTACGTCGATCTCAAGACGTCGAGCAGCTGCGCGCGCATGAGGTGGGTGCCCAACCGCAGCTGCAGCATGGCGAAGTGTTCAACCGCGGAAGCGACGACAAGCACTGCGGCGACGGAGACGGCAACCTCCATCCCGTCGCGCGCGAGGCGTTCGGCGTAGCCGCAGTGGACGAGGTATCCGGCCGCAAACGCGACAACGAGCGTCTCCGGCCACGCGACGAGATAATTCCAGCCGCGGGCGTACCACGTTGCCACCGGCACGAACGCCACGACCAGCAGCAGCGCCCGATCCGGTTTGAACGCCGCCAGCGCCGCCAGTGTCAGCAGCAACGGGAAGACGGCGCGCGGAACGTGTTCGATGGTCGAGAGCGACCAGAGAAGAACGATGAAGAGGAGCACGCCCGCTCCGAGCAGCGTCACGCGAACGATTGCGGCTGCTCGCGACGAACTTCCCGAAGGCGATCCGCTCACCGCGTCCCTACGACCGCGTAATCGAGGTGAGTGAAGATGCGCGCGTTGAGCTTCTCGACGTTCTGATTGAACGTGTCAACCACGTCACGAAGAGAGGCGTCTGCATCGTTCGGAACGGCGACACGCTGCAGCCGATCTTGCGGCGGAACCGGCGAGCGGAATTCGATCTCGGCACTCTGAAAGCCTGTCGCCAGCACGAAGTACTTCAGCGTCTCGGGATGGAGCGGCCACGCGTGGGTGATGTCCCTGATATAGCTATCGAAGAACGCAATCCAGCACGCGGGGTTCAACGTTTCGAGCACGAGTCGCGCGCCGGGCCGGAGCGTATGGAACGCAAGCTCCAGGAAACGTAACAAGTACGACGGCGGGAAGTGCTCGACCACCTGCGCCGCGAAAAGCCCCCCAAGAGAGCCGGCGGACGACGATGAAAGATAGCTCACGGCATCCGCCTCGACGACTTCGAGCTGTCGGCCGCGGCAGACCTCCACCATTTCATGGTTCAGATCGATGCCTCGCGCGATGACGCCGGCTTTCGCGAGCAACTCGAGGAATTCGCCGCGGCCGCATCCGACATCGAGCACGTCGGACGCGCCGGCAAAGAAAGGAATGTAGCTCTCGAGCCGTTTCGTGATCAGCTCTCGCGATCCCCTGAATCGATCTTCGAATCCCACGTATTTGTATGCATCGAGGGCTGAACCGAACGTCGACGTTGACGCACCGGCCGGACTCTGTGCGGCGACCGTGTCCGACCGAACTCCATCTGAGGCGAGCAGGCGTTCGACCTCCCGCTTCAGTGTCACCGACGCCTGGTGCGAGACCGCAATCATCGTCCGCAAATCCTCGTGCGCAGCGGTCACCTCTGCCGAAAGGTCATCAACGCGCCCGTCCAGTCGCTGTTCGCGCGCGGCCATCGACTCCGCCCGCTTGTCGAGGTTCTCGGCCAACCCGCTGATCGTTTTGTTGAGCACCAGCGCACCGCCGGCGGCGTCACGATCCCTCGTATCGATGTAGGCCGTGATCTGCTGCAGATAGACGATCAAGCGCGACTGGAATTCGGCAAACGCGGCAAAGCGCTCGCGCAGCAGCGCCGCCATCCGTTCGTCGGCGTCGTGCGCCGCCCGCGCCGCGGCGAGATTGCGATTCAGATGATCGACGAGCCACGAATTGAACGTGAGCTGCCGCTGGAAATACGGCGCGACGATGTGCCAGACGAACGTGGCGAAACGGTGACGAAGCCCTGAGCCGGAAGGCGGGCCGTCGACGATCTTCCAGGCATCGTTCAGCGCCGCGAGCTGGTGGGCGTCGAAAGCGGGCGGTGGAGACGGAACGTCGACGCGGCCATCAGTCGACCGATCCAGCGCGGTCAACGCCTCGTTGTATCGACGGTCCGCCTCGTCGCGCTCCTGCTTGAGGCGCCGCAGCGTGTCTTCGAGGCGGTCGGACATCCGCGGGGCGCTAACGCTGTCGGGCTTTTGGCTCACGGCTTTCGGCTTTGGGCCTTCGACAAACCTCAGGGCACACGTGGATGAAGGAAACCGTCGCGCAACTACTACTCAACGATGATTAGCACGGTGAACCAGGCAACTCAGTGCCCGAACACCTCCCATAAGAGAGGTACCCAGAGCCCGGAGCCTTGAGCCTAAAGCCGAATTACACGCCGGCCCGGCCGCTGCCGGCGGTTGTCGCAATCATGCCATCCACAGGGCTGCTTGCTGACGCGTACGCCCGACGGGGGATGCGTCCGGCGCGGTACGCGAGCCGTCCGGCTTCGACCGCAAGCTTCATGGCACGTGCCATCGCCACGGGGTCGGCAGCGAGCGCGATTGCGGTGTTCATGAGGACGCCGTCCGCGCCAAGTTCCATCGCGATCGTCGCATCCGACGCGGTGCCGACACCGGCATCGACGATGAGGGGCACGCGTGCCTGCTCGCGGATGATCCGGATGTTGTTCGTGTTCTGGATGCCCAGCCCCGAGCCAATCGGTGCGCCAAGAGGCATGACGGCTGCCGCGCCTGCTTCCTCCAGCAGCCGGCAGACGACGGGATCGTCGTTCGTGTACGGCAGCACGACGAAACCTTCACGAACGAGGACGCGCGTCGCTTCGAGCAGGGCGATGTTGTCCGGAAACAGCGTGCGCTCGTCGCCGATGACTTCGAGCTTGATCCAGTTCGAGAGTCCGACCTCGCGTGCGAGCCGAGCGGTGCGAATTGCTTCGTCGGCCGTGTAACAACCGGCCGTGTTCGGCAGGATGAAGATCCGCTGTCGATCGATGTAGTCGAGCAGCGATCCCTTGCTGCGGTCGGTCAGGTTGACCCGTCGGACCGCCACCGTCACCATCTCAGCGCCCGCGGCCCGATGCGCCTCCGCCATGATTGTGTGCGACGGATACTTGCCGGTGCCGACAATCAGCCGTGAGTGGAACGTTTTATCCGCGATGACGAGAGCGTCTGTCATGATGGCTGTTACTTCGCTGAAGAAACCTCGAATCCCTGATCCCCAATCCCTAATCGTTGAATCTTCGAATCGTCGAATCTCGAATCGCTGAATCTCCGATTTTTGATCCTCGAGTTGTTGATTCTCGAGTCGCGAAATACCGGACTCCGAACCGGCGAGCTACCGGGCGACCGAACTACCGAGCTACCGGGGGATTGTGAGCAGCTCGCGAACGCACCGAACCCCAAACCCCGAATCCCGCCCCCCGCAGTCATCCGCCGCCCACGAAGTTGACGATTTCGATCGCGTCGCCCGCCTGGATGATTGTCGAATCGTAGCGATCGCGCTTGATGATGTCGAGATTGTGCTCGACCGCCACGCGCCGGTAATCGATCTCGAGATGGGCAAGCAGCGCGCTGATGCTGAGTGGGCCGGCAACCTCGAATGGTTCGCCGTTCACGCGTATCGTCAAAGTCTACCTCACCCCGGGACCTCCACCGCGCGGACTTTGTGCGGTGGGGTGGAAAGGTGAAGACAGCCCGAACTGGCGCATCACCACATCCAGTGTCTGACGGCAGTCGTACACGAGATGTTCGGGAAGCGCGGGGCGCGGTGGCTTCACCTGGGCGGCAATCGGAATCAGCCGGCGATAGTCATGGACCATCCCGTCTACCGTGTGCTCGTGCTGCCAATACGCCTGCGCAGCCGCGCCGAGCGACTCGCGCAGTTCAGCGTCCGTCGCGAGTCGGCGGATGGCGAGCGTCAGGGAATGATCTTCGTCAACGATGTCGATGGCGACGCAGACGGGGTTCGGGGTTCGGGGGTCGGGATTCGGGGTTCGGTCCCTTAGGGATTGCGTTCGCGACTCCGGATGAGCGGTGTGGGTCGGTAGCTCGTCGTTCGGGGTTTTGTGGTCCCCACCCGCCAAGCCCGAGTCCCGACCCCCGAACCCCGAATCCCGAACCCCGGAGTTGATCGCCCAGGTCCTCGGATCCACTGACGGCACGTCCACGAGATGCGCGAGGTCCATGATGATGGTGGCCCGTGCCGCGGCGAGGCAGCGCAGCCACGGTCCCGAGATCTCGCGCGCAGTTGGCCAGCGCAGGTTGAGCGCGACGTCACACGCCGCGATGTACGCGGTCAGTTCGTCGTCCGAGGGAATGTATCCAGTGGCGATCACGCGTTCAGCAAGCCCCCGGTCCGCGACATCGGCAGCGACGTCGTACTGATCGGCACTGGCGCCCGCGAGCACGAGCCGCGCCGACGGTGCGTAGGGCAGCGTCGCCTCGAACGCGGCGAGGATCTGTGGAATGCGCTTGTCGGGCGTCAACGCGCCGAAGCAGCCAAAGAAAACCGCATCGTCCGGGACTGCGTGACGACGCCGAACCCGACTGCGTGCCTCACGAGCGGCGTCAGCGCTCAGCGCGGGACCGTGCCCGAGCCGGACGTGCTCGACTCGTGCTTCGGGGACCTCGCTCGCGAGCGCCCGTCGAAGGAGCGGCGAGTGCACGGCGATGAGGCGCGAGGCTTGCGCGACCAGCCGCGTCATCGGCCACCAGTAATAGAGCTGCGTGTCGAATCCAGCGATTGCCAGCTCGCTCAGGTCAGGGTCGGCCGCCGGTTGATTCCAGCGGAACTCCGCGCGGTAGTCGGCCGCGCGATTCGAACGTAACAGCGACGCCGCCCGTGCATGATGAAGATGCGCATCATGAAGGACGGTCAGGCCGGGAAATCGAAACAGGTACGGCCAGAGGTAGTCGTGGTGCGATGAGTTGCCCAGCTGATAGATCGGAAGATCGTACGGCGAGCGCTGGTTCAGCCAGACGAAATCGTGCGCCGATCGCGTGCCCGGAGCGATTCGCGCAACCGGCTCGTCGACGAACACGTCGATCTCGTGCTCCCGATGAAGCGCGTCAACGACATCGGCGCTGCACGCTGCCACCCCGGACCGGACTGGCGGCATCGGACTGAACCATGCCAGGCGCACGAGGCGATTGTACCGTGCGCGGTCGGTGGTTCGCTGGTTCGTAGCTCGGTAGCTGTTCAGAACGTGGCGCCGGTAGTTCGGTCGCTCGGTCGCTCGGTAATTCGGTCGCTCGGTGGCTCGGGGCTGGTTCAGCGCGCGCGCTTTCATGACAACGGCGTCGCGTCCCATCTCGTGATGACTCCGAAGTTCTCGGTCGTAGATCGGTGGTTCGCTAGTCGGTGCTACGTTCCTGGGCCGATTAAGGGTAGCGAGCCAACGAACTACCGAGCTACCGCGTTCGACTCGCTGGCCCGGCGTTAGTGGTGTGATAGCATTTCGAGTTTAGGTTGTCGTCGGGCGCACCAGCGGGGTCAACCGCGTCCGAAGACACTGGATGCGTCGGTCTGCTTGAGAAAACATTCACAAGCAGGGATGCGGGTTCGCGGACTCACGCGGATAATACATTTCTGACGGCGACGGTGGCACGCATGCACGGTTGGGTCCCCATCCTCATCATGATCGGGCTCGGCGCCGGGTTCGGGGCGTTCAACGTCCTGCTCTCGTTCCTCCTCGGCCCGAAGAAGCCGACGCCCGAGAAGCTTGCCCCGTACGAGTGCGGGATGCCGCCCGTTGGCGACGCCCGCGAACGACATCCCGTCAAGTTTTATCTGGTCGCGATGATCTTCCTCCTCTTCGACATCGAAGTGGCGTTCCTCTATCCGTTCGCGATGGCGATTCGAGGCCTCGGCTGGCTGGGGTTCATTCAGATCGTCGTGTTCATTGTCATCCTCCTCGCGGGCTACGTGTACGTCTGGCGCAAGGGCGTTCTGGACTGGGGACATGAACGGGTTTAAACATTGCAGATTGCGGACTGCAGGTTGTTGATTGCCGGATTGCAGATTGCTGATTTCGATTGCCGATTGCAGATTTTTCGAGCTGTGTTTGAGCCATGAGCGATGCTGACCTTCCGATTCTGACGACCACCGTCGAAAAAGTCGTGCAGTGGGCGCGTCGGTCGTCCATCTGGCCGGTGACGTTCGGCCTCGCATGCTGCGCGATCGAGATGATGGCGATGAGCGCGTCGCGCTACGACATCGCCAGATTCGGCGCGGAAGTCTTCCGAGGCTCACCGCGGCAGTCCGATCTGATGATCGTCGCGGGTCGGCTCTCGCGGAAGATGGCGCCCGTCCTCCGCCGGATTTACGACCAGATGCCCGAGCCGAAGTGGGTGATCTCGATGGGCGCGTGCGCCTCGGTCGGAGGCGTGTTCGACAATTACGCGATCGTGCAGGGAGTCGATCAGGTCGTACCTGTCGACGTGTTCGTTCCCGGTTGTCCCCCGAGACCTGAAGCGCTGATCTACGGGATCGTTCAGCTTCAGAGGAAGATCGACAAGCAGCGGATGTCGGCGTAGGAATGGAAGCGCCTGCCATACTCGAAGTGCTTTCACGGCGCCTGCCTGGCGATCCAGGTCGCTTCGAAGCCGTGTCGTCGCTCGATGGCATGCCGACGATCTATATCGCGCGCGACGGCTTGGTGGACGCGTGCGCCGTATTGCGCGACGCCCTAGAGCTGCAATTCGCCGTGCTCATGGACATCACCGCGGTCGACTACCTGCCGAGAGAACCGAGATTCGAGGTCATCTACCTCCTCGTGTCGCCCGGTGTGGCCGGTTACGGCACGACGCCGAAGCGGTTGAGGGTCAAGGTGAGAGTGCCAGGGGATGACGCGCGAGTGGCGTCCGTTTCGGGCGTCTGGACCGCGGCCGGCTGGGCGGAACGAGAGGTGTTCGATCTGTTCGGAATCCAGTTCGACGGGCACTCGGACCTTCGGCGCATTCTCATGCCCGACGACTGGGAGGGTTACCCGCTTCGTCGCGATTACCCGGTACAGATCAAGGATCCAGTGAAGACGTACGAGTCGTTGCAGATGTCCGAAGAGGAGTTCGTCGCGAACGTCGAAGCTGCGAGGAGTCGGACACGTCGGGAGTAGTGGCGCCCGAGGGGGCAAGCGATCCGATGCAAATCGTGTGTCGGACGCTTGACGAGGCGATTGCACTGCACCGGCGCGTGCGCTCGAACGATCTGTCCGCAGTGGTTCGCGCAGCAGAGATCGTCGTTGCGTCACTGAAATCGGGCGGCAAGGTGCTGGCGTTCGGGAACGGGGGCAGTGCCGCGGATGCGCAGCACTTCGTCGCCGAGCTGGTCGGCCGGTTCCAGCGCGATCGCACGGGATTTGCCGCAGTCGCACTGACGACCGACACGAGCGTGCTGACCAGCGTCGCCAACGACTACGGATTCGAACGCATCTTCGCGCGTCAGATCGAAGCCATCGGCCGGCCCGGCGACGTGAGCGTTGCGATTTCGACGAGCGGTGAGTCACCGAACGTGGTTGCGGGCGTCGAGGCCGCGACCAGACACGGATTGCGAACGATAGCGTTGACCGGCCGGGCCGGTGGCCGATTGGGCGCCGCAGCCGAGGTGCACATCAATGTCCCGGATCCGACGGCCGCAAGAGTCCAGGAAGTGCACTGCACGCTGATTCACGCGATCTGCGAAATAGTTGAATCACTAATCACTGATCACTCATCCTTGAATCCTTGAATCAGGGCTCGGTGCGATCAGCGATTAGTGATCAGTGATTGAGATGCCAGAACTGCGCACGGAAACGATGACCGTCAATATGGGGCCGCAGCATCCCAGCACGCATGGCGTGTTGCGGCTGGTGCTGGAGCTGTCCGGTGAAACGGTCGTCAACGCCGATACGACCGTCGGATTTCTCCACACGGGCATCGAGAAGACCGCGGAGCAGAAGAAGTGGCAGCAGGTGATCCCGCTCGTCGAGCGTATGGATTACCTCGGCGCGCAGTCGAGCAGCCTCGCGTTCTGCTTGTCGGTCGAGAAGCTGCTCGGCGTCGAGCTGCCCGATCGCGTGAAAGACATCCGCGTCCTCATTGCGGAACTGCAGCGCATCACCAGCCATCTTGTGTGGCTCGGCACGCACGCCCTCGAGATCGGCGCCGTGTCGGTCATGATGTACTGCTTCCGCGAGCGCGAGCTGCTCCTCAACATCAACGAGATGCTCGCCGGCTTCCGGATGTTCCCGAGCTATCTCCGGATCGGCGGCCTGCGCGAAGACCTGCCAGTCGGCTTCCACGACGCGGTCAAGGCGTTTCTCGCTCGGTTTCCGCCGAACCTGATCGAGTACGAAGATCTGCTCACGAAGAACCAGATCTGGTTGAAGCGGACGAGAGACGTCGGCGTCCTGACGAAGCAGGACACGATGGACTACGGCCTCGTTGGCCCGATTGCGCGCGCGTCGGGCGTGCCATACGACGTTCGCACGGCGTTTCCCTATCTGGGTTACGAGACCTACGAGTTCGACATACCGACCGGAACGAGCGGCGACGTCTACGATCGCTACCTCGTTCGCATGGAAGAAATGCGGCAGAGCGTGCGCATCGCCCATCAGGCGCTCGAACGGATCACACCTCGTGGCATCTACGACATCCAGGACTACCGCATCGTCCCTCCGCCGAAGGACAAGGTCTATGCGGAGATGGAAGGACTCATTCAGCACTTCCTGATCTACTCGCAAGGGTTCACCGTCCCTGCGGGAGAAGCCTACGTTCCCGTGGAGGGGCCGCGCGGCGAACACGGATTCAGCATCGTGTCGGACGGCACCAATCGTCCGTACCGCGTCAAGCTGCGGGCACCGTCGTTCTACGCGTGCCAGGGGCTTCCGAAGATGATCGTTGGCGGCCTCATCGCAGACGTCATTGCCGTCATCGGTTCGACCGACGTCGTCATGGGGGACGTCGATCGATGAGCTTTCATCCGTTGATGGCGTACGACGCGCGCCTGCACAAATCGGAGCGCAAGGTCGTCGACGATGGACCGCCGTTCGTCTACACGCCGGAACGGCGGGCCGAGCTCGATCGGATGCTGACGCAGTATCCCCCCGATCAAAAACGATCCGCCGTGCTCGCGGCCTTGTACCTGGTGCAGGAGCAGCAGGGGTACTTGACTGGCAACGGCATGCGGCACGTCGGCGAGATCCTGGACATGACGCCGGCAGAAGTCGAGGACGTCGCGAGCTACTACGTGATGTTCTACAAGGAGCCGGTCGGCAAGGTCGTGTTCCAGGTGTGCCGCACCCTGTCGTGCGCGCTGCTTGGCGCCGAGCGGGTAACGGAAGCGCTCTCCGAAAAGCTCGGCCTCAAAGTGGGCGAGACCGATCCATCAGGCATGTTCACGCTGCTCGAGTTCGAGTGCCTCGGCGCGTGCGATCGGGCGCCGGTGGTGATGGTGAACAACGAGCACTGGCACGAGAGGGTGCGGCCCGAGGACTGCGGGAGGCTCGTCGACGAGATTCGGTCGAAGGGGCAAGCCTCGTTCAGCGGGTGCTACTTGAAAGTGGAACGGTAGGCGCTTAGGCGCGCCAAGGGCGCGCCCCGCCGGAACGGAGCGGGGCAAAGGGGCCCCGCGAGCGACGGCGACGGGGGGTCCGGCGGGGCGAAGCCCCCCGGCCTAGTTACGATGGAACCAATCCTGACGAAATTCGTGCGCGAGCCGAACAGCTTCACGCTCGATTTCTACGTGCAGCGGCATCAAGGCTACGAAGCGCTCCGAAAAGCACTGGGGATGCAGCCGAACGCCGTCATCGACGTCGTGAAGGCGTCGGGCCTGCGCGGTCGCGGAGGTGCGGGGTTTCCGACGGGGCTGAAGTGGCAATTCGTCCTGAAGGATACGCCCCTTCCGAAGTACATCGCGTGCAACGCCGACGAGAGCGAGCCCGGCACGTTCAAGGATCACCTGCTCATGGAGCGCAACCCGCATCTGCTCTTCGAGGGGTGCCTAATCGGCTGCTGGGCGATTGGCGCGAAGGTCGCGTACATCTACATTCGCGGCGAGTTCTATCACGTCCAGCGAGTCCTGGAATCGGAGCTCGCGAAGGCGTACGCGCAGGGCTACGTCGGCAAGAACATTTTCGGCACCGGGTTCGACTGCGACATCGTCATTCACCGCGGTGCAGGCGCGTACGAAGCCGGCGAAGAAACGGCCCTGATCGAATCGCTGGAAGGGAAGCGCGCACAACCGCGCATCAAACCGCCCTTCCCGGCGGTCTCGGGTCTCTACAACTGTCCGACAGCCGTCAACAACGTCGAGACGCTCTGCAATCTTCCATCAATCATCCTGAACGGAGCGGAGTGGTACGCCGCCCTGGGTCCCGAGAAGAACGGCGGACCGAAGCTGTTCTGCATCAGCGGTCACGTCAAGAAGCCGGGCGTGTACGAAGCGAGCATGAACACGACGCTCCGCGAGCTGATCTACGAGTACGCGGGCGGAATCCGCGATGGTCACCAGCTCAAGGCGGTGATCCCCGGCGGATCGTCGGTCCCGATCCTCCTGCCGAACCAACTGGATGTGCGGGCGAGCTTCGACGACGTCCAGAAGGCCGGATCGATGCTGGGATCGGCCGGCCTCATCGTGATGGACGATACGACGTGCATGGTGTGGGCGGCGCGGAACCTGTTGCATTTCTACAGGCACGAATCGTGCGGGAAGTGCACGCCCTGCCGCGAAGGCGGCGACTGGTTGTATAAGATTCTCACGCGCATCGATAACGGCGAAGGGGAGATGCGTGACATCGACCTGCTCGTGAGCGTCGGGAACAACATCGTCGGCAAGACGCTCTGCGCGTTCGGCGATGCCGCCGCCACCCCGGCATTGACGACCGTGAAGAACTTCCGCGCCGAGTTCGAGGCGCACGTTCGCGAAGGTCGCTGCACGGTGCCGGCGGACTGGCGCGCTGCAAAGGCGCCAGTGGGAGCGCACTGAATGAGCTGGCTCCCGCCCGTTCCGATCATCGCGCATTTCGGTCTGATTTTCGTCACCTTCAATCTGCTCGTCCTGTCCGCGGCCTTCATGGTGTGGATGGAGCGCAAGGTTTGTGCGTACATCCAGGATCGACTGGGCCCCAACCGCGTCGGCTATGAGGGGGCGCTCCAGCCGTTCGCCGACGTGATCAAGCTGCTGTTCAAAGAGGAGCTGCGTCCGCGGGCTGCCGATGCGCTGCTCTTCGCGATCGCGCCAGTCATCTCCGCGTGCACGGCTTTCGCGGCATTTTCCGTCGTGCCGTTCGGCACCGAGACGACGCTCTTCGGGTTGCTGGACCAGCCGATACCGCTGCAGGTGACCGACGTCAACGTGGCGGTGCTGGTGATCTTCGCGATCACGTCGATGGGCGTCTACGGAATCGTGCTGGCTGGGTGGAGTTCGAACAGCAAGTACTCGCTCCTCGGCGCGCTCCGGTCATCGGCCCAGATGATCAGCTACGAACTGTCCTACGG
>JBKPCD010000171.1:0-15494 GCA_046727175.1 Acidobacteriota bacterium | reverse complement strand
GGGCCCGCCGCGCGTCCTCCGCGCGAATCTTGCGACTTCGAACTCGACGTTCCAGTTCCTCGCGTTCGCCGGTCGTCAATGTGAGCGCCATTTGGCGCAGCAGTATAGCACTAGTAATTCAGTGGTAACAGTCCACTAGTTGCGGGTGCAGCAAGCGTCTGTCTTGCTCGGCATTCGGAGTCACTATGGGTGCCTATCGCGCAATCTCGACGGCAGCAGCTCTGTTCCTGGCGATGGCTTGCACGGGGGACAGCCGTGTAGCATCGACGCCACTCACACCAACGGCGCGCGTTCCATCAGGCGTTACGGTCCCGACCGCGATTGCCATCGTTTCCGGAAACGACCAACAGGGGAAAGCGGGTGAGCAACTCGGCGAGCCGTTAGTCGTACGGGCGACAGAAGCCAATGGCAACGGAGTTAGCGACGTCAGCGTATCCTTTCAGATTGCGTCGGGCGCAGGGACGCTCGGGGGCCATTGTGCTGCAGGTGCCCCCACAGCAGTCGCGCGGACGAACCCGGATGGAATCGCAACCATGGCGTTCCACCCGACTGCCGTCGGCCGGAGCACGGTTACCGCACGCGTTGCTGGAATCCACGACGCGTCGGTTACCTTCGCCGTCGATGTGACCGCGCTCGTCATCGAGTTCTGGTTTGGGTATTGGAACGTGGGGTTCATTGGCCCGTGCACGTTGTCGAGTGACGTCACCGTTCCATCAGGAACTACCGTCGAGTGGAAAGTCCCGGTTGAGGACGAGAGGTACCCGATCACCTACACCGTCACGTCGACGTCGACGCCTCCGGGAGCGAGCGGCTTCGATAGCGGAGTGCTGACATCGAGGGAGCGATTCCGCTGCGTGCCCTTGGTGACGGGAACGTGGGAGTACCGCGATCAGATCACCGGTCGTACTGGCACGCTTACGGGCTAAGTAATCAGTCAGACGACGCGCGATGCCTGCCTCCGCCGACGACTTGAGGCTGCCTGAGAAACTTGCCGGGAGAGCGTGACACACCATCCCCGTCAACGGCGCGTAGAATGAGACACGAGTCGTTCGATGCCGCCTCTTCGCGCCGCGATCGCCGCCTACCTTCTTTTCTGGGTCTTGATACCCGGCGACGTCCGATCGCATACCATCGACATAGACGTCGCGGCGCGTGCCCTCCAACCTGGTGAGCTCGTCGTCCTCACGTTCACGTTCGATGCCGATCCGGCGAACGTGCGAGCGAACGCGTTCGGCCGATCGGTTCCCGTCTTCGCCGAGACCGGGCGCGTGTGGCGCGGACTCCTGGGTCTCGACCTCGCGCGGTCACCTGGTCCCGGCGAGATCTCTGTCGAAGCAGACGTCGGGACGCAAACCGTTCGCGCCACCAAGCAGATCGTGGTTCAGCCGAAACAATTCGCCGTCCGCACGCTTCGCGTGTCGCCGGAGTTCGTCAATCCACCCGCGTCGGTTCAATCGCGAATCGAACGGGAGGCGGCATTCCTCGCGAACGTGTACGCCTCCTCGTCAACCGTGCGTCTCTGGCACGGCCCGTATCTGCGGCCTGTTCCCGGAGAGGCCAACAGCCGGTTCGGCACGCGCAGCAAGTTCAACGGACAGCTTCGCAGCGCCCACTCGGGAACGGATTTCCTCAGCGAGCTGGGGACTCCCGTAAAGGCGCCGAACGCCGGACGAGTGGTCGCCGCGCGCGATCTCTATTTCTCCGGGAACACCGTGATTCTCGACCACGGGCTGGAAGTCTTCTCGCTGCTCGCGCATCTGTCTCGGATTGACGTCCGCGAGCACGACGTCGTCGAGCCGGGGCAGGTCGTGGGGCTCGTCGGCGCAACCGGACGAGTGACGGGCCCGCATCTGCACTGGGCGCTGCGCGTGTCGGGCGCGAGAGTCGATCCGCTCTCGGCGCTCGCGCTGCTCGGGAAGGGTGAATGAAGCAGGCTTTTGGCTAAGGGCTTTCGGCTTTGGGCCCCTGTTTTGGCGCGCAGAGCCAAAGTCAGGGACACCCATTTCTGGGTGTCCCTCATGCCTGCCAGTTTTGGCTGTCCCTCTTGAGTGTTCAGCACGCGATATCGGCACCAACCGGGAACCTCGCGGGCCGTCCATGCTGTATCGGCCCCGCTACCATCCAAGCCGAATACCGAATCGCACCTGCCGCTCGCTTCCGTCCTGCGTGCTCGTAATGACGGCAAAGCCGTTCAGATCCCGCACCGATCCATCGGGATTGAGACGGAGGTTCGAGACATTGCCGCCCGGATTGCTGAACCGCGGACGGTTGGTGACGTTGAACGCCTCGACCCGCAGTTGCAGATTCATCTGTCCGCGGAGTTGCAGCTGCCGGGCCACCATCAGGTCCCACGAAGCGACGCCCGGTCCGCGAAGAAGATTGAACGCGGCGGTCCCGAATCGCGGCTCGGTGACCGGCTGGAACGCCAGCGGATCGAAGTACGGGTTGGTCCGTCCGATGCCGCCGAGGATCTCGACCTCGGGCTTCACGAGGTCGGCCCGCTGATCGTTTTCCGGCGCGTTGAGTGACGTGCCGGAGGCGGTGACGCTGAACGGCGTGCCGCTGTAAAAGCTGAGGATGTTATTGACCTGCCAGTCGCGGGCGATATGCGAGAGCACGCCACCGTTGTTCAACCACCGGTGATTCGGCCCGAACGGCAGCTCGGTGATGTTCGTGATGCTCAGATTGTGGGGACGATCGAAGTCGCTGAGCGATCGGTTCAGGTCGTAGTACTCCGGGATGTTGATCCGCAGCGCGCCGTCGCTGTTCGGATTTCCCGAAATCCCCGTCGACTTCGACCAGGTGTAGAACACGCCCAGCTGTACGCCGCTACGGAAGCGCCGCTCGAGCCGGGTCTGCAGCGCATCGTACTGGCTGTCGCCGATGGGAGCGATGAGCCGAGTCTGGCCGGTGCGGCCGAACAGTTTGTTCAACTGTCGGCCTGCCTGGTCGCCGCCGATCGGTGACCAATTCAGTTCGCGAAAGCCAAGCTGATCGATCTGCCGGGTCCCGACGTACGCAGCTTCCCCTACGAACCCCCAGCGCAGTTCCTTCTGCACCGCGACGTTCCACGATCGAATCTGCCCACGCGTGAACTTGTCCGGAAGGGTGAAGACCGTGATCGGGCTCGGCACGGGGATGATTCCGTTCCCCAGGTCTGGATCCGGAATCAGAGGAATGCCGTCCGAGGTTCGGCTGTAGTAGGCCAAATTGGGTGCTTCGAGCAGCAGGTTCAACACCGCGGGGTGATTCGTGCGAAGCGGTCTCGCCAGCGAGTAGGGGTCGTTCGTAATGCCGAACCCCGCGCGAAGAACGAGACCCTCGGTGGGCCGGAACGTGACCCCCAGTCGTGGCGCGAACAACGTCTTGCTCACCTTCACTCCGAGATCCTTCGGGACGGATCCGACGCCGCCGATCATCATCAGGTTCGTGTTCACGTCGTATCGCTCGAGGCCGCGGTGCGCGCGAGTCGGCACGGGGAAGTACTCCCAGCGCGTGCCGTACGAGAACGTCAGCTTCGATGATGCCTGCCACTGGTCGCGGATATACACGCTGTACTGCCAGTTGCGCGTGGTGTACGGCTCGACCAGCTTGAGACGCCCGATCCGGTTCGGCACGCCAAGCAGAAACGCCGCGAACGCATTGTACTGGTTGCCTCCCGGACCGCCCTGGATCAGCGTGGGGCCTGATTGGAAACGAAAACCGCCGCGCGCGCCAAAACTGTCGCCGCCGCTGATCTCGGGCTGCGTGTGGTTGAGCGCCTGGTAGTAGATATCGGTGCCCAGACGGATGTTGTGACGGCCTTTCAGCCAGTTTAGGTTCATCACCGCCTGGTATTGATCGTCGCTCCGGTAATACGGCATGAACGTGTCGGTCGAGCCGAGATCGGCATACGTGTCCAGATCGAACAAGGGCGTTCCACCTTCGTAGGCGTTCGGCCCGTTCGTGCCGGGCAGATGAAGGAGGTCCAGACCCTTGTTTTCGCCGATGTCCGACTGCGCGACGCCGGTGTTCATCCGCACGAAGCCGACGTGCGCGTCCATCTGCAGCGTCGAGGAAAACGAGTAGGTGGTCCCGCCGGAGACGTTGTAGGTGTTCCCCTCGCCTCGTCCGGGGTTGCTGCTCCCGAGCGGCGCTCCCTGCAGCGCGTCGCCGAAGTTGGTCCCGTTCTCGGTGAAGAAGTCGAGGACGCTGAAGCGCCCGAAGAAGTTCAGCTTGTCGCTGGCGTTCCAGTTCATCTTGCTGTCGAGCGTCCAGCGATTCAGGACGAACGGCGCCTGCACGAAGTAGTTGTCGTTTTCGGGAATGGATCCGTCGGCGTTACGAAGGTTCGGCAGCGGCAGCAACGCGAGGAGCTGACGTGCGGTCGGATCGATGCGATCGGCAGGTATCTGTTTGTTTGAAAATGGCGTACGGCCCGCACCGTTGGTGCTTCCGGTGAACGGATCGTAAATCGGATTGGGCGCCGCGCTCAAATCGCCTCGACGAAGGGCCTCGGTCGGGACGGAGACCGTCCGGCTGAGGAATTGTCGATCGCGTGTCCCCTCGTAGCTCGCGAAGTAGAACACCTTGTTGCGAACGACCGGTCCGCCGAACGTGCCGCCGTACTGGTTGTATTGCCAGTCTCCCTTCGGCGTTCCGGCCGGCGCGAAGTAATTCTGCGTCCGCAACTGTTCGTTCGTGTGGTACTCGAACGCCGATCCGTGGAGGTCGTTCGTGCCGCTCTTGATCTGGACGTTGATCGCGGATCCTCCAGCCAGCCCCTGTTCAGCATCGAAGCTGTTGGTGACCACGTTGACGGTGTCGAGCGACTCGAGCGCAGGGACGTAGGCTGCGACGTGCGGCAGCCAGATGTTCGTCGTGCTCACGCCGTCGATCCGGATGTTGTTGGAGCTGCGGCTGGCGCCGTTGACGTTGAAGACCAGCGCGCGCGATGGATTCGATGGCACCGAGTGCGCTTCGGCAGGAGGCGTGAAGCCCGGAAGCGTGCGAAACATGTACTGATAGTTCCGGTTGAGCGACACGGGAAGACTCACGAGCTCGCGCGCCTTGAGCTCGGAGCGTACCTCGGCGCGGTCGGTCTGAAGCACGGGGCTCTCGCCGGACACGGTCACCGATTCCGAAAGCTGTCCGACTTGCAGCGCCGCATCCACGCGCGTGACGTTGTTCAGCGTCACGGGAATCTGCGATCGCGTGAACGTTCGGAACCCGGTCAACTTCACGAGAATCGTGTAGGTGCCAGGCTGGACGGTCTGGAACCGATACGCGCCCGTCGGATCGGTCACCGTCTCGTGCGACGCACCCGTTTCGGTGTGGGTGATCGTCACCGATGCTCCAGGCACGGCCGAACCCGTCTCATCAGTCACGTTACCGACGAGCGAGCCGTACAACACCTGCGCGCCCGCTGATGTTGGCGGGCCGCACAACATCACCAGCATCAGGCTCATGAAGGTCAGGAACGAATACGGACGGAGGGGCGGGAGTAACGGAAGGCGCCGACTGGATCTCTTCATGATGGATCTCCTCTCATCGCATCGCGAAGTCGACAGTCATCTCACGTCGGTGTGTCGGCGGCGGCTCGGAGAAAGCTGAGCTCAAGCCAACACGTAACCGGTTGTACGACGTGTGCCGCAGTCGCCCGTACGCTATGGGAAGGATTCAGCGCTGTCAAGAATCCTGCAGGCTGCTGAAAATGCGCCGCCTGAATGGGGAAACGCAAATGGGTATTGGCACATGCGCATGTTTCCCATTTCCCATTCACCGACTGCCATCTGCGATCCGCCGATACACCGATCGGGCCTGGTCGATGGCTGCCCGGAACTTCTCTTTCTCTGCCGCGCTGCGCCACGGGCTCCGCGATTCGATCCGCTGCCAGACCGCATCGACAACCTTCGCGAGGAAGTCGGCATCCACCGCTGACGTGAAACGCTTTCCGTCGCAGACAACGTAGACGGGGCTGGTCTGTGCAAAGGCGTAGCTGTCGCTCACGTACCTCGATGCTGGTCCGACGACGCGCGCGGCAACCCAACCGCCGTCCGGGACGGGCACAGTGCCGCTGAACGCGAGCGCCGGCCCGGACGACTGCTTCGACCGAGCCCGATTCACAGAGCCAGGCGATGTCGCGACGACCTTGCCGTTGACGATGATCTCGAGCTTCTCGAACGGAGCGATCGAATAGGTCTCGGCGTTGATGGAAACCGACGCTCCTGCACAGTCGCTCAACGCGATTTCTTCGCCGGGCTCCTTGCCGTTGACCGTCAGGAACAGGAGCGGCCCCGTCGTGCCGAAGGTCCGGCCGGCTTTGATGCCTTCGATCCACGATTGCAGCGACAACGGGCCGGTCACGTGTACGTACGCGCGATCGGCTCCGGGAGGCGGATCTCGCCACACGTCCGAGAAGTTGTCGGACCCCGACGTCGCCGCAATCCGGAATCCGCAATTGAGGAGCCGGTAGTACATCTCCGCAGAGGCCAGTTCGTCGGAGAACAACGTGCCGACGTCATAGAAGTCTCCCTTGCCAAGTGCAGCGTCGATTGGAATGAGGCTGCCGGCCCACGCCGACGGATCGGTCGAGGCGCGTGGATACGGATGCACGTACCCGGCGATGCCGCCCTGCGCCCGCGCGCCGTCCAAGTAAATCGAATCGAGCACGGGCTGCGCGTACGGCGTGTGGGGCTCGCCTGCGTTGAAGGGCAGAATGTAGCGCCCGATGCCGATGAGCGCGACGTGCCCGAGCGATCCGCGGAACTCTTCTCCGTATTGCAGGATGTAGTCACGCGTGGACAGCGGATGCGGCTTGCCCGTGAGGTCATCCCACCGGCCCATGAGCCGCGTACCGTCCATGTGAATGAGCGCGTTTGTGACGTGCAGATCCTCGGCGCGCAGATTGTCGAAGAAGGTCTCGTGCGAAAGGCCGAATTCTCCCTGATGCAAATCGTGAACGTGTGTGTCTCCCGAATACCAGCCGCGCGCCGGCGCATCGATCAGGCGCTTCAGCTTCAAGCTCGCCGGGGTCGTCGCGCCCGCCTTCACGTCGACGACCATGCTCGCCGGCTCGTATTCGAATCCTTTCATCGCTTCGAGCGACAGCCGTCCCGCTGGGACCTCGAGCTCGAATTCCCCCATCGTGTTGAAGTAGTGCGTCTCGGTGATCGCAATGACGCGATGGAACGCCCCCTCGGGCGAATACCCGCGGCCGTCAGACGCGAGCGGATACACGCGGGCGGGCGTCACGGTGCCATCGGGACCGAGGACACGCACCTGCACGCGCCCGGTTGCCGCGCGCGGTTTGCGCGACTGAATCTTGACCTCGTGCCACGAGCCGATCGGACCGCCGCCAATCGGCGCCGTGTAAAGCGTCATCGGGCCGCTGCGATTCGAGGTGAACGCAAACCTCGTCCCGTCGGGATTGACCGCCGGTGCAAACTCGCCCATCGAGTCGGGTGTGAGCACGACTGGATTGCCACCCGCAGCAGGCACGATGGCGATGTCGTTCGATCCCGCTTCGTCCGAAACGTACAGAAATGCCTTTCCGTCGGGCGTCCACGCTGGCTTCATCCGGTATTCGGACTCCTCGTAGTGCACGAGCGTGGGGTGGCCGCCGTCGAGCGGTTTGACCCAGATGCCGCCGGTGCCGACACGTCCGTCGACGGGACTGACGTACGCGATCGTCTTTCCATCGGGCGAAATCGCCGGCTGGATCTGATCGCGCGCCCCGTCGACAACTGGAGTCTGCGAACGGTCGGCAAAGCTGAAACGGTAGATATCGAAGTTGCCGGCTTTCGACGTGACGAACACCACGCTGTTTCCGTCGGTGCTCCATGCGGGCTCGATTTCAACGGCGCGGTCGGTCGTCAGGCGCTGCTCATCACCTCCGTCCACGGAGACGACGCCGATATCGAGATTGCCATCGGTATCGACTGAGTACGCGATGCGAGTACCGTCCGGACTCCAGGCCGGCTCGAAGTGATAGGCGGGTCCCTGGGTGAGCGCGATTGCTTCACCACCGTCGGCGGGCACCTTCCAGATGTCGCCGCGCATCGAGAAGGCGATCCACCGGCCGTCCGGGCTCCACGCGGGATCTCTGGGGCCTGTCGAGACTCCAGGAAACATGTGCCGCTCGACGCGATCGGAGAACCCGTACCGGTTCGGCGCCGCGATCGCGCCGACAATCGCCACGAGGACCGCAACCGCCATGAGCGTGACAGGCCGGACCAACACGCGGCGAAGCATACCCTACGTGTGCGCCAATTCTCGTGCGTGTAGGCCGCGATAATCCTTTCTCCTGGCCTTATAAACGTTGCAACGGGACACACACAACCCCAGTGGGGTGGAGCGAACGGACTTTCGCAGATAATGCGTCATCGCATGATGCAGCTGACGCCCGGCCAGCGCCTTGGCGCTTATGACGTCGTCGGCCCCCTCGGCGCAGGCGGCATGGGAGAGGTGTATCGAGCGCGCCATACGGCACTCGATCGCCTCGTCGCGATCAAGGTGCTGCCGGCACCTCTCGCGGTCGATCCCGATGCCCGCGCGCGCTTCGAGCGCGAGGCGAAAGCGGTCGCCGCACTGTCGCACCCGAACATCCTCGCGATTCACGATTTCGCCGTCGACGGCACCACGGCCTACGTGGTCATGGAGCTTCTCGAGGGTGGAACGCTGCGCGAGCGCCTCCCTCACGGGTACACGCGGCCCCGTCCCCCTCGCCTTCGAACAGCTGGTTCGCCGTTGCCTCGAGAAGAATCCAGAGGAGCGCTTCCAATCGGCGCGTCACTCATCTCAGTACGCGGCTAGGCAATCGGACGCAGTGTCGGCGTCTCCCGCGATGGCCGCTCGATTACGTACACGGAGACGGGGACCGAGGGAGATATCTGGCTCGCGACGCTGAGCGACAAATGAGACGTAGAGTCTCATCTCCTGAACGTGTTCGTCACCGACTTGCACGCACGATCGCGACCCGCGCGGTCGAACCAGCTCCCACCGGCAACGAGATAGTTGCGCCTTCGGACGAGCCTCGAGTCGTAGTGACCGTGCGGTCATCGATCGCGATGCTGTAATCTCCCGCCGGCAGTCCGGTCACGTGGAGCGCGGTTCGATGCGCATTCCCGCTGCGATTCTCTAGCGTGAACTCGACCCGGGACAGATCGTCGGCGACGACAATCGGCTGTTCCTTGGCGTACCCGTCGTGATCGAGGACCATGTGCAACCGTTGATCGTCGCCGACGACGTGGAACCGCACGCGAAGGCCGTCGCGGGGAATGACCTGAACACTGTGACCATCACGCGTCAGGAGGCCGCCGTACGCGATCTCCCCGAAGATCGGATCGCGAGCCACAACGGTGGCGTGCGTGCGGAGCGCTCCGCAGTAGCCGACGTCCTCCTCCGCGCTGTAGTACCACGCACCGCGCGTCATCTGCTTCCGATCCATCCGCGTCCCGATGGTTCAGGCATGAAGCCGCCGTCGTTGTTCCCGCTCGGGAACCAGTAACCGTACCCGCTCTCGCCCGTCCCCGAGTTCACGAGCGCCCACGAGCTCAAAGACGACGCGAAGCCCAGTCGCAGGTAGTCGGTGGGATCCCTCGCGATGTGGAGCCCGTAGTCGAGGATCGACCAGCCGCCCATCTGCGACATGTAGCTGAGAAGGTACGTCGTCGATCCGCGGTAGTCGGTCCCGAGCTGGTAATACGTCGTCTCGAGCCAGCCGCGGTCGGACATGTTCAGCAGCAGCTGGAAGTTCGTGAACTTCAGCGCTGCGTCGTATGTCACTCGACGACGGAAATCAGTCGACGGCAGATCCGCCGGAGCCGGCTCGCCGGGTTTTTGCACGCGGGTCATCGCGTACTTCGCGAAGGCACCTGTCGATTCGAAGCCGGTCGAGTCGAACGCGAACTCGGATCCGTAGAGGTTAGGCGTCTTGTTGACGAAGCGCGATCACAGCCGCCTTGTCGGATCCGGCTCCTTGTGCGAGCGCAATCAAACCGAGTGCCACGATCACGTTGTGCCTGTGCGTCATTCCTCCTTTGAAATCCCGTTAGTCCGCATTCGTCAGATCACACCAAAATTGAGCCGCTACTCTATGCGGAGCGCGACCAGTGGATCCACCTTCATCGCGCGACGCGCCGGAACGTAGCTTGCGACGAGCGCGACGACGAGAAGACCCGCAGCAGCGAACCCGAACGACGCCGAGTCGGTGGCTGCAACCCCGTAGAGCAGACCCGACAAGACGCGCGTCGCGGCGTACGCGGCGAGAAGTCCGCCGAGAATGCCGAAACCCGCCAGGACCAATCCCTCGCATAACACCATCCCGAGGATGTCGTCGCGATGTGCGCCAAGTGCCATCCGAATGCCGATTTCGCGCGTGCGCTGGGACACCGAGTATGCGATCACGCCGTAGAGTCCAACGATCGCCATCACGAGCGCGAGGCCGGCAATCGAGCCGAGCAGCACGCTTCTGAAACGAGGCTGCGCCGCCGCGTTCGAGATGATCGAGTCGAGCGGCCTCACATCTGCGAGGACGATGCCGCGATCGAGGATTGCCATCTCGCGTCTGAGCGTCGGGACCAGACTCGCCGGCTCTCCCGTCGTCCGCGCAACCAGATACGGCGCCACCCACGGTTGCTGCCTGAATGGACGATAGACGGCATCGTCGGCCGCGGCATCGAGTCCCGAGTACTTGACGTTTGCGATCGTGCCGACGAGCGTCATGTCTTCACGGCCGCTCTTGCCGTTGCGGATGACCGGCAGAGACATCGTTCGTCCGATCGGATCGCCGTCGCCGAAAAACCGCTTGGCCGTATCGACGCTCATGATCATGACCGGCGGGTGATTCATGTCGTCGTCATCGGTGAACAGTCGGCCACGCACGAGCCGCATGCCGAGCACCTGGAAGTATCCCGGCGTTACTGCGACTCCCGCGGCGCGATAATCGACCGCCTCGCCTGCCCTCCTCAGCGTCAACGTCAACCGGCTGGCATTCGGAGGCAATGCAGTTCCGGCGCCGACCGCGCGGACGCCGGGCAGCGACCGGATCCGTTCGATCACGCGTTCCACTCGTTCCAGTGTCTGCGCGTCCGTTGGTCGCCCTCCGAACGCCAGAGTCATCGAGGCCGTGACCACGTGATCGCTTGTCACGCCGAGATCGGTGTGCATCAGTCGAACCAGGCTGCGACCGAGCAGGCTGGCACCGACGAGCAGCACCAAGGAGACCGCCAGCTCCGCCGCACAAAGCGCACGACGAACACGGAGGCGACTCTGCGAAGTGGTGACGCTCACCGCGCCAGCCTTCAGACCGTCCGCCGCTTTCGTCGATTGGAGCGCGGGCAGCAAGCCGGTTGCGACTGCCACGATTCCCGCCAGCGCGAGCGAGAAGAGCAGAACGGGAACATCCACGCGGATGGCATCCAGGCGCGGCACTCCCGGCGGGTTCAGCGTTCTCAGCACGCGGACGCACCCGATCGCGAGAAGAATGCCTGCCGCGGCCCCGCCGATCGCGATGAGAGCACTCTCGATCAACGACTGCTCGAGGAGTCGACCGCGCGAAGCGCCCAATGCCCACTGAATCGCCAGCTCGCGCGCTCTCGCCATTTGCCGCGCGAGGAGCAGGTTCACGACGTTCGCGCATGCGACCAGAAGCACCAGGCCTACGGCCGCAAACAGAATGAGCAGCGCCGGCCGGACCGCACCGACGAGCTGGTCGTGCAGGCTCATGACGGTCGCGCGCATCTCGGAAGGCCGTCCCTGAGCCGATCCCGCCAACGCCTTCGCCGCTGCGGCTGCCTCCGCGCCGGCCTGCGCAATCGGGACGTTCGCTTTCAATCGGCCGAGCATTCTGAAACTGCAGCATCGCGGGTTCAGCCGCATGTAACCGGCAGGCATCCAGACATCCGTCCGGGCACTTGGGAACTGGAACCGAGCGTCGGCAACACCAACGACCGTGTAGGTTCGCGACGAAAGGGTGATCGGCTGGCCGACCGCACTGTCGGATCCGCCGAACAGTCGTTGCGAGAGTCGTTCGCTGATGACGACGGAAGGCGCAAGATCGTCGGCGGGACCGAGCGGCCGCCCCGCGATTATCGGTCCCACGAGTGTTGGAAAGAACGCCGCCGACACGACGGACGTGTCCAGGACCTCGGTGCCGGTTTCGAGGGCAAGGGCCGCGGCGTCGCTCGAGTACAGCGCCGTCGACTCGAACGATTGCAGCCGCTGCCGCCAGGCATCGATTTCGGCTTGCGCGAAGAATGGAGCGGGAACCGGCCGATGCGTGCCTGCGAGGTCCTGCTCGCGCTGAATCAGCACGAGACGATTGGTGTCCTGGTACGGAAGCGGCCGTAACAGAATTCCGTACACGATGCTGAACATTGCGCTGTTCGCACCGATGCCAAGCGCAAGCGTGAGCGCCGCCACGGCTGTGAAGCCCGGAGTCCTGCTCAACGCGCGAATTGCGTGCCGCAGGTCGCGCCACGCATGATCGAGCCACACGGGATCAAAACCTCAATCACTAATCACTGATCATTGATCAGGAATCGCGATGGATTCGGGGATTCAACGCTTCTAGTCAGCGATTCACTCTTGACGAAGCGACTGCGCAGGGTCGATCGCCAACACACGGCGCGCTGGCAGGTAACAGGCGATCATGGCGACGAGCCCGAGGCCGAGGATTACGGCGACCAGCGTAAACGGATCCAGCGGGGACACGCCGACCAGGACTCCGCGCACCAGCATGCCCGCGACGTAGATCCCGGGCGCACCAATCAGCACTCCGGTCGCAACGAGCGCAGCGCCTTCTGCGACCACAAGGCGCAGCAGTCGTCCGTGATCCGCGCCGACCGCGAGCCGCACCGCAAGCTCGTGACGACGACGCGTCACGGAACCGGAGACCACGCCGAAGAGGCCCATCGCCGCGAGCAGCAAGGCACCGAGCGCGAATCCGGAAATCAGTACCGCGCTGATGCGCTGCCGGCGAAGTGCGTTGGCGACGACTTCGTCCATGGTCCGCACGTCGGCCAGCGCAAGACGCGCGTCGATGTTGCGGACGACGCTTCGCACGTCGGCGACGAGACCGTGCGGATCGCGTCCGGTTCGCAGCACGAAGTTGAGCGTGCGATATCCCCAATCTTCGGCGCGAACGTAGAGCTGAGGCCTGCCGTCCTGATGGACGTCGTAGAGGCGAGCCTGCTCGACGACACCGACGACCGTGAGCGGCTGCGCGCCCTTCTGCCCGTACGGGATCTTCGCGCCCAGCGGATCCCCGGCCGGAAAGAATTGCCTCGCAAGGAGCGTATCGATCAATGCCTCGCGTAGACCCTCGTGTCGGACGGTTTCGAACGTGCGGCCCGCTCTGAGGCGCATGCCCATCACCTCCACGTACTGCGCGCGGGTGCCGATGACGTCCACGAGCGGTGAATCGCGGGCGCGATCACCCGTGTTGCCAGGCGCACCCGGGATTTCAATCGTGTTCTGGTTTGCGGAGGCCGTGAGCGGCACTGAGGAGGTCGCGCTTACGCCGGTGACCCCAGGAATCGCCGCAAACGCCTGCTCGATCCGCTCCTGAAGGGCTAGCACGTCCGGAGCTTGCGGAACGAATTGCGGCGGAATGGGAACACGGACAGCCAGAATCCCTTCAGCCTTGAAACCAGGATCCGCGCGCACAAGACGTTCGAAGCTTCGCACGACGAGCCCACCCGTAGTGAGAAGCACGAGGCACAAGGTGACCTGCCCGACGACCAGGACGCGTCGCATGCGGCCGTGGCCACCGCCGCCACGTACCGCGCTGCTCGCGAGCAGCGAGGCAAGTGTGCTCCGGGCTGCCCACATCGCAGGAGCAACAGCCGCCATCAGACCGAGCAGCACACCCAACCCGATGATGACGGCCGCGATGCGCCAGTCGACGGCAATCGCTTCCCGCCGCGGGAGGTCCAGCGGCGCGAGGCCGATGAGCGTACGAGTGCCCCAGATCGCTGCCAGTGCAGCCGCGATTCCACCACAAAGACCCAGGAGCCCGCCCTCGAACAGCGTCGCGCGCACGACGGCTGCAGTGTTGGCGCCAAGCGCACGTGAAACGGCAAATTCGTGCTCCCGTTGTGCGACGCGCGCGAGCAATACCGACGCAAGGTTCACCATCAGGACGAACACGAGGAGCACGCCCGCAAACCCGAGCACGAGAAGCGCGGGACGGACAGGAGCGACCAGATCTGGCTTGAGGCCGACGGGATACAGCTTCAGCCCGCGACTGCGGAAGTCGCGAGCGTCGACCGTTCTGCCGACAGCGTCCACGGCGTTCGCGACGGACTGTGCCGACTCGCCGCGACGTGCACGCGTCAGGCCTGCATAGGAGCCGGCGTTGGGATTCGTCTCCGCAAGATTGATGTCGAACGTGATGAACGCGTCGGCGCGTTGAGGTGATCCAAGGCTCGCGTGCTGGACGAACGCGGACGTTGGCGGCATGACGCCGATCACCGTATACGGCGTCCCGTTCAGGCGTACCAGCGTGCCCAGAATCGCGGGGTCCGCCCCGAGCCGCTTCCACAGCTCGTGCGTCAGCACGATCACTGGCGGTCGTTTGGGACCGACCTCGTTCGCCGCGAACCCGCGGCCGAGTGCGGGTTGGACGCCGAGCAGGTCGAAGAGATTCGGGGAGGTGATAATCGCCGCGATTTCCATCGCGTCGCCGCCTTCCCGTGCAGCAAACGTCGTGAGCTGACGTCGCAGACCGACGGTGCTCTCGATAATGCCGCCGGCCTTCTGCAACTCGGCGATATCGGTGCCACCCAGCCAGCCGCGCTTCAAATCGAAGATCGGTCCGTAGTCACGCCACACGTAATAAAGGTCCCCGGGATCTCGGTACGGCATCGGTTCGATCAGAATCTTCTGAACGACGGTGTACACGACCGCGAACAACCCGAGCCCGACGGCCAACGTTCCCACGGTCGCGACGACGAACATCGGCGCGCGCATCAGCCGTCGCGTCGCGAGCTCGACGTCGCGACCCCAATTACCGCTTCGCCGCCACGACACAGCAGGCGACACTCGCTCGCCCGGACCGTTCCGCACCGAATCGACGAGCGCCCGGACCCACACGGTGGCCAGCCGTCTCATGCCGCCCTGGTTCAGCGCCTCGCGCGCGCGATCGCAGTAGGCCTCGACGAGCCCGCTGCCCATTTCGTCGCGGAAGTCCGGCGGATACAAGCGCTCGAGAAGCCTGAACCAGCGCTCGGATGCGTTCAGCAGGCGGTCGCGTCTCATTTCGCGTCCTTGGTGAGCAGACCGCCGAGGCGCGCCGCCCGCGTCAGCGCTTCCAGCCGTCTCGCCTCGGCGCGCGCGACGCGCAGGCCGGCCTCGGTGATGCGGTAGTAATTGCGTCGCTCATCGCCCGCGTCGGGTGCGGACCGGCGGGCCGTCGCCTGGATCAGCCGGTTCTCGACCATCCGCGCCAGCGCGCGGTACATCGTTCCCACGTCCGGCACGGCCGTTTCGTCGCGCGCCGCAATGTCCTGGAT
>JBKPCD010000170.1:0-3031 GCA_046727175.1 Acidobacteriota bacterium | reverse complement strand
CTTGCTTCGACAGGACAGGTAGCCTTTCCCGTATTTCCCGCCCACGACGAACGCCGCGGTTTTGAGGTCCGGGACAATCACGATGCAATGGGCCTTCTCGATGAGCTCTTGAGGAATGCCCTTATCCGGCGCCGCCATGATTTCTGAGAACACGGCCGCCGCCGCGTCCAGTCGCTTTGCCGGCTCGTTGTCCGCCGCCAGCACCGGCGTGATCGCCACAGTCGTCGCCACAGTCGCCGCAATAATCAATTTCACGTTGCTACCTTCCTTACTGCACGACCATCGGTCTGCAGCTTCGTTCGACGGTTGTTTCTTGCGCAGCTCACTCGCCACGGCCACAGGAGCGAGAGGTCCTGTTCCGTCAAACTGGTGCGAGTTCCGCCTCGGGCGCGCATGCCTCCGGCGAGCACATCTCTGTCTCTCTTGACGCGTGACGCACCGCTATAGGACGGTGCGACGGCCGCTCAACAGCCCAACGAGGAAGAGTACGATGGCGACGACAAGCAGCACATGCACGAATGAGCCGATGGTGTAGGTCCCGACGAGTCCGAGCACCCACGCAATCAGCAGAATCACAGCAATGGTGTACAGCATCACGATCGCTCGCTTTCACACAAACATCGAGTCGGTCTACGACTGTTCCTACCCACAGAGCATGCTGCGAACGCGGATGCGTGTCTGTGCATTTGAGCACACCCGCATGGCCATCGGCTCTCCCACTTCGGCGAGAAAGCACTGGCGCGAACGGCAAGGTCAAGTTGCTACTCGGAACCGTAGGACTCCGCGGGCTGTGCGACCGGAGACGACGTCTGCGTGAAAATCCCCCGGCTGCTACGCAGCGTGCACGGCGCGCCGATTGTCCCCGGGACCGGGATCCGCGGGATTTCCACGAGCCCGCCCAAGTACTCCCGGGTCTCCACCAACGTCGAGCCCACGTGATTCGCCCCGCTCTCGCGCAGCAGCTGCGTGCTCTCGTCCGCCAGCGCGGGTGGTGCCCAACGCCCGACGAGGATCCGCACCTCGGGCAACGCGGCGCGGAGCCTCTTGACGAGATAGCGCGTCTTCGAGGGCGGGCTGGGCGGCAGGTCGGCGAAGCACACCACCGAGAACTCTCGCGCCCGCACGAGCGACACCAATTCGGAGGCCTGCATGCGCGCCGCAGTGATATCGACGGCGATTGGGAGATCGTCCACCAGATGGACGAGCATGCCGAGCGCGAGCTCGTCGGCGCCGTTGATCGCGCACCCCAGCACACGGAGCGGCTCTCGCGGTCCGGGGAGTGGTGGATCGGCGGACGGTGCAGGTCGCTGCGGAGTCAGGCGCCGGATCGACTCCGCCGCGTCGGACACCAGCTCCCGGGTGGCATCGACGACCGCCGTTTCCTCGTCCGCCGTCAGCCGCGCCTCGAGGCGGTCGCGTTCCGCATAATTGAGCGCGGGTAACAGCAGAGCGTCGTAGACCGAACGCGGCGTTTCGGTCGTGATATGCCGCTCGATGAGATCGGCCGCCTCGCCCTGATCGCGCGCCAGCAGGCGCTGGTAGTAGCCATACTCGGGGGCCAGCGCAGGAGTATCGGCCATCAGCGTCCCGACGAATTCGAGGCCAGGCACGTGTTTGCCGAGTACGACGAGGCACACGGTCAGCGGTGTCGCCATGAGCAGGCCGAGCGGCCCCCATAGCCAGGTCCAGAATGCCAGCGACACCAGCAGTGCGACCTGCGAGACCCCGGCCGCCCCGGCATAGAGCACCGTTTCGAGGACGAGATTCGTGAACAGCTCTAGGCCGACGAATAGCCCGACGACGCAGAGCGGGCGGGTCCAGCCTTGGAGAGCCGCAAGGCTGACCAGGATCGGTGCGGCTGCACCGAGCACGGGCCCGACGTAGGGGATGAATCGGAGCGCCGCCGCCAGCGCCGCCCACACCAATGCGTACGGCACGCCGAGCAGGTAAAGCCCGGCGCCGGCCGCGATCCCGTAGACCAGATTCACCAGTGATTGCATCAAGAGCTGACGGCTGACGCGGCTCCCCGCCTCGTCAAACGCCTTCGTCGTCACGGCCAGCCGGCCGTGCCCGAACAACCCGAGCAGCCGATCGCGGAGATCCCGGCGTTCGAGCAGCATGAAGATGACCATCGCCAGCACGAGCCCCGCCGTGCCCAACGGGCCGACGATCGGACCGAACCACGTGAAGCTCGAGAAACCTGACATCTGCTCAGAGGTGACCACGACGGGCTGCGACCGCGTGCCTGTGCGCGCGTCCGATTTCCCGAGGTCGGTCCTGATGTCTTCGATCGTCTCCTGCAGCTTCTCGACCGATCCCCCCTTGCCCGCGCCGCGTACGTCCGCGATCTTCGCCAGGATGTTGACGCGGTACCGTGGAAGGTCCTCGGCCAGATGATCCATCTGTCGCGCCAGACCCCAGCCGGCGAGACCGAGGACCGTGAATACCAGCGTGACCACCGCGAGCACGGCTGGGATGCGGCCGATCCATCGTTCAAGCCAGGTGACAGGAGGCGTCAGCACGAACGTGAGCAGGATGGCGAGCGCGATCGGCACAAGCACGGCCTGCGCCCAGTAGAGGACGACCACGACCAGCACACACCCGGCGAACGTCACCCACGGTTTCACGGTCTTCGGCGTGTCATCCATCAGGCCCACCGTTCCTCGGCTGCGACGGGCAGAGCAGATCGCAGGTTTGCGCCAGGGAGGTATGTGCGTGGCGCTTGAATCGAAGCCGGCGTGATGCCACAGGTTGGCGGCCGTTCACGTCCACACATCGCCGTCACTGAAGGTACCGTTCTTTCCTGCGCACCGCTGTCCGATCTGGAACAGCGATCACAGCTGACCGGCCGTACAGCAGAATGGCCGGCAGCGACCGGCCACGTGAAACAGAATGAATGACTGTTGAGACTCACGTCGGCGTTGGCGGCCTTCGTCGAACTGCCGCCAACGAGTCCGAATTGGCGGAAGTCTTGAGACTATTCATGGGACGCTAACGATTCGAAGGATGCCTAAGACCCGGGTTTGCACAG
>JBKPCD010000169.1:0-37333 GCA_046727175.1 Acidobacteriota bacterium | reverse complement strand
TACGGCGGCAGCCCTGCTGATGACTGCGGGGACGCGTCTGGGTCTTCGATTGTTCGCTTCGCCGGCGTTCGACGCGCCGTCAGCTCGAGCGAGCGTGTCGATGCTCGTCCACCTGGCCTCGGTCGCTCTCTGCTTTGGCGGTTTCGGGCTCTTCGTTGCGACAGGCGCCCGACGATGGAGCACCGCGTTCACCACGGTGGGGTTCACGGTCGTCGTCATGTACCTGGTGGATTTTCTGGCAATCGGTTGGCCGCCGATGCGCCAGATCTCCTGGATCTCGCCGTTTCACTACTACCCGGCGCTATCGATTCTCTCCAGGGAAGCGCCGGAGTGGAGGAGCATCGGAATCCTGCTGTCAGCAGCAACGCTCTTCTGCATCCTGGGGTACTTGCGGTTCAACCGGCGCGATCTCTAGGGGGATTCACTGAAACGCGGCGGTGCGCAATCGACTAACGACTCGTCGAGGCGCGGTACCGGTTCACGTGCTGGAGCGCGCGGAGATGCGAAGCCGAGTGGCGAGTTGATTTCGTCGACGTAGTCGGCTCCGTCACTGCCGGACCGGGCGTTGACCGCTGCACCCGTGCAACAGCGCGGTGAGGAGCCAGAAGGACGGATCGGTCAAGGGCGCCGTCAGTGCCTGGTACTGGGCTTCTCGTTCGTCAGTCAGACTGCCGTCGGCGCGCTCGGAGGCGCGTATGCCTTCGAGAGTCTGCCGCCACCACAGCGAAATAGAAATGTTCCCGGCCATCAGTGTCGTTGTAGCGCTCGACTTCGGCCATGTGGCCGGCGCGCGCAGGAGTGCCATCGCCGCTACGTCGTTGGCCTTCAACTCATTCGGCTGGGCCTCCGCGAGCCTGACGGCGGGGGCTGGATCGCCTGTCGACTCGAACACGGCTATGGCACGTCGATAGAGCCTCAGTCGACCGTCATGTGTGATCGACAAAAGTCGGTATCGCGCGCAGGCCGAACGACAGAGCCAGGAGAATCAGCCCCGGGATCGCGAACCACTGGTACACGGGCGTATCGTGCTGGTAGACTCGGCTGACGAGGACGCCCTTCTCGAGGGCATCGATCGTCCGTGAGGCCGCGTCCAGATCGCGGGCGGTGTCCGCGTTGAAATACCGGCCGCCGTACCGCCGAATCGCCTGCAGCAGCTGCTGCACCTGCGGCTTCTTCTTAATCTCTTCTTCGAGCGCGACCCCGACCATATGAACGCGGATGTTCGCCGCGTCGGACTCTTCGAGCATCGCGATCGGCTCGCGACCGGCGTTGTTCTCGCCGTCGGTGAAGAGCACCACGACCTGATTCCTGCGTCCTTCGCTCGTCGCCTGACGCGCGAGGAGGTAGTTCGAGAGCGCGAGACCGTCGCCGATCGCGGTCATTCCTTCGCCGCGCAGGATCTGATCGTCGACGAGGTCGATGTATCGAATCAGGTAGTCGTGATCAAAGGTGAGCGGGCTGACGACGTAGGCGTTATCCGAGAACACGACGAGGCCGATCCGATCCTCGGTTCGTCGTCGGACGAATGCCTTGATGGCGTCTTTCGTCGCTTCGAGACGCGTCTTGGCCACGCGGCGCGCGATCTTCGCGTCCAGGTTCGTGAACGTGAGGTTCTGGAGCGTGCGCGGCGGGGGCGTGCGCTCCATCTGTTCCTGCATGCTCGACGAGAGATCGAGCGCGATCACGATATCGAGTCCGTGTGACCGGACCTGCGCCTCGGAGTACGGCAGAACGGGATCCAGGATGGCGGCGCCAACCAAGAGAAGGGCGAGCACGAGCGTCCCTGCAGGAAGCCGGCGAAGAACCGACGCGCGGTGCGGGCGGTTGAACATCCATGGCGCCGTGGCCGCGACGCCGAGTCGGCGTCGCAGGCCCCAGCGGATCAGTCCGGCCGACGCCAGCGCCGCAAGAAGCCACCACATGACGCCGGGATTGAGGTACCGCATGACTCGTCAGCGTCTGGTCGCGAGCACCTGCTCGGCATGCGCGAGCGTGTCGCGCCAAGCAGTCGCGGACGGCAGGAGCGTCGGCGGCGCGTAGCGCGCGATCTCGCACGTGTTCAGCACGGACGACGCCAGTTCGACGGGCAGGCCGGACCCGCGCGCGCCGAGTGCGGCGGCGATTTCGGAAGGGGTCATACTCGATGCGGGCACGCCGCAGACCTGGGTCAAGTGCTGACGCACGAGATCGTCGAGACGCGCGAAAGCGTCGCGTCGATCGTCCGCAGTTGCAGCTTCGGCGTTGCGCACCACCTCGAGCGATGCCTGGACGGCCTGCCGAGTCTGACGAAACGATCGACGGGCTGTGCGGCCGCGCCGACCGGCGCGCTGCACGACAGCGATCGCCATGAACGCAACAGGAGCGACGGAGACGATGATCAGTCCCAGGCCGAGCGGCTGGAGGATGCGATACCGCAGCAACCGCGGGTCGGCCGGCCGACTGTGGCGAATGTCGTACGACGGCTGGTCGTCAGGCAGAAGGCTGCGGAACGCGACAATCTGGGCAGGCACCTGCAGAGTGCCGGCCGGTGCGGTCTCGTCGGGGCGCTGACCCGCGCGGCTGACGTAGTACCGCACCGTCATCGGTCCGATCTTCAATGCCGGGACGTCGACGCGATACGTCGTGAGGACGTAGTGAAACTCGTATCGGATCACGTCATCACCACCCGTGCGGCGCACGGTGTCGGTGTTGACGACCTCGAGGCCCTCGAGCGAGAGCTTCTCGCGCGAAAGATCGTCTGTCACGAGGTCGTAGCCGCGCTTGCAGGTGATCTCGATCGTGTAGGTGAGCCGATCGCCGACCCAGATCGCTGTTCGATCGACCTTCGTCCCGACCGAAACGTCTTCTTTCGGCGCGGGTGGTGTTGCGGGCGCCACCGTGCGCGGGCGCTCCGCGTGTGTGACGGTCGGAAAGGAGTCGACGGTTGGGGCGCTGCGTGTTTGCGCGTGCGTCTCGACCGGCGCACCGGGGAACGTGGACCCGATCAGGATGACCAGGGCTGACGATCGCATGAGTCGCGTCACCGTGCGATTCTCCGCGCGAAAAAAGAGAGGACCGGCTCGACAGGGCTCTGGTCGGTCGACACGAAGATGTACTCCAGCGGCACGCGATAGAACGCCTCCACCAGCCTGTCGCGCCGACGCTGCGCCTCGGCGGCGTACAGCTCACGAGAGCGCACACCCAGGTCCACGGCGACGTGCCGGCCCGTTTCGAGATCGCGGACCTGCCAATACCCGGGACCGGCGGGCAACTCGCGCTCCGATCGATCCTCCGGCACGATCGCGATGACGTCGTGGCGTGCCGCCAACATCGCCAGCTCACGGCTGCCGAAGCCATCGTCGTCGGTGATGAAGTCGGAGACGAGAAACACGATGCTCATCCGACGGAGCGTCGTGAGCAGATGATTCACCATCGGCGCGAGCGCGGTACGACCCGTACCGCGTCTCCGCCCTGCGCCTTCCAGCGCGGTGGGGTGAAAACTCCGTGACCCGCGCCGGGCGTTTTCCAGCGCGGTGGCGTGTGACTGCGCCGACCAGCACTGCTGCAGCACGGCCCATGCAGCCGCGCGCGTCCGGCGCGGGGGGCTCGACGCGATCACCTGGTCCGAGAACGCCAGGAAGCCGGTGTTGATCTGGTTCGCGAGCGCAGAGAACAGCAGCGAAGCGGTGATGAACATCATCGTTTCCCGCTTCGAAAAGTGCGCCGTACCGAGCTCCATCGACCGCGAGACATCGATCGCGATCATCATCGTCAGCTCGCGTTCCGCATGCGTGAGCCGGACGAACGGCGCGTCCATTCTGGCCGTGACGTTCCAGTCGATGCGCCGCACGTCGTCTCCCGGCCGATACGGCTGGTGCTCGTCGAAGTCGAAGCCCGGTCCGCGCAGGCGGCTCGTGTACTGTCCCACGCGCGGGTTGCGCATCTTCCGGGCGGTCGACACTTCGATGTACCGCAGCTCCCGCACGACTTCTTCGGGAATCATGGAATGGGCACCGACTGCATGAGCTCGCCCAGGATGTGATCGGCGTCGATGTTCTCGGCCTGCGCGCGGACGCTGCGGACGATGCGATGCCTGGCCGCATCGATGTAGATCTCTTTCACGTCGCCGGGCAGGACGTAGGCGCGGCCGTGCATGAACGCCGTGACGCGCGCGAGCGCCAGCACGTGCTGGTAAGAGCGCGGCGAGACGCCGAGGACGAGCAGCTCGGCGAGGTCCCCGCGACCCACCTCGCCCGGCTCCCTCGTCGCACGGCCGAGGCGGACGATGTAGTCGAGGAGCTTGTCGTCGACGAACACGATGTCTCGGATGAACGTGCGCAGGCGTGTCACGTCGGCCGGCCACAGGCGCCGCTCGACCGGGCGCTCCGTGAACCGGCCGTGCAACATCTCCACCTCGTCGATCGCGCTCGGATAGCCCACGCGCAGCATCATCGAGAAGCGGTCGAGCTGGGCCTCCGGGAGGGCGTACACGCCCTCCTGCTCCACGGGGTTTTGCGTGGCCAGCACCCAGAACGGATCTTCGAGCGGGAAGGTCGTGTCCGCGAGCGTAACCTGCCGCTCCTGCATCGCCTCGAGCAGCGCGCTCTGCGTCTTCGGCGTGGCGCGGTTGATTTCATCTGCCAGCAGGATGTTCGTGAATACCGGCCCCTGCTCGATGCGAAAGACAGCGGCCTTTGCGTCGTAGATGCGCGTGCCGAGGATGTCGGCCGGCATCATGTCCGGCGTGAGCTGGATGCGCTGGAACCGTGCGGAGATCGCCTGCGCGAGCGTTGTCGCGGTCAGCGTCTTCGCGACGCCGGGGACGCCCTCGAGCAGAACGTGCCCGCACCCGACGTGGGCGCCCGAGCGCGCCGCGGCGAACGGAATCGCGGCGAAGAGGCCCGTCAGCAGGCGGCGAATCAACACCTGCTGCCCGACGATGACCTCCGCGACTTCGGCTTCGAGCCTCGCCATCAGCCCGAGCGCGTAATCGGTGGTCCATTCTCCCGAAGTAGCAGCGTCGTGCATCATCGTCTCAAGAAGTTCTCGGTTCCTGGTTCTCGGTTCTCGGTTCTAACCAGTCGTCTGAACCGAACAACCGAGAACTGAGAACCTGAGAACGCTGGAACCTCACGCGTCTGTCTCCACCTAGAGCAACAGGAACAGGCCCACGCCCGCCAGGCCCGCCACGGCAAGACCCCATGGATACAGGTCGCGATATTCCGCGACCGTGCGATACCCCAGCATCCGTCGCTCGCCTGCGACGATCTCCGCGATGGCATGCTGGAGCTCGGTGCCCGTGCTCGACCGGATGTACCGGCCGCCGGTGATCGCGGCAATCTCCCGCAACGTGTTTTCCGAAAACCGCGTGACGACGTTCCTGCCCGCATCATCACGGAGAAAGCTCTCGCGGCCCTCGGGTGTGCGCACCGGAATCGGTACCGGATCGTTCGCCCCGATACCGATGGTGTTCACCCTGTAGCCGTCCGCGCGCGCCATTCTGAGCGCCCGTTCGAGCTCGGTCCCGTGGTCCTCGCCGTCGGACACGATCAGGAACAACTTGCGCGTCGGCCGGTCGTCCTTGCTCGCCACATCGATCGCGCTCTTGAGCGCGGCGCCGATGTTCGTGCCGAACAGCGGCGTCGGTTCGGATTCGATCCAGTCGAAGTAGAAGAGAACGCTGTCGACATCGCGGGTCAGGTACGAAAGAACGACAGCCGCGTCGGCAAACCCCACGAGAGCGACGCGGTCGATGCCTTCGGGTTTCTGGCGGACGAGGTTGCGGATCTCGAGTGTGGCCCGCGAGAACCTGGATGGCCGGATGTCGCGTGCGTTCATCGACACGGAACGATCCAGCATGACCACGAGATCCTGTCGCTCGTAGTCCGGTACGCGGTGCGTCAGCAGCGCCTGGGGTCGAACGAGGGCGAACACGATGGAGGCGCTGGCGAGCACCGCGAGGGCCAGCACCACCAGGTCACGGGCTGACGTGGTTCGCCGCGAGAGTGGCGCGAACCGCGGCGCGATCGCCGCACGCCGTCGGAACGCGCTCCTCACTGTCCGGTGAATCATCCAGAACCCGATCAGCAACGGCACGACGAGTCCCCATTGCGCCTGGTCGGGACGAAGGAATCTCATCGAGGGCTCGCGGGCGACCTCACCCCACGCGTCGGCCCGGTTTGGCACCGGCCTTGGGCTGCGGTCGCAGCAGCTGCATCAACTGATTGGGCGGGGTCTTCGGTTGTTTGCGGAGCTCCGACGCCAGTCGCGTCGCCAGTTCGAAGTCGTATTTGGTATCCCAATCCGATGGATCCGCCTCGACGGCGCGCCGCAACTCCTCTTCCGCGCGCGCGAGCCAACCAAGCTGCGCGTCGGGCTTCGACTCGCTGCGCGCCTTCGCGAAGAAGGCCAGACCGGACCAGAAATGCGGCAGCGCGCGCTCGGGCGCGCGTTCCGCCTTTCCGATCAGGTCGTCGTATCGCTGCATGCGGTAGAGCAGCCAGAGCTGGTTCGCGACCGTTCGCGTGTAGTCGTCCGCCAGGAATTGCCGCGCTACCGGAATTCGATCGAACCGGGCTTCTGCGGTGGCATACGCAGCCAGCGCGTGATCCCACTGCCCTGCGTCGAGCGCTCGATCGGCCTCCGCGATCGGGCGCGTCCAGCGCGCGTAGCCGACTGCCGTCACGCCGGCGACCAGCATGACGATCAGCAGCGTCGCGCTCAGAGATTTACCCGCGGTGGTCATCGAAGGCTGCGATTACAACAGAACGCACCGCGCGCGTCAATGCGCGAGCCACAAAGGTCCGACCATTTCGTGCGCGAGCTCTTGACTCGCCGCTCGAAACCGGAGACGCTTACAAGCTGGCAGCTTGCACGTCGGGCCACGAAAGGACGTCCAATGATCACACGAGTATGGCGCTTCGGCGCTGGAGCCCTCGTCCTCGCCGTCGCCACCGCCAGCCAGTCGGCCGGCCAGCTCGCCTCCCGGCCCGCCGACGAGTGGAGCGTGCGCCTCGAGCGTCCCGATCGCGTCGCGAGCCTGAAGATCGATTACATCATCGCGTCGCTCGGCCTGAAGCCGGGCGCGATCGTCGCGGACATCGGCGCCGGCCCGGGCGTGTTCAGCCTTCCGATAGCGTTAGCGGTGGCTCCCGGCGGAAAAGTGTACGCCGAGGACGTCGACAAAGGCTTCCTCGACCGGATCAAGCAGAAGGCCGCCGCGGCGAATGTCAGCAACGTGGTACCCGTACTCGGGGAATATACGGATCCGAAGCTGCCGGCACGCGACGTGGACGTCGCGCTCTTTCACGACGTTCTGCACCACATCGAGAACCGCGCAGCGTTCCTCAAAGCCACGGCCAGCTATTTGAAGCCGGACGGACGCATTGCCGTCGTGGAGTTGCCACCGGATGGCTCCCACAAGGACGAACCCGCGCTGGTCGTCACCAAAGAGCAGGTCAAAGGCTGGATGGCGGCCGTCGGCCTGAAGCCGCTGCAGGAGTTCGACGGCCTCGAAGGCAAGTGGTTCATCGTCTACGGACGGTGACGGTGTCGGTCCTTGGTCTTTGGTCCTTGGTCTTTGGTCTTTAGGCCTGACCAGAGACCAAAGTCCAGAGCCGAGAGTCGAGATCCCCGATCACCGCCGGCCTTCCGTGGTCGCGGGCGGCGGCTTGAGCAGCTTGAAGAACTCGGGCACCAGAAAAGTCTGGAATCCGTTCCCGCCGACTGCGTACAGCTCGCCTTTCTTCGGATTCAGCGCTACGCCTCCAGCGCCTGCGAACCGCACGCCCGGTCCCTTGATGATCGCGCGTGGCGGGATGTCGCCGTTGTCATCCGGCCCATACACCGCGATGAAACCCATTCGATCAAGACGACTGCTGTCGTCCCCTTCGTCGTCGTCTCGCTCCTTGAAGTCCTCCCGCGGCTTGTCCAGCACGTAGGCTTCCTGGCGCTTCATCCGCGTGTTCTGCTGCGCGAGGAAGATGTTGCCGGTCCCCGGATCGATGGCGACCTGCCGGAAGTGCGCCAGCTTCGACTTCGGCCCGCCGATGAACGCCCTTGGAGGGACGTCTCCGTTGGCGAGCCGATCGAAGACGAACAGGCCCGTCGCGCCCTCACCCTTGCGGCTCGAGGCCACGATCCGGTTGCGAATCGGATCGACGGCAACGCCGACGATGTCGACGAGCCCGGTCTTTGGACCGCTGATGACGCGTTTCGGCGCGACGTTGCCGTTTGCACGGCGGTCGAAGACGAACACCGCGCGCGTGGCTGGGTCCGCCGTCAGTATCTCGTCGTTGACGGCGTCTACCGCAATCGTCTGTGGCCGTACCAGACCCGTCCGCGTTCCCTGGATCACTCGAATCGGAGGCGTCTCGCCGGCAGCGGCGGCGGCGAACACGAGCACGGCGCCGCTCAGCGCGACCGGGACGATGATCTCGTCATTGACCGCGTCGTACGCGAGGCCGTGCATCGTCCGTGAAAGATTCGTCGCCTGACCTTCAATTGTCCGAATCGGAGCCACGTTTCCGTTTGCCAGCCTGGCAAACACCGATATTCTCGGCACGCTCACTCAATTCGGCACCAGCAGAGCGTCGCGCTTCGTGTCGTACGCCGCGGCGGATGCGTTGGTGAAGCCGCAGGTGGGCGTCTTGGCGGGCGCATTCCTGATGATTCGTTTCGGCCTGGCATTGCCGGACGCGTTCCTCGCAAAGACCAGCGCGGTATGGTCACCGTAGTTCGCGACCCAGAGCTCGTCGTTCTTCGTGTCGATCGCGACAGAGACCGGCCCCACGATCTGCGTAGCCGCGCCGCGGATGACGCGCACGGGCTGAACGTTTCCGCCGGCGGCTCTGGAAAAAATCAGCACCGCGTTGTCGCCGTAGTTGGCAACGGCGATCTCGTCGCGCGTCAGATCGACATCCAGTCCCATCGGCCAGTTGAGCCCGGTCAGATTGCCCTGGATCGTCCGGAGCGGCGCGATGTCGCCGGCGCCGGCGCCGGCGTGGAACGTGATCGACGGCGGATGGAACGCTCCGGACTTGTACTCCCCGACCGCGTTGACGACCGGGTCGTACGCCGTGTAGGGACGGATCTGTGTCCAGTTCCCGTGGTTGGCCGTCACGATCTCGTTGTGCTTCTCATCGAAGAACACCCCGTGTGGATCGTGCAGCTCGGTCGCGAGGCCGCGAATCGTGCGGATGGGCGCGTCGCGGCCGGTCGACGAACGGCGGAAAATCGAAATCGCATTCGACTGCTGCACCGAGATCGCCAGCTCGTCGCGGCCGGGAGCGAGCGTGACGTCCCATGACTGATGCGGCGTCGTCAGCGTCCGTTTCGGCGCGATGTTGCCCTCCTCGCCGTAGCCGAACACGACCATCTTGTCCCCGCCGTCGTTGTTGACCGTGTAGAACTCCTTCCGGGAGGGGTCGACCTCGACGCCGGCAACGAACCCGATTTGCGTGTCAGGACCGAACACGTGCTGGACCGGCTCGGTGACGTCGTTCGAGAAGCTGCCGGCGGTGCGGTCGTACACGAGCATCGAGTGCCGGTTCTCGTCGCTGATGATGACCCGGTTGTTCACCGTGTCGAGCGCCATGCCGTCGAACGTCGGAAACGGGTCGGAGACGGAGCGGACGGGAGGGATGAGCCCGCCGATTGCGTTCGGCGGCCAGTTCTCGGCGAGCACGCCGCCGGCCTGGAACTGCTCCTGCAGCGCCGCCATCAACGCCGCGTCTTCCTCGCAGTCCGGATCCATGACGGAGGCCACCGCCGTGGCCGAAACCTTCGCCATTTCGGCAGAGCGTGCGATCGCGGCGTCGCGCTCGCTCGCCTGCGTCGACCATCGGTCGAGCGTCATGATCAGCACTCCGATCACGAACCCCGAAACGAGGAGGTGACGTGTCATGAAGGTCCTCCGCTATCCGATTCACCGAGTCGTCACGAGCCCGGCCTCGGTGAATCCCTAATCCCTTATCCCTAATCCCTTATCCTTTATCCCTTATCCTTTATCCTTTATCCCTTATCCGAGCCCCGAGCCCCGAATACCGAATCCCGAATCGCGAACCCCGATTCTCGAGCCGGCCTGCTTTCTGAGCAACTCAGCCGGACGTTTGCCGGTGCTCTTCGTCCAGTCTACGGAGTAATTGACTCGCCGTCACGGCCTGCTCCGTGCCAGGGTACGAGTTGACGATGCGCTGGAGCTCGCTGCGAGTACGCTGAAAATACTCTTCGGTCCGTGCTGCGTCGTGCGCGTTTCGGTAGACGTGATACAGGTCGCGGTAGTCGATCGCGAGATAGAGCCGTAGTTCTGGATTCCCCTTGAACTTCGGGTATCGAGCCACGAAACGCCGTTTGGCGGCGGCGGCGTTTTCGAGCGCTGCGGCATCAGTTCCCGCGGACTGGTAGAACTGGTACGCGAGCAGCTGGAACTCGGCCTCGGCGGCATGCGCGCCGTTCGGGGCCTCGACCAGGTAGCGCGTGAACCCGTCACCGTCGTAGAAGAATTTCTTCTTCTCCTTGTTGTACTGGATCGCAATCCCGAGCTCCTTGGTGCGGCTGAGGGCGAGCTCGATCAGCTGCCGCTCCTGCATGCCGTGCGCTTCCACTTCGCGGTTCATCAGGCTCGCGAGACCGTCGGCTTCCACGCCGAGCGCGAAGAGCGCCGCGGCGCGAGCCGGCTGCGGCGAGGTTGCGATCTCCTCCGTCAACCGCGTCATGCGTTTCAGGGAATCATTCAGCCCCGCGGCCGACATGATGATGTCGGCCGCCACGTCGGTCGCGAACATCGCCGCGCACGTGACACCAATCAGCGTGATCGCCGTCCGCCTCATGGGATTCGCTGGTAGAACCATATGAGCCCCACCAGGGCAATCGCGCTCGACGCGAACCGGACGACCGGCAGGCGGTACGGGGAGCGTGTTAGCCAGCGAAGGAGCGGATACATCAGGCTGACGATCGCGATCTGTCCGATCTCGACGCCCACGTTGAAGCCGAACAGACTGATCGCGATGGACGAGTGCGGCAGGTTCAGGTCGCGGAGCACGGCGGCGAACCCGAAGCCGTGCACCAACCCGAAGAGGAAGGTGATCTTCCAGCGGTATTTCGGATCGCGCGCGAAGACGTTCTCGAACCCGATGTACGCGATGCTCAGCGCGATGGCCGCTTCGATCGTCCACGGGATTGGCGTCACGACTCCCAGCGTCGCGAGCGCCAGCGTGATGCTGTGCGCGACGGTGAAGGAGGTGACGATCGCCACGAGGCTTCGGAGCGTGGTGCCAATCAGCAGCAACCCGAACAGGAAGAGGATGTGATCGTAGCCGGTGAAGATGTGCTCGATACCGAGCCGAATGAACGACCATGCGGTCGTCCAGACGCCAGGCTCGCGCACGCGCCCTTCGTAGGTGCGCCCCGGCTCGAAGACGAAGATATCACTGCGATCCGCGAGGCTCACTTCGCCGAGTGTCTTGTGGGCCGGATACAGGTCGGTGAGCAGGTCGCTCCGGATCGAGATCGCGGCAATCCCGGCGGCCGCCGGGAACATCGCGCCGAATTCGAGGTATTGCGCGCCGGCCGGATCGCGCCAGATCGCCAGGCGTGCCTGCCCGCCCGGGAGCGGCACACCGTCGGCGATGACGGAGAGGTGGCGCGCGACGTACGCCTCGACACGATCGCGTGCAGCGTCGATCTCCGCGTTGGAGACGGCGCCGTCGAGATCGCGATCGAGGCGGAGCAGCAGATCGACGTCGTCGAGCGGCACGCGGATGACGGCGTCGATGGCGCGCGGCTGGACGACGAAGCGGGCGTAGCTCACGCTGAGCGCGTGAGCGGCCGCGGGTTGAGGAATGGCGAACGCGCCGACGATCGTTGCGGCGAGAACGTTGCGGATGCGCCTTCGAGCCACGGAATCGATTCTCCGTGAGTCGGTGGCCTACTTGTCAGCCGGCTTCTCGTCGTACTGTCCGCGCGGCACGATGGCAAGGTAGCGCAGCGGCTCGGTCGCCGTGCTGAAATGCTGGTGCCAGTGCGGGCCGCCCGGGACACCGCACAACGTCCCCACACCGTACTCGGCACGATGCGCAGTGCCAGCCTTGACGGCGGCCTCGTACTCCTTCAGGTCACGCGCTTCCGACCAGATGTCGTAGCCGCCTCCCTTGAGGATGACGAACATCGGCTGGTTACCATGTTTGTGCGCGTAGGCCTGCGGGCCGGTGAGCTCGCTGATGTGCACGTTCGGGTGCGTGCGGTGTCCGACGGTCGACATCAGATTGAAGAACGCGGTCTTGTTCCCACGCGCCTCGCGCATCGCCACGGGATGGTCGCGGAGGTCGTCGACGTAGTGTCCCGGATAGGTCGTCCGCGCGAGGGTCCGCGCGCGCTCTTCGGGGCCTTCGGCCGGATTCTGACGGCCGCTGCGCAGCTGCTCCTCGACGTATGGATACAGGTTGATCGCATAGCCGGTCACCGCGAGCATTCGCACCGGCTGGGCGGGATCAAGATTCGTGTGCTGCATCTCGTGATCGACCGGAATCGAGAAGAGCGAGTTCTTCTTCCAGGTGTATTTGTTCGACGGGAGTCCGCCGACCATCCCTTTGTATTCGGTCTCGCCCCGGCCGCTCAGCACGTAGAACAGCGCCTCGCCTTCGAACCCGTAGCCGTGCCACACCGTTTTCCTTCCGGGAGGAATCTCGATGACCTGCGTGAGCTGGCCGGCGCCGCCGACGTGGAGAATCTTGGCCTTGTCGCCGAGCTGCGGCCGATCGGCGAGCGGCAGCGTGTTGAGGTCCCAGCAATAGCCCTGCAGCGTGTTGCTCTGGACAAACGGCTGCCACCACGCATTGACCTGGCTCGCGGGCTGGCGCTCGACGGTCAGTGCGTAATCTATCGTCGCGTCGAACTTCACGATCCGTTGCGCGTGGACGAGGGCCGCAGCCAGCGCGCAGGCGGCACCCACACCGAAAAGCGTTCGTCGCATTTCTTTGTCTCGTCTTGTCTCGCGTCGGGCCGGCGGGCTTGACGGCATGCCCTCAAAGGTCTTACCTTTGGGCGAATCGTAGCCCTCGCGTCCGGCAGTGTCAAGCACCGAAGCGGGTGTGCGATGCCTGCCACACATGCTCAATCGCCGCGGTTTCCTCCGGTCGCTGTTCGGTTCGTTGGCGCCGACCGCGCTGAATCGAAACGGCGCGTCCGCCGTCCAGAGCAATGCTCCGTCACCTGTCCCTCCGGTGTCGTGGAGCTGTCCGATGCACGCGGAGGTGATCGACAACGAACCCGGCAAGTGCCCGATCTGCGGCATGGCGCTCACGCCGGTGCGGCTCGCACTCGTCTGGAGCTGCCAGGTGCACACCGCCGTGTCGAAACTGGAGCCCGGCCGCTGCCCGCAGTGCGGCCGGGCTCTGGTCCGCATGACCAGGGCGTTGTCCTTCACCTGCCCCGTCCATCGAAAGGTCGACGTGCTCGATCCCGGCCGCTGCCCCGCGTGCACGCGCACGCTCGTGGCGAAATACACGATTCGCCCTCACGGCGATCACAATCCCAAGCACGGCGGCAACTTCTTCATGGTGTCGAACAACTGGCACATCGAGGCCACGCACCCGGCCCTGTCGGTGTTCCGGCTGTACGTGTACGACGATTACTCGAAGCCGTTCACGCCGCCCGGCCTCACGGCCCGCATCGTGGAAGTCCCGGACGCTGCGGGCAAACCGACGAACGTGTCCGTACCGTTCTCGCGCGCTCCTCGCGGCGTCTACATGGAGGCACGGATACCCGGCCTCAGTGTCCCGGCCAACATCGCCGCCAAGGCGCGATTCGAGGCAGGCGACAAGGAATACCGGTTTGACTTCATATTTACCGAGTACTCGCGAGAGCCCGGCTCTTCGCCGCCGCGCCGGACAGGCACTCGCGGGACGAAGTGAGGCGGCGCCCGCCTCGCGCTTTGGACTTGACTCCCCGCACCGACACATTGCAGTGTAAGTGTCCCGCGAAAGGTCGTACCATTGCTTCGGACCCAGGCCGTCCCCGTTGACAAGAGTCTCACTCGAGGAGGAGGACTATGAGGAGACTGATTCAGCGTCTCTCCGCTCTCGCTGCGATTGTCTGCCTGCTGCCGGCGACCGTCGGCGCTCAGGACACCACCGGCAGCATCTCCGGAACCATCTCCGATCAGCAGAAAGGCGTGCTCCCCGGCGTGACGATCCTCGTCAGGCAGCTCGACACAGGAGTCGAACGGACGCAGGTCTCGGATGAACACGGCCGCTATCGCGTGCTGAACCTGACGCCGGGCCCGTACACGGTTACCGCCCGGATGGAAGGCTTCCGCCCGGTCCTGCGCGACCAACTGACCGTGGCCATCGGCAAGGATCTGCTCGTCGACATCGAGATGACGCTTGGCGGCATCGCGGAACAGGTTACGGTCGCGGGAGAGACCAGCAATGTTTCACTCGGGTCGACCACCATCGGCGGCCTGGTCACAACACAACAGATCTCCGAACTGCCGTTGAACGGGCGCAGCTTCATGCAGCTCGCGACGCTCCAGGCCGGAGTCATCACGAGCCGCGGAACGGCCAAGGATTTCACGGGAGGATTCGGCAACACCCAGCTGGCCATCGGCGGCGCCCGGCCCGAGCAGACGGGATACCTGATGGACGGCACGAACATCGCCGACATCTCTGACAAGGCGCCATCGAGCATGTCGGGCGTCCTGCTCGGCGTGGACACCGTCCAGGAGTTCAGCGTCCAGACGCATGGTTACAGCGCCGAATTCGGGCGCGCGGCCGGCGGCGTCATGAGCACGGTCACGAAGTCCGGCACCAACCAGATCCGCGGCTCCGCGTTCGAGTTCCATCGTGACGACGCGCTCGACTCGCGAAACTTCTTCGCGAGTGGCGATCTCCCCCCCTTCCAGCGCGACCAGTTCGGCGGCACCGTCGGCGGACCCATCGTCAGCAGCAAGCTGTTCTACTTCGGATCCTACGAGCAGCTGCGCGAGCGCAACGCCGTCACCCGGCGCGCCAACCTGCCGAACGCGCTCGCGCACCAGGGGATCGTGCCCGACGCGAGCGGCAGGCTGATCAACGTCGGCGTCCACGCGACGACGAGGCCCTATCTGGATCTCCTGTTCCCGATTCCGGATGGCCAGGACTTCGGTAATGGCACGGCGGAGCTGGTGCACTCCCACCAGGACCCGACCGACGAGCATTTCGGCGTCGTGAAGTTCGACTACAACCTCGGGAAGAAAGACTCCATGCTGGTGCGGTGGTCGCGCGACGATTCCAAGACGGTCCTCTCGCAGTCGCACCCGCTCTTCTTCGAGCACACGACGACCAACACGCGGTACTTCACCGCCCAGAACCAGCACCTGTTCAGCTCGAACGTGCTGAACGTGTTCCGATTCGCCGCGAACCAGACCGCCAGGACCGACGACCTGCTCCCGACGATCGACATCCCGCAGTCGCTGTACTTCTCCACGGACCCGCACTTCGGCGCGATCGACATCACCAACGTCTCGACCGCAGGCTCGGTCGCCACGACCCCCGTGGACTACACACAGGACGTCTATCAGTTCTCCGACTCGCTGACGTGGAACAAGAACTCGCACGTGTTCAAGGCGGGTTTCGATCTGCAGAAGTACCAGTTCGACGGGTTCTCCTTCTCCCGCTACGGCGGCACGTTCCGCTTCCGCAGCGTGCAGGAGTTCCTGACGCTCCAGCGGAGCGCAACTGCGCAGGCCGATCGCTTCACCGGCAACCTGCCTGGCACCGACACGTTCCGCGAGATGCGACAGTGGTACAACGCGTTCTTCGTGCAGGACGACTGGCGCGTCTCCAATCACCTGAGCATGCAGTACGGTTTGCGATACGACTACGTGACGGATCCGAAAGAGCTGAGCGGCAAGGTTGCGGGGCTGCTGAGCCTGGACGACTTGAACACGCGGCCCGATGGCATCACGCCGGGTACGCCCATGTTCAAGAACCCGTCGAAGAAGAGCTTCGCGCCGCGTCTGGGCGCCGCCTGGAATCCGAACGGCGATCGGAAGATGACGGTGAAGGCTGGCTACGGTCTGTTCTATCAGCCGCTCACCACGTCGTTCTACCGCGGCACGACGTTCCGCATCTACCCGTACTTCGCGGGCGTGGACATCCGGCAGCCTCCGGTGTTTGGACCCGGCATGATCCAGGTGCTCGAGGCCGGCGTCAATCCCTCAACGGTCCAGAAGCGCTCCGAATTCATCTTCTACGACGCGAAGCAACCGTACACCCAACAGTGGCACGTCCACTTCGACCGAGACCTCGGCCACAGCATGGTGGCGGAGATCGGCTACCTCGGGTCGAAGGGGCACAACCTGCCGTTCTACGGCGACCCGAATACGACGCCCTCCCAGTATGGTTCCGACGGCGTCAAGCGGCTCGTGCCGGGTGCGACGCTTCGCTACCCGAGCTGGGGGCGGATCCGCACGCGGATTAACGAGGCGCGCTCGATCTATCAAGGGATGACCGTGAGCCTGAACAAGCGGTACTCGAGCGGCTGGCAGGCGCAGGCGTCCTACACCTACGGCAACTCGAAGGACTCCTGGTCGGGCGGTCAGATCGGCGGCTCCGACTTCGACAACGGCGCCGGCAGCGCGACCGACTGGTGGGACCCCGAGTACGAGTACGGGCCGTCGAACTTCGACATTCACCACACGCTGGTGGTCAACGCGGTGTACGTGCTGCCATTCGCCCGGAGCAGCACAGGCTTCAAGGCTGTGCTCCTTCAGGGATGGCAGATTGGCGGCCTCGCGCAGTTCACGAGCGGCCTCCCGTTCACGCCATTCGAGAGCTACGACCAGGTCGGCGACGGGCAGAGCGACGTCGGTCTTCAAAAACCCAACGTCACCGGCACGGTGAACTATCCGAAGACGACCAGCCAGTGGTTCGATCCGTCCGCGTTCAGCGTCCCTGCCGCCGGCGTGTTCGGCAACGCGCGCCGCAACTCCCTCCGAGGCCCGGGCCTGAAGGTCGCCGATCTGTCGCTCTTCAAGAACGTGAAGATGGGCCGCACCACTGCGCAGTTCCGAATCGAGGCGTTCAACGCCTTCAACTGGGTCAATTACGGTCTGCCGGGTGCGACGATTTTCGACGACCGCGGTGTGCGCAATCCGCAGGCAGGACGGATCACGACCACGTCGACGCCCGCGCGGCAGGTGCAACTCGGGCTGAAGTTCACGTTCTGAGCGTGACTCGATAGATTCCGACGCATCCCTGGCGGCGACAGGCCGCAACGCACGCCAGCCGGGATGCGTCGCGCGATCGACGTCCCGGCATCGACTCCCGTGCGGAGGCCGCAGGAGGTGTGCGGCCGGCCGGGATCTGGCGGATTCCCGCCCCGACAGCGCTCCGACACGATTGTCGGGAATGCGGCGCCGCGGTTGACGTCCCGCCCGGCGTCTTGGAGAATGCACTCATGTTAGCTAGATCCGGCGCAGCCGGCCGAACATCAGAAGTCATCGTCAGGCGCATCAAGAAGCAGATCTCGGATGGCAGGCTCGGAGAAGGTCACAAGCTACCCGCCGAGCGCGAGATGGCACGACAGCTCAAGACGAGCCGTGTGTCTGTCAGGGAAGCCTACCGATCGCTGGAGGAACAGGGCCTTCTCGACATTCGACGCGGCGCCGAAGGCGGCGCGTTCATTCTCAAGTTCAATCACGAACCGGTTCGGCGGTCGCTCTCGCTGCTGCTCGGCCTGGGCCGGACTTCGCACAGCGAATTGACCGAAGCTCGCATGCTGATCGAGCCTACGATTGCCAGGCTCGCCGCCCTCCGCGCGCGCCCCGAGGACATCGTCAAGCTCGAGCAGGTGCTGATTCAGGAAGAAGACGAAGTTCGACGACCTCACGCCGACTCTGGTGCGACCGCCGGCCAGTTTCATCGGGCGATCGCCGACTGTACGCACAACCTCCCGCTCGTCGTACTCATGAACGCGCTGGCCGATCTCACGGCGGAGTCAGTCTCGATCCTCGACGCAAAGGTCCGCGCCAGGCATCGTCGCAAGAACTGCGAGTATCACCGGCAGATTTTCGATGCGATCCGAAAGCACGATGCGCAGGCGTCGTACGCGCTGATGTTTCGTCACGTGGGGGACATTCAGGGCCGCGTCGGCCGGACGATGAAGAAGCAGAGCCGGAATCACCTGTGCGGGCCCGCTGGCGTGTCATCGTCGGCGCCCGCGGCGCGGCCGCGAGCGGTCGTCAACGGACGACGGAGGTAGGAGGTAGGAGTAAGAAGCTAGAAGTTAGAAGCTAGAGCGCTTGGTCGATCTAACTTCTAGCTTCTGGCTTCTGTCGTGTTTGAACCTCACCAGGAGGCGTTTACAGCATCCTGCTAGCGTTGCCGGCCGGCCTCGGTCGGTCCGCTCTTCGGCTTCCGGAAGAATTCTGGAAGAATCCACGCCACATAGCCGTTCAACTCGCCCGACACGCCGTACACCTCGCCGCGCTTCGAGTCGAACGCCACGCCGGCGAAACCTGCCGCGCCCACTGACGGCCCACGCACGATGAAACGCGGCGGCACGTTGCCGTCGTCCTCGGCGCGCCACGCGGCGATGAAGCCCGCTGTGCCGAACAGGTCTCTCGTCGGCAGGTCATCGCGGTCTTCGAGCGCCCGAAGTCTCTTCAGAGAGGCTTCGTTCGTGTACAGGTCCGCAGCTTTTTGCGGCGTGGGTGCGGCCGGTCGCGAATCCTGAACCGCGAGGTACACCATGCCGCGCTCCGGGTCCACCTTCAGTTGCCGGAACCTTCCGAGAGCGCCGGTCATTGGCCCGCCGATTTTCCTGAGCGGCGCGACGTCGCCAGTCGCCATGCGGTCGAACGTCAGGATGCCCGAGAAGCCGTCGGTCGAGCGCGTGGCCGCGAAGATCAGATTGCGCGCGGGATCGACGGCGATCCCGATGATGTCGCGGAAGAGCGTCTGCGATCCACCGATCTTGCGCAGCGGCTCGACGTCGCCGTTCGCCGTCCGGTCGTAGACGAGAATGGCGCGCGAACTCGAATCAGCCGCGACGATCTCATTGTGGACGGGATCGACTTCGACCGTCTGCGGCCGGATCATGCCGGTCCTCGATCCCTGGATGACGCGAAGCGGCGGTTCGTCGCCCTTCGCGTCGCCGCGGAATACGAGGACGGCACCGGAGAGCGCGACCGGTACCACGATCTCGTCGTGCAGATCGTCATACGCCAGGCCGTGCATGGTGCGGCTCAGATTCGTGCTCTGACCTTCGATGATACGGTCCGGAGTGACGTTGCCGTTTGCCAGCCTGGCAAACCCCGAGATCCTCGGGACGCTCACTCAATTCGGGACGAGGAGCTGGTCGCGCTTGCTGTCGTACGCGGCGGCCGACGCGTTCGTGAATCCCGTGGTCGGCGTGCCGGCCGGCGCGTTCTGGATGATGCGCTTCGGGGCCACGTTGCCGCTCGCAGCCCGATCGAACACCACGGCCGTGTGGTCTCCGTAGTTCGCCACCCACAATTCGTTGTTCGTCCGATCCACCGCGACGGCCACAGGGCCGACAATACCCGTTTTGTCGCCGCCGAGGATGCGAACCGGTGCGACGTCGCCGCTGGCGCCCTTCGCGAAGATCAGAACCTGATCGGTGCCGTAGTTGGCGACCCCGAGCTCGCCAGCCTCGCGGTCGACGGCGATCCCCATCGGCCACGCGAGCCGCGTCTGGGTGCCCTGGATCGTCCGGACGGGCGGCACGTTCCCATTGGACGACGCGCGGTAGACGCGGATCGACGGCTTCTCGAACCGGCCAGGGATATATTCGCCCGGCAGGAGCGGCGGACCATCTGCGGAGTACGTCCGCATCTCCGTCCAGTTGCCGTGATTGGCCGCGAAGACTTCGTCGCTCGCAGCGTCGAGGAAGACGCCGTGCGGATCGGCGAGGCCGGTCTGCGTCCCGCGAATGGTACGAACCGGACGGTCAGTTCGCGACGCGGTGCGTTTGTAGATCGAGATCCCCTGGTACTGCTGACTCGTAACTGCCAGCTCGTCGTTCACGAGGTCGAGCGAGAGTCCCCACGATTGGTGCGGTACGGTCAGCTTGCGTACCGGCGCGACGTCGCCCTGGGCGTCATAGGGATGCACGACAAGGCCGCCGCCGTCGTTGTTCACGGTGTACATCTCGCGTCTCACGGGGTCGAGCGCCACGCCAGCGATGAAACCGAGACCGACCTTGCCGCCTACGATGTGCCGGCGCGGATCGGTCGTGGTCGGCTGTTGCCCGCCCGCCTTCAGGTCGTACACCAGGAGCGCCCCGCGGTTCTCATCGCTCAACACGACAACGCCGTTCTGCGGATCCACGGCCATGCCGTTGAACGTGGGGTTCGGGTCGAAGACCTGTCGTGCGGGACGAACGTCGCCGCCGGGCACGTCTTTTCCCGGCCATCCCGGAGGCAGCACGCCAGGCCCATCGGTTCCGCTCGGGTCACGCGGCTTCCGTTGCGAGACGGATGTCCCTCCGGATCGACTCTGATAGGCATGCTCGCGCGACGGGGCGAGACAGATCTCCGCCGGCGCCGTGGACTCGAGGAGCGTCGCCGCGGTCTTCGCCGCGATCGTTTCCCGCCTGAGCCCGGGCAGGAACAACACCAGCAGTCCGGTGAGCGAAGCGATGAAGGCTTTGATCAAGATTCGTCCCTCCCGGCCAAAGATGAGGTTCTCAGGCGTTGTTCAGCGACCTCTATCTAACGGCCCGCCGGACTCGAGGTGTTCGGCGCAAAGATTTCCGGGACGTGGAACGTCAGCACGGAATTCAATTCCTTGTCGGACGCGATGACCGCCTGGTTCTTGGGATCGAGCGCGAGCCCGCGTCCGCCCTTGAAGACGCCGTTCGGACCGCCAATCGTAAAGCGCGGCGGCACCTGGCCGTCGTCGTCGATGTGCCACACGCCGACGTATCGGGTCTGCATCGAGAAGACCAGCCCCGACGGAGAGTGGATCGCCAGGTTCCCCATGCCACGCAGACCCGAGATCACGCGCAGCGGCTTGACGTTGCCGTTGGCTAGACGCGGGAAGATCCTGAGATCAGAAGTTGTGCCACGCCCTCCGACGCCGTCGTCGTCCCACTCCTGAGTGGCGGCGACGATCAGGTTTCGTACGGGATCGATGGCGACCGCGCGTGTGGCGCCGATGCCGGTGTCTGGCCCGGTGATGACGCGGATTGGCGCGACGTCGCCGTTGGCCGTCCGCGGATAGACGAGGATCTTCACGCCTTCGGGGACGTAGATTTCGTCGTGCACGGAGTCTATGGCCAGGCGGTCGGGGGCGATCAGCTGCGACTTCGATCCGTTGATGACGCGGACGGGCGGTTCCTCTCCCGCCGCTGATCCACGGAAGACGAGGATGCCCTGCCCGAACTGCTGCGTCACGTAGATTTCGTCGTGTATTTCGTCGTACGCGATCGCGTGCATGGTGCGGCCGAGCAGCGTCTTCTGCCCTTCGATCGCCCTGAGTCGTTCCGCTTGTCCGTCCGCCAGCCTGGCGAACACCGCTATCTGCGGATGGGCCACTCAATTGGGGACGAGGATCTGTTCGCGCTTCGAATCGTACCCGACGGCGCCAGGGTTGCCGATCATGAGCGAAGGCGTGCCCTCAGGCGCGTTTCGGATGATCCGCTTGGGCACGGCGTCCCCCGACGCGGCGAGGTTGTAGACGGTCGCGGAGTGTCCGCCGAAGTTGGCGACCCAGAGCTCGCGGTTTTTCGTGTCGGCGAAGACGCTGGTGGGATTCGCGAGCTTCGTTCGCGGGCCTTTGAGGCGTCGTGTGGGTTTGACGTTGCCACTCGCCGCTGCGTCGAAGACGAGAACTTCGTGCGCCGCATCGTTGGCGACGAACAGCTCGCGCGCGACGGGATCGAACGCCAGGCCGGTCGGCCAGTTCAGGCCCGTGTCGGGTCCCCGAATCGTGCGCAGCGGCGCCGCGTCGCCGGAAGCCGATCGCATGTAGACGGTGATCGACGGCGCGTTGATCGTGCCCGACCCGGGGACCGCGAATTCGCGGCCGAGAGGCCAGTTGCTCTTCCCGTCCCGATTGCCCGCCTGATTCACGCCCGTCTTGGGTTTGTCGGTGAACGCCACGTCGTGCGTGTAGCCGTAATTCGCGACGAAGATCACGTCCTCTCTCGGGTCGAGAGCGATGCCGTGGGGATCCTGCAGGCCGGTGTGTGCGCCCTGCAGGTATCGCACGGGCGATTCCTCCTGAGTTGCATCCTTCCGGTAGACGACGATGGCGCTGTCGTGCTGCTCCGTCATGAACAGCTCGTCGTGTGCTTCGTCGACGAGAGCGCCGAACGTGCCGTGTGGTGTTTCCACCCGGCGAATCGGCGCGGAGTCGCCGCTCGATCCGTGTTTGAAAACGACCAGCGTGTCGCGCGTGTCGTTGTTCGGCGCGAAGATATCCCCCGTCTTCTGATCGACGTACAGGCCGGACTGAAATTCGATGTCCGTGTTCGGACCGACGATGATTCGTTTGGGCCGGCTCGCGGGGACGCCGGCCGGTGTGTTCTCCGTGCGGTCGTACACGAGGATCTGGAAGAGATTCTCGTCGGTGAACACGACCTCGTCGCGCGTCGAGTCGCCGGCGACGGCAGCAAAGGCCGGGTACGCGTCACGAACCTTCCGCGTGGGGTCGATGAAAGCTCGCGCCTGCGGGGACACGGCGCTCCCGGCGGCTTCAGCCCGCCGCTGCGCGCGGACTTCCTCCGACGGGATCGTGCAGAAATCCATCGGCTCGGTCTTGACGAGCCGGCCGATCGCTGCAACAACGCCGCGGTCATGACCTCCGCTGGTCAGGAGCAGGAGCGCGAGGGACACAAGGGCGAGGTGTCGTCGCACGGACGAATTCTAGCCCACGAACACCGGTCCGGCTAGAGGTCGGACCATTCAATCTTCAGTCGGCAGCCGACGGTCGCCAGTCAACGGTCGGCGGTGGGTCGACGGTCGAAAGACGGCCCGATTGACTCCACCTTCGAGCGGTAGTGTTCCCAGACCTTCTGAAAGAGGCTGGGCGACCACAGGCGCTCGCGGCACGCGTGCTGCTCCGCGTCGCTGAAGACGTACGGGGAACCGATTCGCAGGGCCATGTACTGCCGGTAGGCATTCTCTTCGAGATATGCGGTGAGCGCGAAACACTCGATGACGTTCGCGCCTACGATGGCGGCTCCGTGGGATTTGAGCAGCACCGCGCGTCCCCGCCCGAGGGTCGCAGCGACTCGTTCGCCCATGGGACGGCTGTTCACCGACAACGGCGAATCCATGACGGGGACGTCGCCAAGCAGCGTCCCCTGCGCATACACCGGCCTGAATGCCGCGCCGACCATGGTCAGAAAAGTCGACCATTGCGGATGCGTGTGCATCACGGCATTGACGTCCGGCCGCGCGCGGTAGATCTCGGCGTGCAGTGGGAACTCGAGCGGCGGGCGGGCGCTGCCCTCGACCAGCGCACCCTCGAAGTCGACGGCGACGATATCCCGCTCGGTGAGCGCCACGCGTACCGAGGCGCCCGAGTTGACGTAGAACGAGCCGTCGTCTCGACGCGCGCTGCAATGGCCGCTGTGGTCGATCATCCCGGCGTGCGTCAGCATGCGGATGGCGTCGACCAGCTGCTGCACCACCACCGGCGGTGACGCGGCGTCCGGCACGGTTCAGCGCCTACCGCCGCCGCTCTGCGTGTTCCACGGCATCACCGAGACGTGAATGGCGCCTGCCGCGCCCTGGCCGCCGACCGACTTGATCGCGTAGTCGACTTCCCCGAGACCAAATCGATGCGTCATGATCAAGTCGATTGGAAAGCGCTGCGTCGCGAGCTGGTGAAGTGCCAGCTCCACGGCCCGGTACGAGTGACCGCGCGCGCTCTTGAGCGTCATGCCCTTTCGCGTCAGGCGGCCGATGGGAAACGATGGAAATTCCTGGTTGCCGTCTGCCTGCACCACCATCGTGCCGCCCCGTCGCTTGGTCGCCTCGATGCCGAGGAGCACCGGCGCCGTGCCGGCTCCCGACGTGCAGTCGACCACAACGTCGACGCCGCGGCCGTCGGTGATCTCGCGGATGCGTGCGAGCGGGTCCTCGCTCTGCACATCGATGACCTCATCGGCGCCAAGGGCCTTGGCGACCTCGAGGCGGCGAACGTCGCTCGACGTCCCGGTCACGATGACACGCTCCGCGCCCGCATGCTTGGCGGCCATGACGCAGCACAGACCCTGCTGGCCCGGACCCTGGACGAGGACAGTCGAGCCGTAGCCCACTCCCGAATCGATGAGCGTCCACTGAATCCCGTTCGACATCGGCGTACCGAGGCCGGCCTGCTCGGGCGTCAGCCCTGCCGGGACCTTGTGAAGGACCGCGTTGAGCGGAAGATATAAGTACTCGCTGAACCCGCCCCAGAGTGACGGCGGAATCTCGATCGACGTGTAGCCGTACCGGATCGCTTTCGGATCGTAGAACCACTCGGTCGCGGCGCAGTGACGGTACTCACCCATGTGATCCCATTCACAATGGCCGCACGGGACGTAATGTTCGAGGAACATCAGGTCCCCTTCCTTCACGCCCTTGTGAGCGGCGAACGTGCGGCCTACTTTCGCGAGGTATCCCACGTTCTCGTGACCCATGATGAGCGGCGCGCCCCGGAGCGGCAGGCGGTACTGGCTGACGTCCGTGCCGCACACGCCCGCGACCGCCACCCTCAGCAGCGCCGCATCGGGAGGTATGTCGGGCAGGTCCATTTCCCGCAGCTCGGTGGTGGACGGTCCCACCTTCATCGCCGTCAAAACTTTTTTCGACAACCCGGCACCTCCAACCTTATCCGGGGGACTTCGTCCCCGGCCCCCCTTACGCCCTCGCTCCCGTTGCGCTTCGACTTCGCTCGCGGGCGCCCCGCAGCGCGTCTTTCGGCGCGCTGGGCGTGAGTAATCAGAACCTAAGGAACCGAGAACCTAAGAACTCCTCAGAACCCTTAGCACCTTTAGCACCTTTAGCACCTTTAGAACGTTTAGAACCTCCCTCCGGCTCCCATCACGACGTCGCTGACGGGCGCGCGTCTAACCGGCAACACCATCACACTGCGCGAACCTGTTTCTGGCGCCGCCCGAGAATTGACGCTAGACGAGGATAGACCCTCACCACGTTCTCCTCGAAAATCTTCCTGCGGTCCGCAGCCGTCAGCCAGTCGACCATGTCGAGGCATGGCTTGTTATCGTCGAAGTAGCGGCCCGTGAGCGGGTCGATCGTCGTCACGCCGCCGAGCATCTCAGAAGCGAACAGCACGTTATCGACGCCGACGACTCTCAGCAAGAGATCCATCGCGTCCTGGTTGTAGACGGTCGTATCGAAATAGAGCCGCCCGATGAAGGTCTCGAACGGCTCCCACTTGTTCATGAGGCAGAGTGCCCGGTACCGGGCGGCCTGATACGGAACATTGCCTCCGCCGTGCGAGATGATGAGCCGTAACTTCGGAAAGTCCGCAAATACGCGGGATTCCAGCAGCTGCATGAAGGCCGTGCTGTCGACGTTCAAGTAGTGCGATCCTGTGGTGTGGAACGCCGGGTTGCACGTGGCCGACGCATGGACCATCGCCGGGACGTCCAGCGCGACGAGCGCCTCGTAAATCGGATACCACCATTCGTCTCCGAGCGGCGGGTCCGTCCAGTAGCCGCCCGACGGATCGGGATTCAGGTTGCAGCCGACGAACCCGAGCTCCAGCACGCACCGCCGGAGCTCTTCAACCGATTCGCGCGGGCTGACGCCCGGCGACTGCGGGAGGGCGCACACTCCTGCGAACCGATCCGGATAGAGCTTGCAGGCGCGGTGAATGAGATCATTGCTGACCTCCGTCCAGTGCCGGCTCACGAGGGCGCTGCCGAAGTGGTGGCCCATCGCCGATGCCATCGGGGAAAAAAGCATCAGATCGATCCCGCGCTCGTCGAGCAGCTTGACCTGGCCGTTCTCGAGGGAGGTCCGAATCTCGTCGTCGCTGATGGTGATCGGCGTCTTCTTGGGCCGCCCCATGTTCGATATCTGCAGCGCCCGAAATACCCGCATCCCGGCAGGAACAGTCGTGTAATGGCCGTGCGCATCGATGATCATGCGGAGCGTTCTCCTCGCACGCCTGCCGTCTCGGAGATCGCGGCGTGCGCGAGGAGCGCACGATGACGTGGACGACGAGGGTCGGCTGCGGTGGGCATGCGGTTATACAGTACGCGTGGTATGTTCGGCAACGCTGCGCTTGGGCGGCCGCTCCTGCCGACACCGGCGAAACCCTGACGCGCAGAGCCGACCGTGCCCTGCGCGAACGGCAGCCCGAGATGAAGGAGTCGCGTGTCGAAGCTGCGACTGACGCTGGCGTGCTGGAATTACGATCGCACCCGGGCGCTGCTCGAAGGGCGAATCCAGCCAGACGGCATCGACCTGATCTACCTGAGCCTGCCGGTCGAGGAAACGTTCTTCCGGATGCTGCGGCATCGTGAGTTCGATGCCGCGGAGATGTCGCTCTCCTCGTACGTCGTCTCGCTGTTCAGACCCGAGCGGCCATTCATTGCGATTCCGGTGTTTCCGTCGCGTTGTTTCCGGCACTCCTGCATCTACGTCAATGCGAACGCCGGCATCCGACAGCCCGCGGATCTGATCGGCCGAAGGATCGGCACGCCTGAGTATCAAATGACGGCGCCCGTCTGGATCAGAGGGATTCTCGCCGAATGGCACGGTGTTCCCGTCAACAGCGCGATCTATTGCACGGGCGGCGAGGAGGAACCGGGACGACCCGAGAAACTTCCTCTCGATCTGCCGTCCGACATTCGCGTGCAGCCGATCGGCCCAGGCCAGACGCTCTCGTCGATGTTGGCGCACGGCGACATCGACGCGCTCTACACGGCACGGACGCCGTCGACCTTCGAGAACGGAGGCGGCACGGTCCGACGGCTCTTCGAGGATTTCGCGGCGACCGAGCGGGAGTACTACCGGAGGACGCGCATCTTCCCGATCATGCACACGGTCGTCATTCGGCGAGACCTGTACGAACGCCATCCCTGGATCGCACGGTCGCTCTACAAGGCGTTCGATGCCGCCCGACAGCAGGCTTACGAGGATCTGCGCCAGACCGCCGCGCCGAAGACCATGCTGCCGTGGCTCATCGCGAACCTCGACGAGATCCGCCGGGAGATGGGAGATGATTTTTGGCCGTACGGGCTCGACGGCAATCGCCAGGCGCTCGTCACGTTCCTCCGCTACGCGCTCGAACAGGGATTGGCAAAGGAGCGGCTGGAACCGGAGCAGTTGTTCGCTCCCGAGACACTGGAAGCGTTCAGGATTTGACCCGACTTCGCCACCGCTGAAGGACTCAGACATCGATGTAAACCGCGCCCTCGACGACGACAGTTCTGTAGGTCCTGATCGGGACGATGCACGGCGGCTGCACCACCTCGCCGGTCCGGATATTGAACACACCCTGGTGAAAGTTGCACTCGATGTTGTCCCCGTCGATGCACCCCTCGGAGAGCGACCCGGGCCCGTGCGTGCAGGCGTCGTCCGTCACGTAGAACGTGCCGTCGAGGTTGAACACCGCGACGGTGAGGCCGACGGCGGTTTCGACCTTCAAGACCTCGCCGGGAGCCACGTCACCGACCTTGCACAGCTCGATCCGTGACGCCTCCTGCATCCCCAGAACTCCGGATTGACGCTGAACGGAAGCGGGTGGTAGCGTCATGAACGCATCCAGTATACGAGATCTGCCGGGATAGGTCAGACCATTGGAAGCGGAGTCCGAGCCATGCTGAAAAAGGAACAGAACGACCTGCTGACGCAGACCGGCCCCGGCACGCCCTCGGGCCGCCTCTTTCGGTCGTACTGGATTCCAGCGTTACTGGCTGGGGAGTTGCCCGAGAACGACTGCCCGCCCGTCCGCGTGAAGCTGCTCTCCGAGCGGCTGGTGGCGTTTCGAGACACCGACGGCCGCTACGGCCTCATCGACGAGTTCTGCGCCCACCGAGGCGTGTCGCTCTGGTTCGGCCGGAACGAGGAATGCGGCCTGCGCTGCCCCTATCATGGGTGGAAGTACGACGTGACCGGCCAGTGCCTGGACGTGCCTTCCGAGCCGGAGGAATCCGGGTTCCGCAAGAAGATCAAGCTGAAGTCCTACCCCCTGGTCGAGCGCGGGGGCGTCCTCTGGACCTACATGGGCCCGCCCGAGAAGCAACCGCCTCTGCCGGAGTGGGAGTTCATCATGGTGCCGCCGCCCCAGACGTTCACGAGCAAGCGGCTCCAGGAATCCAACTGGCTGCAGGCGATGGAAGGCGGGATCGATTCGAGCCACGTCTCGTGGCTCCACCGCGGGGATCTCAACTCCGACCCGCTGTTCAAGGGCGCCCGCGGCAACCAGTACAACCTCAGCGACGCGCGACCCGTCTTCGAGGTCGTGGAGAGCCCGGGCGGCCTCTACATCGGCGCACGGAGAAACGCGGAGGGAGGCAACTACTACTGGCGCATCACGCAGTGGGTAATGCCGTCGTTCACGATGATCGCGCCGCGCGGCAACCATTCGGTCCACGGCCACTTCTGGATTCCCATCGACGATGAGAACTGCTGGACCTGGAGCTTCGACTATCACCCGCTCCGCCGGCTGACCGACGCCGAGATTGCGGCCATGCGAGACGGCAAGGGCATCCATGTGAGATACGTTCCCGGCACGTTTCGACCGCTCGCCAACCGCGACAACGACTACTTGATCGATCGCGAGGGGCAGAAGGCCGGAAGGACGTTCAGCGGTGTCGAGGGCATCGCGATGCAGGACGCCTCGCTACAGGAAAGCATGGGGCCGGTGGTCGACCGGACGAAGGAGAACCTGGTCTCTACCGACAACGGCATCATCATGGCGCGCCATCGGCTGGTGCGTGCGGTCAAGGCCCTCGTAGACAAGGACGTGCCGCCACCGGGCGTCGAACTCGCCCACCAGCGCGTGCGGTCGGCGGCGATCGTGCTTCCGCCGGATCGCCCATTTACCGAAGGAGCTCGGGAGGCGCTGCTGGTGCGCGCCGACGTGGCGCACGCCTCGGTGTGACGGTGGTCGCAATGCTCAGCGAATCCGCGCGCATGAGCTCGGCCGCCGAAGCCCGATTCCGAGTCCAGGCGCCGAACTCGACGCCTCGCGCGATCAAGGTGGTCGCACTCGACGCCGCCAGCGAGCCCATCCTCCGCCGTCTCGCCGAGGACTCGTGGAACCGCGCGACGTTTTTCAGGATTGCACAGGACAGCAGCGGCGCGGATTTGTCGACGGACTCGTCGGGCGGGATGCTGACGGATCTCTCGGGACATGTGACGAGCGTCAACGCCGAGGTGAATGCCGCGGACCTGGTGATCATGGTCGCGGCGCCCGGCGGGCACGCGCGCGCCGCCTCGCTCATCGGACAGGCGTGCAGCCTCCGTCGCGTGATGACCACGACGCTCATCGTTGGCGACGGCGCTGCGCCCGACGAGGGCCTGTCGAAGACGCTCGCGCAGGTGCGTCCGTGGTCGCTGATGCTCGTCATCGCCGGGAACGTCGACTACATCAAGGACATGATGACGGCGCTCAGGGCGTAGCTTGCCGGTGACTCGCCGTTGGTCTTTGGTCTTTGGTCTCTGGTGAGTTCTAACTCGGATTGACCAAAGACTAGAGACTAGAGCCGACCCGAGACCAGAGACCAGAGACCCCTCTCCTTGTCAAACATCGTTGTCATCGGAGGAGGGCCGGCCGGCACGTTCGCGGCGATCTCGGCCAAGAAACAGCGGACCGATGCCAAGGTCACGCTCCTCAGCGAAGAGAACTGCGAGCCCTACGAGAAGCCGCCGCTCTCGAAGGCAGTTCTCGTCGGGAAGGCCCAACCACTCGATGCGCAGATCGCAGGGCCGAACGGCGTCGTCAGTCACGCTGTCGTTCTCGAGTGCCGGGCCCAGTGTGAGGCGATCGAACGAGATGCGCGCGCTGTCGTGCTCCGCGGCGGACGGCAGCTGCCGTACGATGCGCTCGTCATTGCGACTGGCGCCACCGCGCGCGAGCTGCCGCAGCTGCCAACCGGTACGCCCGGCGTGCACTACCTGCGAACGGAGGAGGATGCCCACCGACTGAAGGCGGAGTTGCGCTCGGGCCGGACGATGCTCGTCGTCGGCGGGGGGCTCATCGGCCTCGAGGTCGCGGCATCGGCCAGCGAGCTGGGTGTGCGCGCGATCGTGCTCGAGGTCGAGCGCCGCGTTCTCGCGCGTGTGTGTGACGAGGAAACCGGGTCAGTCGTGCATGCCGCGCACCAGCGTCACGGTGTGGACATTCGTCTCGGCACGAAGCTCGCGGCCGTCGCCAGCCAGGCGGACGGACGGTTCGTCGTGGAGACGGACACAGGCGAGCAGCTGACTGCGGATTTCATCGTCGTCGGTATCGGCTCGCGACCCAACGATCGACTGGCAGCGGCCGCAGGCCTTGCAGTGGACGATGGGGTCGTCGTCGACGAGCGATGTCGTACGTCCGATCCAGTGATCTTTGCCGCAGGAGATGTCGTGCGCTTCCCCGGACCTCAAGGGCTCGTGCGACTGGAAAACTGGCGTCACGCTTTGGACCAGGGCGCCGTCGCAGGTCGGAATGCCGCTGGCGCCGACGAGGTCTATTCCCCGGTGCCGTCGTTCTGGTCGGAGCAGTACGACCTTTACATCCAAGGCGTCGGATGGTCCGTGGCGGAGACGACCACGGTGCGGCGACCCGTCCCCGGCAAGACGGACATCCTCTTCGAGATGAACGGCAGTCATCTTGTCTACGCGATGGGCATCAACGTGCAGCGCGATCTCGCGATGGCGCGGCGGCTGATCGAGCGACGCATACCCGTGGATCCAGCGGAGCTTGCCGATCCATCGAAGCCGCTTGCCGCGATGCTCAAACGCTGACGCCCTTGCGCGTAACCTTCCGGCACGCCTCGAGCCCGGCATACGACCGGGTCGGCGCCGTCAGCAGGAACCGATACCCTTCGTCCACCACTCGGTGTGCATTCGCCTCGTCCACATGCGGATGACCGCACGGGACGTTGTGCTCGATGCAGATGCGCCGGATCGCCGTCATAGCTTCGACGACGGCGGGATGTTCGTACTGGCGCGGGTAGCCGAGGTTCTGTGAGAGATCGCCTTCGCCGATCAAGACGACGCCGATACCCGGCACCTCGCGCAGAATCTGTGGAAGGTTATCGACGGCCTGCACGTCCTCGCACATGATGATGACGAGGATCTCGCCCGCCGGATTCAGTGGCCAGACGTCTGCCTTCGAGTAGTACTCCTGCTGCGTGAGTCCCCAGTAACGTGCGGCGACCATCGGAGCATCGCCACGCTGCCCGTACGGCTCGCTCGCGGGCGCCGACTTCGGCCGGGGGTAGCGGCACGCTGCGACGGCGTTGTAGGCCTCTTCCACGGTGCTGATGTGCGGCCAGACTACTCCGTAGGCGCCGATGTCGAGCACCTGTTTCGCGCACCACTGATTCATCTCGGCGCCGTTCGGCGGGATCCGGATGAGTGGCGTCACGGCCGGGGACAAAGTACCCTGCTCGACGATCTGGCGCCGGTTGAGCATGTACTGCAGGCAATCGCGCAGATCCTTAATGTCGTAGGCGTTGTGCTCGGACTCGAAGACGACGCCGTCGTACGGTGCGACCGAGAGGGCAATCGCGCTCTCGATCGTCGGCGGCACGAACGCAGTGACCGGTATCTGTCCCTGCTCGAATGCCCGGATGACGTTATTGAGTCGCGGCAGAACCGCCATCATCGCTCCTTTCGACCGCACTTGGTCTGACCATTTGATGGACCGTTTTGTAGGCAGGGCTTTCAAGCCCCGGCGACCGCCTCATCGGAAGGCACGGCTGAACAGCCGCTCCGCGTTGCCCTGGTAGATTTTCCGTCGAGCCGCCTCCTCGATGTCGAGGCTGTCGATCACCTTCACCGTCTCCCGGATGTACATCGGTCCGCCTTCGGGATCGAACGGCGCGTCGGAGGCGAACACGACACGATCGAATCCAAAGAACTTCAGGCCGCACTCGGTGGCGGCCTTGCTGCCGAAGACCGCCGTGTCGGCCCAGAACATCTTGAAGTAGTCGTAGGGCCGCTTGGGCATCGACTCAAGGAGTCCTTCGTAGTCCTCGTCGGCCGTGCGCGACCCGAACTGGTCGAGGCCATAGCCGATACGGCCCTCGAAGTACGGAATCATCGCGCCGAGATGATGAGTGACGATCTTGATCTGCGGGAGCCGATCGAACAACCCTGAAAACACCAGTCGCTGCATCGCTGCACTCGTCTCGTACGGCCAGCCGAACGTCCACCAGATCTCGTACTTCGATTTGGTCTCGCCCGGGTAATCCACGAAGTTTGCCCCGCGCGCCGGGTGAAGCATGATCGGGCACCTGAGCCGGTCCGCCGTCTCGAACACCGGGAAAAACCGCTCGTCGTCGAGTGGCAGGCCGTTGGCGTTCGAAAAGATCTGCACGCCGAGCGCCCCAAGTTGAGTCACCGCCCGCTCCAGCTCCGCGACGCTGTCGTCCGCGTGATTGAGGGCCAGCGACGCAAGGAAGCCAGGGAACCGATCCGGGTGAGCGCGTACCAGCTCGGCCTGCGAATCGTTGGCGAGCGTGACGAGGTCGAGAGTGACCTGGCGATCGGGATTGAGCGTCTCGATCGGCGGTGAGGACAGCGACAGGATCTGGCGGTAGTCGGGTCCGAACTCTTCGAGCATCCGGAACCGCACGTCCAGGTCGTGTAGAAACGGGATGTTCACGAATCGCTTGATCCATCCTCTGTTGACGGCGACCTTGTCCATTCGTTCGAAGAACGGCTTCGGAAAGACGTGGTTGAAAACATCAATCTTGAGCATTGGTTTCGGTTCCGTTCCCAGTCCAATCCACGGTCAGTGGCCTGTCGCGAGAGCAGCGATCTCCTCAGGGTTCGGCGGCGCGTCGTTCCCGCGCCAGACGACGTGCAGGTCCGGACGGATCAGGATGAGGTCGCAGCCATAGACCTCGCGCGGCGACTCGTCGTCGACCGTCAGAACGCTGAACGGCGCATCGCGCGCGCGCATCGCGCGTTCGACTCCGGAAGTATCGGCCCTCGTCCTTCCGAGTCGGAGCAGCGTGTATCCGTCCGGAATCCGATCGTGGAGCGCAGCGCCGTCATCGAGCCACACGTGCGGCAGTCGCGCGCCCGGCCACGTCGTCGGGACGTACTCGCGAAAGAGCTGCTCCGGTCCGCCGGGCTCGTCCCAGATCAACGGCGAGCCGATGTATCGATACCCCAGCTCGGCGCCGATCATCTCGTTGGTCTTTCGCTGCTCGACGTCGGCGACGCGTGCCAGGTTGTCGCGGGTCGCACGGCCCTCGGGAGTGCACTCTCTGATGTCCGGTCGATACTGAGAGCGCCATTGCCGCCGCCCGATCCAGGCGTAACGGGAGGCGCCGACGTTCCGGTCGCCAACCTGCCGCCGTTCGATCTCGTACGAAGCAAGGAGATTCGACCCGCCCCATCCCTGTAACGTGCCGGCGAGCTTCCACGAGAGGTCGATCGCATCGCCGACTCCCGTGTTCATGCCGAGGCCGCCCGTCGGGATCACCAGGTGCGCCGAGTCGCCCGCAAGAAACACGCGTCCGGCTCGATAGTGGTCGGCCAACAGCAGATTCAGCTTCCACTGTCCCACGTAGTGCATCTCGTATCGCACTGGGACACCCACGGCACGTTCGAACTGTTGCGCCATGTCTTCCGGCCGCTCGACCGACGCGTGCAGCGTCCAGTGACGCGTCGAGTCCTGCATGATGAGAAACGTCGAGTGCGAGTCCGCGATGTGATAGTGCCGGCCTTTCCCCGGCCCCTCGCCGATCGGGATCATGGCGAACAGATCGGGGCTGAAGTACAGCGCCTGATACAGGCGCGTCAGATCTCCCTCTCCGCGCAGCGAAATGCCGACCTGCCTTCGAACGGTGCTCGCGCCGCCATCACATCCAACGATGTACTGGGCGCGGATGTCGCGCTCCCTTCCATCGAGATCGCGCACGCGAGCCGTCGCACTCTCTGGCGTCTGCGACAGGCACAGCAGCTCGTGGCCGTAGTTCACGGTCACGCGAGGCAGTCGCTCGGCCTCGGCTTTCAGGAGCGGCTCGATCGTGTATTGGGAGATGAGCTGGTAGGGTTCGAGCGGCATCGAGCCGTCGTTGCACGACGCAATCTGCGCCTGCGCCTCTGACACCGACGGGTACGGAAGCCGGAGGAGCGGGGGCTCGTTCAACGCCAGCGCGATGTAGACGTCCATCGGCACATGGCGATCCAGGCCGGCAGCGCGGATTCTCTCGGCCAGCCCCATCCGCCGGTAGATCTCCATCGTGCGGGCATTGCACCGCTCCATTTTGGGCAGGAACTCAGGCGACGCCTTTTTTTCGATGAGCGTGCACCGCACGTCCCGGCGGCCCAGATCGATAGCCAGCGTGAGCCCGACGGGGCCGGCCCCGACGACGAGAACCTCGGTGTCCATCACGACTGCAGCTTCGCGAGCACAAGCCTATCAGAGCAAGGTGACCGCCAAAAGGTCCGACCATTCTCTGGCACTACATCATGCGAGAGCAGCCGCTGCCTTCGGTACTCCTGACGGATACTGCCCGGGGGAACCCTTGGTGCCGTGTTGCGCGAGCGCACGCGGAACGGTAGAATCACCCGCCGCTGAGCGCCAACCTGCCCGCTGGTCGCGGGGCGCACGTCTCAACAACAAGGAGACCCACCGTGCGTATCCACACCGTCGTCCTGACAATGGTTGCTTCGATCGGCGTGTCGATCGCTGCGTTGGACGAGTTTCCTGCGAACGCGAGCTTCACGACGCTCGCGATCACGCCTCTCGCGATCGAGGGGCTGACAGGCGACGAAGAAGGAATCCTCTATACGACGGGACGGGCTCCGCTGCCCGATCGGTGTCCACTGTGGAGAATCGATGCCGGTGGCGCGTTGTTTCAGATCGGCTCCATCGGCAACGCGGCACCCGGCTGCAATCCATCCGGAATCACGCGCGATCGCCACGGCAGCTTCTACATCGCCGATGGGAACCAGGGTGGAGTGATCTGGAAGCTGACCACGGCCAACATGAATCCGTCGGCTCCGTTCGCGACGGGAGTGCCGGGAACGAACGGCGTCGCCTTCGATCGCCACGGGGATCTCTGGACCGGCGATGGCGGGACGGGGCAGGGTCGCGTGTGGCGGATCGCACCGAACGGAACGCCGGCAGAGATGTTTCGGATTCAGCCGATGCGTAACAGCACGGCTCTCGGTGGAACGGTCACCGGCGACGGCGTCGGGCGACAGGCGCGTACTTTCCCACCCGGAACCCTGACGATTAGCGTGCCCGCCAGTCCAACGCCGACGGTGGTCACGCCCGCCGGCGGTCAGGACCTGGTGGCCAACGGCGTTGTGTTCAGCGCCAACGAAGATCTGATCGTCGCCGACACAGCGCGCGGCGCGCTCTGGAAGGTAGAGTTCGACGGCAAGGGCAACGTGACCAGCCCGATGGGGTGCGACGAGTCCTTCACGCCCAACACGCTGTGCCTCGAGAACATCCTCGTGGCCCACCCGCTGCTCGAAGGTACCGACGGTATCGCGCTGGATCGGGCCGGCAACATCTGGAACGCCGCCAACGAACGAAACGCGCTCGTCGTCGTCACGCACGACCGCCGGGTCATCGAGATCTTCCGAAATCCGTTGAACGCCGCCGGGTTGAGAAACGCTGCCGACCCGGCCGTCGGCAACGATCACATCCTCGAGTTCCCGACCAGCCCGTTTCTGAGTGACAAGCGACTGTGCGTGGCCAATTCCGACGGAAACCGCCGCGACAACTCTCCGAACAGTGCAGGGGAGATCAACTCGGGCGGCCCCGTGGGCGCGCGCGGCAAGATCTCATGCATGGATCAATCGCTGAAGATTCCGGGTTGAAACGCTGATCCTCGGCTCATCACGATCGCGACGCGCTACTTCGGAAACCGCTTGTCCATCCACTCGAGGACCGCCGCGGCAGCCCGCTGCTGCTGTTTGCCGTCCCCCGCCTTTGGACCCGACGGGCCGAACCCGTGATCCGCGCCCTCGACCCAGACGATCGCCTTGTCCTTCGCGCCGGACATCTCGAACGTGGTCTTCTGCTCCGACGGAAAGATGCCGCGGTCGGCCGTGCCGCCCAGCACCAGGGTCGGCACCGTCATTTTCTTGATGTTCTCGTGTAGGCGCGCATACGAAGCCGTGCCCGACATCGTGCTGAGGTACGCGTCGGGCCGCAACGACCGGACCCGCGCGTCCTGCGAGTAGTTGCGCCGGTCTGGACGCGGTCCGTAGTTCGATCCCACCACGCGGTCCGACGAATCGATCGACAGGTCGGTGTATGCGAGGTCCGCCTCGCTGCGATACAGAATCATCACCGGCAGGTGATCGGCACGGCGTTCGATATACTGCCGGCGCGCGAAGGGCAACGACCCGAATCCCGGTTCCTTCAAAAGCTCCCGGTAATAGTTTCGCTCCGTGACCTGGGATCGGGCCCATTCGGTCAGGCGCCGGTCGCGAGCTTTCTGTGCGTCACGGAAACGACGGATGAACTCCGGAGAGTATGTGCTCGCCTCCGGTGGCTCGCGAAAACCGTTGTCGGGGTTGTACATGTCGAGCGCGGGATCGATCGACAGCGGATCGTCTTCGCGGACCAGCGAGGGATCGAGGTGGTGTTCCACGTGCAAGCCCTCGCCTTCCGAGGCATTGAGGATCGCGACGCCGTCGGCGGGAATCATGGTGTAGGCGTTCAAGTCGGGCGGATCGCCCGCCGGTGTGGACTTGTACCGCCCGGGCGGTGCCGTCGTGGCCTGACTTTGGTAGTACGCCATCAACGAGCCGCCGCCGCTGTGGCCGACGAGCACGATTTGGGTGAACCCGCGTTCCTCTTTGAGCCACTTGATGCCCGCCGCAAGGTCGAGCAGGACCTGCTCGTGGATGGCCGCGTCCTGACCGGTGAAGCGCCCGGCCAGCCCGAAACCGGCGTAGCCGTGCTCCGCCGCGGGCCGAAGCACGAAGTGGCGCTGGTTGTCGCTGCTGGGATGCATCGACACCACGACGGTCTTGGGTCGCTTTGACGGGCTCCAATAGAGCACGCCGCGCGAGACGCCGCCGTCAGCGGCGCGGATGGTTGGCACCTCGATCGTCACATCGTCGGCAGGTGTCCCGCTGACCGATGCCGCAACGAGTCCGGCGGCGGCCAACAGCGTTCTCCAGTGAAGTAGACGTCCTGGCATACTCATCCTCCGCGCGATGGTTATACACCTATTGGTCATACCTTTCACC